>DATJWT010000266.1:0-2075 GCA_035500975.1 Binataceae bacterium (SeqCode)
TGGTTCCGCGAAGCGGGTGAGTTCGCAATCCGGGAATGGTGAGGTCGTTCAGCGTTTCGATCGCGTCCAGCAGATGCAGAATCTCATCGCACCGAAACCGCAGATTCGCGGGCACCTTCGCGCTTCGCCCGATCAAAAACAAGTCCTTCAGGCCCTTGTCGCGAAAGCTTTTGATCACTATCCGAGTGTCACACCGCACGTTGCACATGTCAAGTTCGGTGTGACACTCGACACGGATCGCCGTTCTCAAAACGGATCGCAGCCCGGACTTTTATCGCGGCGCGCTTCGCGCGATAACTACTTCGATGCCTCCTGCCGTCACCCACGCCATCATCGGCACTGCCGGCCATATCGACCACGGCAAGACCGCCCTCATCCGCGCGCTCACCGGGCAGGAAACCGACCGCCTCAAGGAAGAGCAGGAACGCGGCATCTCGATCGATCTCGGCTTCGCCTTCTTCACGCTGCCCGATGGCACCCGCGCCGGTGTCGTCGATGTCCCCGGCCACGAACGCTTCATCCGCAACATGCTCGCCGGCGCGCATGGCATCGACCTCGTCCTGTTCACCATCGCCGCTGACGACGGCGTGATGCCGCAGAGCGAGGAGCATCTCGACATCCTCCACCTGCTCGGCGTGAGCCGCGGCATCTTCGTGATTACCAAGGCTGACTTGGCCGACGCGGCCCGCCTCAAGGAAGTGCGCGAGGAGATCGAGCTGCTCGCCGATGGCACCACCCTCGCCAATGCTCCGACAATCGCGGTCTCATCCATTACCGGCGCGGGCCTCGATGAATTGCGCGCCGAGATGGCGCGACAGCTCGAGGGTTTCGATGCGCGCCGCGCCACCGGCATCTTTCGCCTCCCGCTCGATCGCGCCTTCGCGATCAAGGGGCACGGCACCGTCGTGACCGGCACTGCCATGGGCGCCGAGGTTCGCGTCGGCCAGAACCTGCGCGTGTTGCCCGGCGGCGAAGAAGTCCGCGTGCGCGGCGTGCAGGTCCATTCCGAGCCGGTGCCGAGCGCGGGCCGATGCCAGCGTGTCGCGCTCAACCTGACCGGGCCGGAGCGGATGGAGCTCCGGCGCGGGCAGGTGTTGGCCGATCCGCGTCTCGATTTCACCACCGCGCGCTTCGATGCATGGCTGGAAATCCGGCCCGCCGCCAAAAGGCCGCTCAAGAACAATTCACGCATCCGACTCTTTGTCGGCACCAGCGAGATGCTCGGCCGGGTGATCATTCTCGAAGAGAAAGAGGCAATCGCTCCCAAGGAACGCGCGCTGGTGCAGATCGTGACCGAAGAGCCCGTCACACTGCTGGTCGGCGATCGCTTCGTCATCCGCGATGAGACCAACGTCCGCACCCTCGGCGGCGGCGTGGTCCTGAATCCTCGTGGTCGCCGCTCGCGCAGGCCGCTCGATGCGTACCGGCGCAGCCTGGTTACGCTGCGCGATTCCGCCGGTCCCGATGCGGTGGAAGCGTTGATTAACCTCCAGGAGAGCCTCGCCTTGCCCGCGGGCCGCCTCGCCTGCCTGATGAATCGTCCCGTCGGCGAAGCCGAGACTGCACTGCGCGATGCCCGCTTCATCAAGCTCTCGATGGCCGACGAGGAGGGCTACACCACTCGCTCCAAGTGGGACGAGCTCAAGGCCTTCGCCCTGGCAGCTCTGAAAGCGCATCACGAATCCGCGCCGCTTTCGCCCGGGCTCGAAATGGAATCGCTGCGGACGCGGCTGCCCTACGAGGTGAGCGCGCGCGCATTCCGCGCGATCGTCGATCGAATCGCGCGCGAGACCGATATCGTTCGCGAGGAAAGCGTGCTGCGGCTCAAGACTCACAAGGTCAAGCTGGGCGGCGACGCGGGCGAGCTGGGTGCGCGAGTCGAAGAAGCCCTGAAGCGAGCCGAATTCCAGCCCCCTGACCTCAAGCAGCTCGCCGAGGAACTCAAGCTCGCGCCCGCGGCGTCATCGCAGCTTCGTACCGTGCTGGCGGCGATGGAACGCGAAGGACGAGTGGTCAAAATTGCAACCGATCTTTATTTCGGCAAAGCCGCCTTCGATGCCGCCCGTGAGCGCCTG
>DATJWT010000267.1:0-2508 GCA_035500975.1 Binataceae bacterium (SeqCode)
CCGTGAAACTGGAAGGTTCCGAAGGGATCGCCGAATGCCTCGGTGACGCTGGTCATGGTGCGGCTGTCATCGATGTTGTCCAGGTTGTTGGGCGCATAGGCGACGAACTGCGACTTCTTGTAGTCGAGTTGTTCCGCGAGCGGCGGCGTGAATTGGAGCTTGGTGATTCGCGGCTTCGATTCCCATCCATTCTCCGACCCGGTCTTCGTGCGCACGATGACCCAATGCGGCTTGCCGGGATCGACCAGCTTCCACTCCCGTGCTTCGATCACATCCTCTTTGGTCTTGCGCACTTCCGCGACCCCCGGAGTCGCGCCCACCAGCGCATCGCAGCGTTCCTCCTGGTCGTCGAGGCCTCCCGGCGTATGCCTGTCCGCCTTGCTTTGTCCCACCTGGATCGCGCTGTAACCGGCCACCGCGACTACCCCCTGAGCCGCCTGCGCTCCGATGGCAGGCAGCGCGGCGGCAGCACATGCCGACATCGCAAGCGGCAGTGCCGCCAGCGCCAGGGCCAGCGATAAATTTGCGAGCGTTTTCGACCGGAAGAGCTGCGTCACGGTTTGCGTGCGGTCACGAGCGAGGAGGTGAAGGGAGGGCTCGGGAGCGCTTGTATTTTGATATCGACAAAACCTGCCGCGGTCAGCCATCCCGCGATTTCCTCGAAGGAATAATCGCGGCCCCGCGTTGTGAGCACCAAGTATAGCGCAAAAATCGCCCCCGCGCGTGGCGCCGTCAAATCGCGATTCATCACGTGATCCTTGATAGCCACCAGCCCGCCCGATCGCAGCGCCGCGAAGCAGGCGCTCATCAGCCGCTCGTTGTCCGCCTCGTTCTCGCCGTGGACGATGTTCGACATGAAGATCGCGTCGACGGGCCCGGGCAACCGCGCGCGCAGATAGTCCGCTTCCACCAGCTCAATTCGGTCCATCACGTCGCGCTCGCGCTCCTCGAGCATGCCTCTGGCAACTTTCAACGTTGCGGGCAAATCCCATACCGCACCGCGCATCGTCGTCCTCCGGCGCAAGATCGCCGCCAGGTACGTTCCCGGGCCGCCGCCAAGGTCGGCGATTGTCGCGACGCCATCCAGGTCCAGGTGCTCCGCCACCCATGTCGCGTCGCCGCGCGCGCGGGTAAGACTGTCCATCGCACGAATGAACCGCTCGGTGTCCGCCGGATCCGATTGGAACATGTCGGGCGATCGCACCGGCCGGCCGCTGCGAATCGAATCTTCCAGCCGCACCCAGTGCTGGAAGATATCCTCATCGAAGAGGATCAGTCCGCCGAGATATTCCGGCGATGATTTGACCAGGAAGCGCGCCGCCGAATGCGCGATGCGATAGGTCCCTTGCTCGCTCTCGAACAGTCGCAGCGCGACCATCGCGTTGGCGAGAAGCATCGTGGCGCGCGGATCGGTCCTGAGCGCCCCCGCGATCGCTTGCGCATCGCGCGGCCCGTCCGACAGCAGCTCAAAGAAGCCCAGCTTGAGTGCGGTTTGGATAGCGCGGGCTTCCGCGTGCCCACCCGCGATTGCGGCCAGCTCCGCGAATTCCATCGCGATCCGGATGCCGTCAGCGGATGAAGTCCTGCGTCACGTAGGTCTTGCCGTCATCCGAGTGCGCCACCCCGACTCCCGTCTCGGTGAACTTGTCGGACAGCATGCTCGCCCGATGCTCCGCGCTCTTGAGCCATCCTTCGACGGCGCGTTCGGCAAGATGTTCCAGCTCGTGATAGTCGTCCGCGTAGATATTCTCCGCGGCCGCGGCGAAATCGATCCCTTCACCCTTGATGCGCTCGGCCGGGCCGATACCGTCGGGGCTCGCATGCGAGAGATAGTGGCGCAGCGCCATGTCGTAGCTATGGCCGCGCGCAACCACCGCGAGCCGCGCCGAGAACTTGAGCGGCTTCAGGCCGGCCTGGACGCGTTCCTGGTTGACGCGCCCCAAAATGGCCGACTCCTGGTCGGTCAAGCCCGCTGTCTGCTCCGGAGACGTGGCCTCGGTCGAGAGCAGGTAAACCCTGATAATCGCGATACTCATCAGGGAGAGCGCGAGCAGCCCCATTCCCGCCTTGATCACGCGGCGGTGCCGGACCACTCTGGGAGTGGGCATACGAATTATCTTTGCCGGACCGCGATTTGGCCCGGGTGTGCCGCGGCGAGTTGCCGACCTTCCGCTCATGATGGAACCCGGCGAATGCTCTCTGAACTATCGGACTGCGCGCACCGTGGAGTTGGCGATATAATCCGACGCTTCGATCTCCAAGGTCTTGCTATCGCGGGAAAATGCGCTTGTCAACGCGGATACCATTTGCGTTCGTAATACTCGTCGCGATGCTGGTTTTTTTCCCGGCGGGAGGCCGCGCCGCATCCGACCCGAAACGCCCCGACGCGGCAAATGCGCTCCCGGCGGGCGCTCTCGATGCCTCTTCCAGCCTTTACCTGCGCGAAGCCGCACGCAGTCCCATTCGATGGCAACCGTGGGGCGATGCAACCTTTGCGCTGGCGCGGCG
>DATJWT010000268.1:0-22817 GCA_035500975.1 Binataceae bacterium (SeqCode)
CTCTCGATAGTGCCCGCGACCTCGCAATTGATGCAGGCCGCTCGGAAAGTCTCTTTCAGCACCGCGACTTTATGAAGCTGTGGACGGGAGAGACCATCTCCCAGTTCGGCTCGGTCATAGGTGGAGTCTCGATCAGCTTCCTTGCTGTGATCGCTTTGCACGCGACTCCAGCGCAGATGGGCGCGCTCACCGTATGGCGCACGGTGCCCGCGTTGCTGTTCAGCCCCTTTGCCGGGGTTTGGGTAGACCGACTGCGGCGACGTCCCCTGATGATCGCGGCGGATGTGGCCAACATGGTGCTGCTAGGTTCGATTCCCGCGGCGGCGGCGTTCGGCCGCCTGAGAATCGAGCAGGTCTACGTCGTGGTGTTCCTGACTTCGCTCGCCGACATCCTGTTCGGTGTCAGCTATCACGCCTACCTGCCAACGCTCGTCGGACGGGAACGGATCGCGCGCGCCAACAGCATCCTGACCGCCACCGAAGCGGCGGCCGAGACGGGAGGATTTGGCATTGCCGGATGGCTGGTCCAATGGCTTACCGCGCCAATCGCCATCCTGGTCGATTCGATATCGTACCTGTTCTCTATCGCGTTCCTGTTGTCTATCGGCACAGCGGAAGAACCACCGCCACCGCGCGCTGACTGGCGCATCCAGCGTGAAATCCGCGATGGCGCGCGGGCCATCATTGAAGACAAGCGCCTGTTGGCCCTCGCGTCGGCGGCAACGATAAACGGCGTCGCGGGGGGAATTTTCGGCACCGTCTATACGCTCTTCTTCATCAATGAGCTGGGCTTCACGCCGGGCCCCTTGGGCGTGATCTACGCGACTGGCGGCGCGGCGTCATTTTTCGGGGCCGCACTGTCGGTGCGCGCCGCGGAACGGCTGGGACCCAAGGATGCGATGACGCTCGGACTCCTGGGATGGGGCGTCGGCTACGCGTTGGTAAGTTTTGCGCACGGCTCAGGCGCGGTCAGCATTGCCCTGCTGGTGGCACAGCAACTCATCGGCGATTTTTGGGGAACTATCTATTCCGTGACTCATCTCACGTTGGTTCAACAGGTCGCTCCGCAGGAGAAACTCGGGCGGGTGCTGGCGGGCATACGGTTTCTCCGCCTCTGCGCGATCCTCGCGGGCGCCGGGCTGGGCGCGCTTTTGGGCGCGGCGATCGGGCTCCGATATGTGATCGCCCTTGGCGCGATTTTGGTGATATCCGCGGGAGTGCTCATTTTCTCCGCGCGCATCGAAGCGGATTGATCCGCGCAAGAACGCTGCGGAGAAGCAGGGAGGGCTACTTTGCGTTGAACGTAACGACGACTTTCAGCGCCTCGGGCTTTTGTGCGGTCGCGAATGCTTCCGTGATCTGCTTCAGCGGGAACTGGTGAGTCACCAATTCACGCGCGTTGATCACGCCGGCCTCGACCAGTCGCAGTGACTCGCGTGTTTCTTCAGGTCCGCAGGAGTAGCTCGGAATCAGCCGCGTTTCGTTGAAGTAGAGGTCGTGGGGCCGCACGATCATCTCTTCCTCCGGCGGAGTCGCGGTGAACTGGATAACGGTAGCGCCTTTGCCCGCGGTCGCGATTCCGGTGCCGATTGCCTTGCTGCTGCCCGGGCCGACGATGACCACGTCGGCCATCGCGCCTTTGGTCACCTCGCGCACTTGCTCAACGAGGCTATCGCCGGAAACCACGATTCCGTGGTCGGCGCCGAGTTCCTCGGCGCGCCTTGCGCGGCGCTCGAAGAGATCCGCGCCCATAATCTTGCCGGCGCCCATATGGCGCGCCAGCTTCACGTGCATCATGCCCATGATTCCCAGGCCGATGATCAGGATTGACTCGCCCTTCTTGATGCCCGAGCGGCGCAGCGACTTGATCACGCAGGCCGCCGGCTCCACCAGCACTCCGTTCGCATCATCGACGCTGTCCGGGAGCCTGAGCGTATCGCGCTGATTGGCGGCGCTGACCAGGAAGTACTCGGCCATCCCGCCCGGCTTCAGATTGGTCGCGCGCCAGGTCGCGCACTGAACGTATTCCCCGCGCGCGCATGCGGGACATTGGAAGCAGGGCGCGTGATGGTGCACATAGACGCGCTCGCCCGGCCTGAAATCGCGCACCGCCTTGCCGGTTTCGGCCACTACGCCAACCGGTTCGTGACCCAGCACCAGGGGAGCCTTGCGACGGATGTACCAGGGCATGATATCGCCGGAGCAGATGCCACAAGCGCTGGCGCGCACCAGGATATCGTCGGGTCCGACCTCCGGGCGGGCATCTTCTTCGACGCGGATATCTCCAAAATCGTAGAGACGGGCAACTTGCATGAGTGATCGAACATTGTGGTTCGAGTCGGCGCTTGTCAACACAGGAGAGCAAGCCAAATCGCCTGTGATAGACTCATGGCATGCCCCGGCCAGTGTGTCCCCCGCTAGCTGCCGACGCCATTATCGAGATCGGTGACAAGATCGTTCTGATCGAGCGCAAGAATTTTCCCTTCGGGTGGGCGATTCCCGGCGGCTTCGTCGATATCGGCGAGACGGTCGAGCGCGCGGCTGTCCGCGAAGCCCTGGAGGAAACCTCGCTCAAGGTGACACTGCGCACGCTCCTGGGCGTTTACTCGAAGCCCGAACGCGATCCGCGCGGACAAACCGTCACCGTCGTCTACGTAGCGCGCTCGGAAGGGACGCCCGTTGCGGCGGATGATGCTAAAGCGCTCGGATTGTTCGATCCGCGCAATCCGCCGTCCCCGCTCGCATTCGACCACGCGGAGATCCTTGCAGACTATGTGCGATTCCTCGATCGCGGCGAGTTTCCCACCCCGTGGGCGAAGTCGTAAGGTCCCAATCCTTGATTTTGAACGCGCAGACTGAAGTCTGCGCGTACTCGGAAAAATATCCGGAGATAAAGTGTGAGCCACTTCTTTGCCTACCTGTCGAGGATGCGATTCGTCAGGCGATGGGGCCTGATGCGCAATACGCACGATGAGAATCTGCAGGAGCATAGCCTGCAAGTCGCGATGGTCGCGCATGCGCTCGCGGTGATTCGCAACCGGATGTTCGAAGGGGCCGTGAATCCGGAACGGGCCGCGACGCTCGCGCTCTATCATGACGCCGAAGAAGTAATCACCGGCGACATCGTCGCGCCGATCAAGCACTTCAGCCGCAGGATCCGCAGCGCTCATGCGGAGGTCGGCGGTGTGGCGCGGCAAAAGCTCTACGCGATGCTCCCGGCAGCGATCAAAAGAGACTTCCGGCCGTTGCTGTTCGAGGAGAAAAGCGACAAGGGCGAATGGCAAATCGTGCACGCCGCTGACAAGCTCTGCGCGTATCTCAAATGCATGGAGGAGATGCGCGTAGGCAATGACGACTTTGCGAAAGCGGCGGCGGTGCTCAAGCAGCAGGTTGAGGCCATCAAGCTGCCCGAAGTAGGGTACTTTCTGGAGAACTTTGCGCCGAGCTTCGCGATGTCTCTCGATGAGTTGAACTGATCCGTGAAGAAGAAGTCGAGGAAAACGCCACGCCGGACGCAGGCATCCGCGGCTGTGCGCGCCAGGAAGAACAAGGATGCGCTGCGGGAGAGCCAGGGTCGCATCGAGGCCATTCTCGAGACCGCGGTCGACGCGATAGTCACGATCGATGAGCGCGGGATCGTACAAAGTGCGAACCCAGCCGTGGCCCGCCTGTTTGGCTACGCGCCCTCCGAACTGGTTGGCCGCAACGTTTCGATGCTGATGCCGTCGCCGCATCGCGAGCAGCACGATGAATACCTCGCGCGTTACCTGCGCACCGGAGAGGCCAGGGTCATCGGCATCGGGCGTGAGCTTGAAGCGCTGCGCCGCGACGGGTCATCGTTTCCAATCGAGTTGTCGTTGAGTGAAGTGAATAGCGGCGACCATCGGCGCTTCACCGGAGTGATCCGCGACATCACCGCTCGCAAGCAGGCCGAGCAGGCACTGCGTGAGAGCCAGGGCCGAATCCAGGCGATTCTCGACACCGCCGTCGATGCGATCATCACGATCGACGAGCACGGAATCGTGGAGAATGCCAACCCTGCCGTCGAGCGTTTGTTCGGATATTCGCCCGCGGAGCTAATCGGCCGCAACGTATCGATGCTGATGCCGTCGCCGCATCGCGAGCAGCACGATGAATATCTCGCGCGTTACCTGCGCACCGGAGAGGGCAGGGTGATCGGCATCGGGCGCGAGCTCGAAGCTTTGCGCCGCGACGGATCAACCTTTCCTATCGAACTGTCGTTGAGCGAGGTGCCCGGCAGCCACAATCGGCGGTTCACCGGCATCATCCGGGACATCACGGTTCGCAAACAGGCTGAAGAGGCGCTGCTGAGGGCCGACGCCCTCAAGGACGAGTTCCTCGCCAACACCTCCCACGAGTTACGCACTCCCCTCAACGGAATCATCGGCATCGGCCAGTCGATGCTGGACGGCGCGACCGGGCAGCTTACAGCTGACCAGCGCGGCAACCTGGGAATGGTGGTAGCGAGCGGCCGCCGTCTCGCCAGCCTGGTGAATGATCTGCTTGATTTCTCGAAGCTGCGTCACGAAAAGATCGAATTGCGCTGCCGCCCGACCGACGTGCACGCGGTCACTGACCTGGTCTTGACCGTCTCGCGCGCGCTGGTCGGCAAACGACCCCTGCGGCTGTTCAACCGAGTCGATCCGCGCGTCCCTCTGGTCGACGCCGATGACGACCGGGTCCAGCAAGTTCTCTTTAACCTGGTCGGCAACGCCATCAAGTTCACGCCGGGGGGAGGAGCAGTCGAGGTTTTCGCAGAGGTCCAGGGCAACCGGGTCGAGGTGACGGTTTCCGACACCGGTATCGGTATACCTCGCGAAAGGTTCGACGCCATCTTTGAATCTTTCTCGCAGGGTGACGGATCTGAAGCTCGGGAGCATGGCGGCACGGGCCTGGGACTCGCCATCACCAGGCAATTGGTGGAGCTCCACGGAGGAACCATCCGGGTCGATTCGCAAGTCGGGGCTGGATCGAGATTTAGGTTTGACCTGCCGCTTAGTTCCGCCACGCGAGAGATGCTCACGCCTGGCCACGAATCGCACCAGTCCGTGAGCGCGGTGCTTGCGGATGTGCATTTGACGAGTAACACGGGCCCGACCGCGCCGGTCGCGGAAGGAAACGGTTATCGCATCCTGGTGGTGGACGACGAGCCCGTCAACGTGCAGGCGCTCGTCAACTATCTCAGCCTGGCGAACTACGAAGTTGCGACTGCGGCGAGCGGACCAGAGGCGCTGGAGTACCTGTCGTCGGATGCGGCATGCGACCTGGTGCTTCTGGACGTGATGATGCCAAAGCTGTCCGGTTTCGAGGTTTGTGAGAAAATTCGGGAGCGATTCTCGCACGCTGAATTGCCAGTAATCCTGCTGACCGCGAAAAACCGGGTGTCAGACCTGGTCAATGGCTTCAGCGCCGGCGCCAATGATTACCTGACGAAGCCCTACGCCAGCGATGAATTGCTGGCTCGCGTGAATGTTCACCTGGAGCTGGCCAAGATCAGCGACAGCTACGCACGGTTCGTCCCCCGGGAGTTCCTGGAGCAGCTCGGCAAGGAACGCATTATCGACGTGGCGCTCGGCGATCAGGTTCAGCGAGAAATGACCGTGCTCTTCGCCGACATCCGCGACTTCACGCATCTGGCCGAGGGTATGACGCCGGCAGAGACGTTTCGGTTCGTCAATCAATACCTCGGTGCGGTTGAACCCGCGATCTCCCGGTATCACGGCATCACCGACAAGTTCGTTGGTGATGCCGTGATGGCGCTCTTTCCGAATCGCTCCGACGACGCGATCCGCGCGGCGCTGGAGATGCTGCGAAGGCTTGAGGAATTCAATCTGCAGAGGCTCAAGGCCGGCCATCCGCCCGTGCACATCGGCATCGGCTTGCATACGGGTAAACTGATGCTCGGAACCGTGGGTGCACGCGAGCGCATGGATACGACGGTCATCTCGGATGCCGTGAATCTCGCATCGCGGGTGGAGAACCTCACCAAGACCTATCGCGTGCCGTTGATTATCACCGAAGAAACGTACCTCGCGCTGGAAGAGCGGGAAGCCTGGGCTCTTCGGCGTATCGATCGAGTCCTGGTGCAAGGCAAATCGCAGCCGGTTGTACTCTACGATGTGCTCGATGCCGACGAGCCGGCTGCCCGGGCCGCGAAAGTCCGCTCAACGGCGGAATTTGAAGCGGGCCTGCGCTGTTACGAAGGGTTCGATTTCGCCGGGGCGATCGAGCACTTCGAAAGAGCGGTGGAGATCGCTCCGTCTGATCCGGTCGCCCGGGTGCTGCTCGAGCGGGTCCGTCGATTTGCCGAGAAAGGCGGAGACCTCACCGAGAGCGGCGCGGTTCGACTGGAAAAAGCGCTGCGGTAAGAACGGCTCCAGGCGCGGGTTCGCCATTCCCGCGCTGAACTCACTTGCCCAGCTTCTTCACCGCCTGCTCGATTCGATCGAACGCTGCCGTCAGTTTCTCGCGCGACGTCGCATACGACATCCGGATGTGGTTCGGCGCGTTGAAGTCGTTGCCGCCCACGGTCGAAACCTTCGCCTCTTCGAGCAGGAAGCCCGCGACCAGGTCGCCGTCGGTGAGCTTCTTGCCGTTGTAGGAAAGTCCGAACAGTCCCGACACATTCGGAAGCGCATAGAAAGCACCTGACGGAGTGTTGGGGAGCTTGAAGCCGGGAATCTTTCGCAGGCGCTCGACCACGAGTTCGCGGCGCGCCCGGAATTCCTCCGCCATCTTTTTCACTTCGTCCTGCGGCCCGGTGAGTGCCTCGATCGCCGCGATTTGCGCGATCGAATTCGGGTTGCCGCTGTTCTGGCTTTGCAGGCGTCCCGCCGCACCGATCACTTCCCTGGGGCCCGCCGCGAAACCCACGCGCCATCCCGTCATCGCGTAAGTCTTCGAGAGCGAATTGAACACGATTCCCTTGCCGCGCAGATGCGGTTCGATGTGGAACAGGTGCGGCACCGGTCCGTCGTAGGAGATATGCTCGTAGACGTCGTCGGACATCACCCACAGGTCGGCTTCCAGCAGAATCTTCGCCAGCTCGGTGAGTTGCCCCGTGTGATACACGGTGCCGGTCGGATTCGAGGGCGAATTCAGCATGATGCCGCGAGTGTTCGGTCCGATCGCAGCCTTGAGCGCGTCGGGGGTGAGCAAGAATCCGTTGTCCTCGGGACAAGGCACGTACTTCACCTTGGCGCCCGCGAGTTCCACCATCGCCGAGAAACTGACCCACGCTGGCGTCGGAATGATCACCTCGTCGCCCTCATCGAAGAGCGCGTTGATGACATTCGCCTCCGCCTGCTTGCATCCCGCCGAGACGATGATCTCGGTCGCGTCGTAGTCAAGGTTGTTGTCGCGCTTGAGCTTGGTGCGAATCGCGTTCTTGAGCTCGGGAATGCCGCTGACCGCGGTGTACTTGGTCTTGCCTTCCGCGAGCGCCTTGCGCGCGGCTTCCTTGATGCGCTCCGGAGTGTCGAAGTCGGGCTCGCCCGCATCGAGCGAGATGACGTCGATCCCGGCCGCGCGCATCTCCTTCGCGCGCGCATCGGCGGCAAGAGTGGCGGATGGTTTGAGGGCGGCAATTTTTCGATTGAGCTTGATCATGGCGTCAGCGCGATTGTAGCGATGCGGCGAAGACGAAAGAACCGAAAGAGAATCCGCGGATTGCACAGATTACACAGATCGAAGAGATGCCACGGAGAAGAATCCGTGAACTCCGCGTAATCTGCGTATTTCCGATTCCTAATCGACCCCGAGCTTCTTGCGCAAGCGATTCATCACCATCTCGGGTACCAGGTCGGGAACCCGCTGGCCGTAACCCGCGATCTCGCGGATCAGACGCGACGCGACGAAAAACGCCTTGGGGTTGGCGCACAGGAAGATGGTCTCGACGTTCGGCTTCATCTGCTTGTTCATGTTGACCATCTGAAGCTCGTAATCGAAATCGGTCACGGAGCGCAGGCTGCGGATGATGGCCTTCGCCCCGATGCGCTCGGCGTAGTCGACCGACAGCCCGCTGAACTTGTCGACACGCGCGCGGGGCTCGAGATCGTGGATAACCTCGCGAATCATCTCAACGCGCTCGTCCGCGGTGAATAGCGCGGATTCCTTGTGCGGATTGTAGGCCACCGCCACGATCACTTCGTCGAAAAGCTGAACGCTGCGCCGGATCACATCGACGTGCCCGTTGTGAATCGGATCGAAGGTGCCGGGGTAAACGGCGACGTGTGGAGTGTGCCCGCTTGGTTTGGTAGCCATCTTGGAAACCCGTCAACTCCCACTCGGCGCCGCCTCGGCCGGTCGCCGGTAAAAGGCGATACGATGATCGCCGATTGTTACGACACTGGGTCGAACCAGGCCTTCCGGCGCCTCGGGAGCGGCGGGGGCACGCTTCGATTGTCCCACCACGATCCATCCATCGGGCGCGACCAACTGTAGCTGCCCGAGTTTTTCTACAACCTGGTTGCTCAGGTCGTTCTTGTAGGGAGCATCGACGAAGACGAGATCGAACTGCGCGTGCTCGGCCCGCAAGCTGTCCAGTGCGCGGAAGACGTCGATCGCCAGAATCCTGGCGCGATCCGTCATCGCCATCGCGGACAGGTTTTCCTCGATGCTGCGCACGGCGGCGCGCGAAGAATCAACGAAAGTCACCGTGTTCGCGCCGCGTGAAAGCGATTCGCATCCGAGCGATCCGCTGCCGGCGAAAATATCGAGGACGCGCAGTCCTTCGAAATCGAGCCGAACCTGGAGGCGGGAGAAGATCGATTCGCGCGCACGCGCCGAAGTTGGCCTGGTTGCCAGGCCACGCGGGGCCTTGAGACGGCGGCCATGAGCATGTCCCGCAATAACGCGCATCCCTGTTTACGCCCGCTCGCGGAAGGGTTTTGCCGCTGTCCGCTCGCGCCCGATAGATAACTTGTTCCGATAGCAGCCGCAAGTTTTCGCAACGATCACACGGATCGCGCGGCGCGTCTCTGGCAGGGTTGCGGGAATTCGGCTACTCATCATAAGATTCCGAACGCTTCAGGACCGACTTTAGTAAGGATTTGTAATACTGCCGTCATGGCGGAATCGCGCGACGCAAAGTTCTCGGAGCCCGCGCTCCGTGAGTTCGAGGAGCTGCTGACCCACTATCCCACGCGGCAAGCCGCCTTGCTGCCTACGCTGTGGATTGCGCAGCGGGAATTCGGATGGGTGGGCGAGAACACCCAGGCCTACGTGGCTGACCTGCTGGGGCTGCCCTATGCGCACGTGCGGGCCGTGGTGACGTTCTACCCGATGTTCCACCAGAAACCGGTGGGTAAGTACTTGCTTGACGTTTGCACCAATCTTTCCTGCCGCCTGCGTGGCGCTGACCAGATTGTCGATTGCATCCGGCGGCGGCTCAAGATCGAGGTTGACGAGACGACGGAAGACGGCAAGTTTACGCTCGGAGTGGCGGAATGCCTGGCATCGTGCGGCACGGCGCCGATGCTGCAGCTCAACCAGGACCGTTTTTTCGAAAACCTGACCGAAGAAAGCACCCTAAAACTTATCGACGAGCTTTCCCAACGTGACGATTGAACTGGTTGTCGGCGCGATTGAAGCCATCCTGATGGTTTTGATCGGGCTCCATCTATCTATCTTCCTGCTCTACTTCGAGCGCAAGGGCAGTGCGCTCATCCAGGACCGCGTGGGCGCCAACCGCGCCAATATCACCGGTCTCGGGCGCAAGCTCGGCATGCCCAACCTCGGCATCATCAATACCCTCGTCGCCGACCCGGTGAAGCTGTTTACCAAGGAGGATTTCGTTCCAGACGGCGCTGACCACTTCCTGCACGGGCTCGCGCCGTTCCTGGCGTTGTTCCCGGTGCTGATCACGTTCGCGGTCATTCCGTTCGGCGACACCATCACGATTGCCGGTCACACCTTCAACCTGCAGGCCGCCGGCATCAATGCCGCCGCGCTCTACCTGCTCGCCACTATCGGGATTGGCGTCTACGGCGTCGCGCTCGGTGGATGGGCATCGAACAATCGCTGGGCGCTGCTTGGCGGAATCCGCGCGACCGCTCAAATGATCTCATACGAAATCGCGATGGGGCTGGCGCTGGTCGCGGTCATCATGACCTACGGCACGCTGGATCTTCAGGCGATGGTCCGGTCGCAGGGCGGAGTATGGTTCGGGTTCCTGCCGCGTTGGGGCATCCTGGTGCAGCCGCTCGCGTTCATCCTCTTTCTGACCGCGGGCGTCGCCGAATCAAAGAGAATTCCCTTCGATCTGCCCGAAGGCGAGTCGGAACTGATTCTCGGCTACATGGTCGAATATTCCGGCGGCAAGCAGGCCGCCTTCATGTTCACCGATTTTGCGGAGCAGGCGCTCACGGCGATGCTGCTCGTCACGTTCTTTCTCGGCGGATGGCAGGTGCCGTGGCTCTACCGCGACGGCTTCCATTTCCCGGGCGGGCATTTCCTGGCGATCGCACCGCTGGCGGTCTCGATTCTCGGCGTCATCGCATTTCTCATCAAGGTCGTCATCCTGTGTGCGTTCTTGGGCCTCGTCCGTTGGTCGTTGCCGCGCTTTCGTTATGACCAGTTGATGCGGCTTGGATGGAAAGGCCTCGTGCCACTCGGGCTGGCCAACGTGCTGGTGACCGCTTTCATCATCGTGGCGACCGGAGGCGCGCACTAATGCCGCTGATCCTGTTCTGGTTCCTGGCCACGCTTTCCGTGGTCGCCGCGCTGGGGGTCGTACTGCAGCGCAACCCCGTGCATTGCCTGCTCGCGCTGGTGCTGACGCTGCTCACGATCGCGGTACTGTTCATCGGGCAGGGCGCGGTTGTGGTCGGGTTTTTACAGGCAATCGTCTATGCCGGCGCGATCATGGTCCTTTTCCTGTTCGTCATCTGGCTGCTGAATCTGCCGGTTGAGACGGGCTCGACCGGGCGCCTCGCTGCAAAGCTTCTGGGCGCGATCGGCGTCGCGGCCCTGTTGGCCGAACTGGAAGTCTTCTGGGTGCCATCGCACCTGCAGGTCAAAGCTGCCGGGCATGTCGCGGGTTACGGCGCTATCGATGCCCTCTCGCAGACGTTGTTTTCCGAAGATCTGATCGCATTCGAGGTCACTTCGGTGCTGCTGCTGGTCGCGGTGGTCGGCGCGGTCGCGCTGGCGCGGCGGACAACCGAAACGGAAATCCAGCAGCGCCCGGAAAATTCCGCGCGCCCGGAAAAGGCGGCCTGACCATGGTGCAGCTTAACTGGCTGATGGAGTTGAGCGCCGCGATTTTCGCGATCGGCGTCGCGGGATTCCTCGCCCGCCGCAATATCCTCGTGATGTTCATGTCGATCGAGCTGATGCTCAACGCCGTCAACCTCGCCTTCGTGTCGCTGGGGAGCAGGATGGGCACGATGGACGGGCAGGTGATCGTGTTCTTCGTGATGACGGTGGCGGCGGCGGAAGCCGCGGTCGGCCTGGCGATAATCATTTCGATCTTCCGCAACCGCGAAACCGTTCACGCCGACGATTTGACGCTGCTGAAATGGTAATCCGCCGATGAACGTTGAATTCGCAGCGCTCTCGCTGATTCTCGTTTTCCCCGCGCTGGGCGTGTTGTTCAACCTGTTCCTGGGGCCGCGGATGGGACGCTCTGCCGTCAACATCGTCGGCCCCGCGGTAATGTTCCTCGCTTTTGCGGTCGCGACCTGGGCGTTCCTGAACGTCCTGGCGATGCCCGCGGGCAGCGCGCTCTATTGCCCGCTGTGGCGGTGGCTGGAGGCGGGCAAGTTCCACGTCGAGCTGGGATTGCGG
Source organism: Binataceae bacterium (SeqCode) (assembly GCA_035500975.1). GTDB lineage: Bacteria > Desulfobacterota > Binatia > Binatales > Binataceae > JAFAHS01. The sequence continues at coordinate 11,809 of DATJWT010000268.1, forward strand.
GTCGATGCGCTGTCGGGCGTGATGGTGATGATCGTCACCGGCGTAGGCGCCTTCATCCATCTCTATTCCGTCGGCTACATGGCGCACGACGAGGACTACGCGCGCTTCTTCACCTACCTGAACCTGTTCGCGTTCTCGATGCTGATCCTGGTGCTGGCGGACAACCTGGTGATGATGTTCGTCGGATGGGAAGGGGTGGGGCTCTGCTCGTACCTGCTGATCGCGTTCTGGTATACGAACCCTGAATTCGCTTACAACGGCCGCAAGGCGTTCATCGTAAACCGCATCGGCGATGCCGGCTTCCTGCTCGGCATCTTCACGATTCTCGCGACGCTGGCTCATCACGGCGTATGGTCGCTGAACTTCGTGGAGATGCAGGCGCACGCCGGCATGATCGATGTGACGGCGGCGACCGCCGCGGGATTGTTGCTCTTCCTCGGGGCAACCGGAAAATCCGCACAGATTCCGCTTTACGTATGGCTGCCCGACGCGATGGTCGGCCCGACACCGGTCAGCGCGCTAATCCACGCCGCCACGATGGTCACGGCGGGCGTGTACATGATCGCGCGGATGAATTTCCTCTACCTGCTCGCGCCGGATGCGATGGCGGTGGTTGCCACGATTGGCGGACTGACGGCATTCTTCGCGGGCACCGTCGCGATCGTTCAACCCGACATCAAGAAGGTGCTGGCGTACTCGACCGTGAGCCAGCTCGGTTACATGTTCCTGGGCGTCGGTTCGGGAGCATTCGCGGCCGGTATCTTTCATGTGATGACGCATGCCTTCTTCAAGGGCCTGCTGTTCCTGTGCGCCGGCTCGGTGATTCACGGGCTGGAAGGCGAGCAGGACATGAACAAGATGGGTGACCTGCGGCATCACATGCCCGTCACCTTCTGGACCATGCTGATAGCGACGCTGGCGATTTCTGCGGTGCCGGGATTCTCGGGATATTTCTCCAAGGATCTGATCCTGGAGGGCGCGTACGAGTCGGGTCACTTCTGGCTCTGGCTCCTCGGCGCGATCACCGCCGGAATCACCGGCTTCTACATGTTCCGCCTGATCTTTATGACTTTCTTCGGCGAGTCGCGCGTCGATCCCGACAAGCTGCATCACATCCACGAGTCGCCGCCGGTCATGACGATTCCGCTGATCGTGCTGGCGGTGCTCGCGACCATCGGTGGATACGTCGGGCTGCCTGAAGGCCTCCTCTGGGGCGATGCGTTCGCGAAATTCCTGTCGCCTGTAGTCGGCAACTTCAAGCCCACCGTGGAGGCATCGGCGGCGATGCTCTCGGTGGTCGCCACCGGGCTCGGCGCAATCGGAATCCTGCTGGCATACGTTTGCTACATGCGGATGCCGGGCCTGCCGATGATCGCGGCGTGGCGACTCAAGGGCCTCTACGAGCTGCTGCTCGAGAAGTACCGCATCGATGAGCTCTACAACCTGCTCGTGACCCGCCCGCTGTTCTTCATCTCGGACTACATTCTCAATCGAGGCATCGACCGGATGGTTATCGACGGCGCCGCGAATGGGGCGGGGCTGGCGGTCGAAACCGGCGGCGAAGTCGCGCGGCGTGCCGAAGACGGGAACGTGCAGCATTACGCGCTCGTTTACCTGCTCGGCGTAATCGCGATCGTCGGCTATTACCTCTACCTGGTGGTGAAGTGATGGGCAGCGGCATACTCACCGCCCTGGTTTTCTTTCCGCTGCTCGGCGCGCTGTTCGTGCTGATGCTGAGCGATGAGCGGGCGACGTGGAATTCCGCCTTCATCTTTTCGCTGGTGCCGCTGGCGATCAGCTTCTACTTGTTCGCGGCGTTCAACCCGGGCGAGGCGGGCTACCAGTTCGTCGAGCAGTATCCGTGGATTCCGCAATTCGGAATTTCCTATCATCTCGGCATCGACGGCATCAGCCTGGTGCTCGCCGTCCTGACCACGCTCCTCATATCGCTTTCGTTGCTGTATTCGGGCGGCGGCGATATTACCCAGCGGCCGCGCGAGTTCTGTTTCTTCGTGCTGGTGCTCGAGACCGGTCTGCTCGGGGCTTTGCTCTCGGTCGACGTGTTCCTGTTCTACGTGTTCTGGGAAATCATGCTGATCCCGATGTACTTCATGATCGGTATCTGGGGACACGGCCGCAAAATCTACGCCGCTATCAAGTTCGTGTTGTTCACGATGGTCGGATCTCTGCTGATGCTGGTTGCAATTATCTACCTGGTGATCGCGGCCAAGCACGCCTTCGGACGCGTCAGTTTCGACCTGCCGCTGCTCTACGAAGTTCCGCTCTCGGAGACGGAGGCGCGCTGGATGTTTGCGGCATTCGCGCTCGCGTTTGCGATCAAGGTTCCGATGTGGCCGGTGCATACGTGGCTACCCGATGCGCATACGGAAGCTCCCACCGCGGGCTCGGTGATCCTGGCGGGCGTCATGCTCAAGATGGGCACCTACGGCTTCCTGCGTTTTGCGATTCCGATCTTCCCCGCCGTGGCGGTGGAAGCCGTCCCGCTGTTCCTGGCGCTGGCGGTCGTGGGAATCATCTACGGCGCGCTGGTCGCAATGAACCAGCCCGACTTGAAGCGGCTGATCGCGTACTCGTCGGTTAGCCACCTCGGGTTCGTGATGCTGGGAATTTTTGCGCTCAATCCGCAGGGCATCGATGGCGCGATCTACCAGATGCTCAATCATGGTATCTCGACGGGCGCGCTGTTCCTGCTGATAGGGATGCTCTACCTGCGGCGCCACACGCGCGAGATCTCGGAATTCGGGGGCCTCTGGAAGAGCGTGCCGATCTACGCGAGCATCTTCATGTTCGCGATGCTGTCGTCGGGCGGTCTGCCCGGGCTCAACGGCTTCGTCGGCGAATTTCTTATTATGGCGGGCACCTACCTGCGCTCGTGGCAGGCCGCGGCCTTCGCGGTCACGGGGGTCATCCTGGGCGCGCTCTACCTGCTATGGACCTATGAGCGCGTGATGTTCGGCCCGATCACGCATGCGGTGAATTCGACTATCAAGGATCTGACCGCCCGGGAAATCAGCGTGATGGTGCCGCTGCTGGTGCTGATGCTGTTCATGGGGCTGTATCCGGCGCCAATCATGTCCCGCATCGAGCCGTCAGTCGAGAAGATGCTCGAGCCGGTTCGCATCGAGCAGGTGCGGATGGAAAAACGGCGGCAGGCGCAAATCGCGTCCGCACATTCTGCGAATAACAAACCGTCTCTCACGCTCGAAACGGCTTCTGCGAAATGAACCCTTTCAACCTCGCCGCGATTAACTTTGCCTGGCTGCCGATTCTCCCGCTCATCGCGGTTGCAGTCGGCGCGATTGCGGTCCTCCTGACGGGGGTGAGGCTCGAGGATGACGAAAGCGAAGGCCTCGGATGGCTTTCGCTCGCCGCGCTCGGAGTCGCGTTCTTCCTAGCGCTCGGCCTGGTTGGTCAGACCGGGGTCTCGTTTGCGGGCTCGCTCGCCGTGGATGGCTTCTCGGCATTCTTCGAACTGGTGATCCTCATCGCCGCGGCCTTCGCTATCTTGATGTCGCTCGACTATGCCGGCGAGAGCGGGCTGCCGGGGGCAGAATATTATTCGCTGCTCCTGTTCTCGACGCTCGGCATGATGCTGATGGCATCCGCTGGCGACCTGATCGTTATCTTTCTTGGGCTGGAAACGATGTCGATCGCGGTCTACGTGCTGGCGGGACTGCGCCGAAAAGACCCGCGCTCCAACGAAGCCGCCATCAAGTACTTCCTGCTTGGAGCCTTCTCGACGGGGTTCCTGCTCTACGGAATCGCACTCGTGTACGGCGCGACTGGCAGCGTCAAGCTCGAAGCGATTCACGCGGCGCTCAGCGGTCAGACGCTCTCGAACCCGCTGTTGCTCCTGGGTCTTGGCATGATGCTGGTCGGCTTTGGATTCAAGGTCGCCGCGGTCCCGTTCCACATGTGGACGCCCGATGTGTACGAAGGAGCGCCCACTCCCGTGACTGCGTTCATGGCGGTGGGCGTGAAGCTGGGCGCGTTTGCCGGCTTCGCACGAATCTTCCTGGTGAGCCTGGTTCCCGTCAGCGGCAACTGGTCTTCCGCACTCTGGGTCGTCGCGGCGTTGACCATGACGACCGGCAACGTGATCGCGGTCGTGCAGACCAACATCAAGCGGATGCTCGCATACTCAGCTATCGCTCATGCCGGGTACATCCTGGTTGGGATGGTTGCGGCGAGCCCGGAGGCGGGCGCGTCGGTACTTTACTACCTGCTCGGGTATGCGTTCACGAACCTGGGAGCCTTCGCGATCGTGGTCGCGCTCGAGCGCCGCGGAGTCGCAGGAGACATGATCGCCGACTATCGCGGACTCTCAACACGGGCGCCCGCACTCGCGGGTGCGATGGCGCTGTTCCTGCTGTCTCTCGCCGGCATTCCTCCCCTGGCGGGCTTCATGGGCAAGTTCTACATCTTCAACGCGGCGCTGCGGCAGGGCTACACCGACCTGGTCATCATCGCGGTGCTTAATAGCGTAATCGCCTCGTACTACTACATCTCGGTCATAGTCGCGATGTACATGCAGGAAGGCGGCGCCGACACCGCAAAGATGTCGCGAAAGCCCGCCTTGGTAGCGGCAATCGGTCTGGCAGCAATCGCGACGGTTTTGATCGGCATCTATCCCGCGCCCTACATGACCGCCGCGTCGAACGCATTCAACTCGGCACTTGGCGAGTCCGCGATGCGCGCTGCCGCCCTGGATCAGTAGCGGCGGGTGGCCCCGCCCTGCCTGCAATCGAGCGATGCGGCCGGGAGGGCAGACTTTAATCTGTGCTCCTCTTGTTTCAGCCCACCAGCAGGAACGAATCGAACTGCTCGCCGGTTCTAGATGTGTGAGCAACCCGAAATCCGGTTTCAGGCGGCCCACGTACTAGCTTTCAGAAGATACGGTCAGCGAGTATTTGCTTCGCGAGGCGTGACGCCTCAACCGGCCGGACGGATCGTCCCCGAAAGCTCGCTCTGGCGCGTTTCTTCGGTGGGCAGGGTGGGGGTGAAAAGGAAAATCCCCCCGTGACCCGGGCGGACGGCCGGCCACTCGGAACGTTTCATCCTCACCCCACGCCCACCGGGACTACCTGCGCTTCTTCGACCTGGAGGCAGCTTTCTTCTTGGTGGCCTTGGGTTTCGGTTTAGCCGATGCTCTCGGCGCTCGCGCTGCGGCTTTTGCGGCGGGCGCGCCAGCGCCCGATCCCGCGTAAGCATCTGCTTCTATCTCGATCAGCATGTCTGGATGCACGAGGCGCTTCACTTCGATCATCGAGGTCGCCGGCGGTGCATCCGCAAAGAACTCGCGATGAGCCTTCGCCGCATCGCCAAAGCGCGAGATGTCGGTAACGAACACGCGCGTGCGCATGACGTCCCGCATCGAGAGCCCGAGGCGTTCCAGCGCGCGGCGAATATTCAACAGCGTCTGCCGGGCCTGCACGTACATCTGCCCCCCGCCGACTACCAGGCCTCGCTCGTCGATTGCGGTGGTGCCGGAGACCGCGACGAAATCTCCCGCCCTGACGGCCCGCGAATACGCGGCCACGGGCTCCCACGGAGCGCCGCTGGAAATGCGCGCAATTTGGCCCATGAATTTTCCCCTTCCGGACACGCGCGGGCGCGTGTCAGTTATCGCAAGAGGGAAACCGTTCTTCGATTTCCCTTGCGACCGATCTCCTGGGCGGTCCTACTAATCCCGGCTGCGGCGTCAGCCATCGGATGAATTCCCGGAGCCTGACCAATGCGGCTGCCGGTCTCCGATAGGCTTGCCGGTTCATGTCCAGTTCGTGCTCTACCACCGGGCCGGGTTTTTCAGCGCGCGCCCGAGCGAGCGCGAAAGAAAAGCGCCTGCTTTCCACCAACTTTCCATCCTCCCAACCACCGCGACAGACGTTCGAGAGAATGATAGCGGGAAGCCGCAAAATTTCAAAATGCGTGCATGAAAACGAGCTTCTAAACGTTAATCGACTGGTTATGGCGCTTGTGAAATCTCGTGCTTGAAGTTGCTGTGCGCCTATCGTATTGTTAGCGCCGTTTTCAGTATTTGCGCTATTGTCTAGTATCTAGGAACTCAAGGAGGAAGCGATGCGCAAAGTCCTGCTTCTGGCACTAGTTGCGTTGTTCTTGGGGGCTGCTTGCAGCAAGTCCGAGGAAACAGCTCCATCCGCTCCGGAGGCGTCTGCTTCCAGCGAAGCGAGCCCGGCGGCCATGGCTAGCCCGGCTGAAGCCAGCCCTGCTGCCAGCCCGGCTGCTCCGTAAGCAACCAATCGGTATCAGGCAAAACCCGCGCGCCGCCCATCGGGCGGCGCGCGGTTAGTCACGTGCTGAATCTGCGGCGCCTTGCGAAGGTGACAAGTCGCCCGCCGATTTCAAGGCAGCTAGTCCCCTTCCTTCTTGCCGCCCGAAGGAGTCGACTCACGCGAAGTGCCCATGATTACATCGCGGGCCTTCAGCGCTGACTCTTCGGCGAGATTGCGCAGTTCCAAAGTCTTCTGACGCACTTCGTCGGTCCGCCGCATCAGTTCTTCGCGTAGATCCGCCACCGCAGCCATCGCATCCTGGCGAGCCTTTTCCCGCTTTTTCGCGTCTGTAAGGGTGCTGCGAAGCTGTTCCGCCAGGCTCTTCCCCTGATCGCGCAGCGTCGTGATGTGCCGCATCACTTCATCGCGCGCCCGCCGCGCTTCTTCGATAAGGCGGGTGTTGAGTTTGCGCGCGCGCGCTTCGTCTTCGATCCGTTTGCGCAGCTGGGAAACCATTGATCTGAGCTGGTCCAGCTGCGATGGGCTGGCGACGGGCTTGGCTTTCCGTTTGGCAGCCGGCTTGCGCTTCGGGGCAGTCTTCTTTTTCGGGGGCATCGATTGATCTCCTTTGGATTCGAACGCCACTTCATCTGCTAGGTACATTCCTCGAATAAATCAACGGTTATGGCAATTTGTTGCGCACTTGCTTTGCGAGCGCCTAGCATGTGCGCGCATGCAGCAAGCCGCCGTCAAATCCGAGCCCGTCGCGCACGGTTTGAAACCCGGCCTGGGGCTGTTCGACTCGGTGACACTGGTTGCCGGCTCGATGATCGGCTCCGGCATCTTCATCGTCGCCGCCGATATCGTCAGGCAAGTCGGTTCGCCCGCGGCGCTGCTTGCGATTTGGATCGTCAGCGGTTTGATGACGATCGCGGGAGCGCTGGCATACGGTGAGCTGGCCGCAATGATGCCGCAGGCGGGTGGTCAGTACGTCTACCTGCGCGAAGCGTACGGCGGGTTGTGGGCATTTTTGTTTGGATGGACTCTGTTGCTGGTTATCCAGACCGGCACTATTGCCGCGGTCGCGGTGGCCTTCGCCCGGTACCTGGGCGTGATGTGGCCGGTACTGGGCTCGTCGGTTTTTCTCGGGGTAGGGAGCTTTGGACTTTCGGGCGAGCGCGTCGGCGCCATCCTGGTGATCGTCGTTCTGACCGTCACCAATCTGCGCGGCCTCGACATGGGCAGGATGGTTCAGAACACCTTCACTACCGCAAAGATTCTCTCGCTGCTGTTGATCGTGGTTGTCGGATGCGTGCTGTTTCCCAATCACGCGGCGATTCGCGCGAACTTCGGCAGCACGCATTCGTTCTTCTCCCAGGGTGTACCGGCGGCTGGTTTCGCGGCAGTATTCGGCGCCGCGATGGTCGGAGGCTTGTTCTCGGCCGACGCATGGGCATCGGTGACGTTCGCGGCCTCCGAAATCCGCAATCCACGCCGTGACCTCCCGCTCGCTCTAGCCTTCGGCACGGGAGTCGTCATCCTGCTCTACGTGCTGACGAACCTCGCCTACCTTTTCGAGTTGCCCGCCGCGGGCGCAGCAGGAGCAGGCGACGTGTTCTCACGCGGCATCGCGTACGCCACGAGCGATCGGGTCGCATCCGCGGCGATGCAGGTGGTGTGGGGATCGGCGGGGGCGTCGCTGACGGCGGTGCTGGTGATGATCTCCGGGTTCGGATGCGCCAACGGCCTCATCCTGACCGGCGCGCGCGTCATCTACGCGATGGCGGAAGACGGCGTATTCTTTTCTGCAGCGAAGCGCCTCAACGCGGCAAGCGTGCCGGCATTCGCGCTGATCATCCAGGGGATCTGGGCGGCGGTTCTTGCGATAAGCGGAACCTATTCGGACCTGCTCGACTACGTCATTTTCGCCCAGTTATTTTTCTATGTGCTAACGGTGGGCGCCGTCTTTTTGCTGCGAAGGACGCAGCCCGACGTACCCCGGCCCTATCGGGCCTGGGGTTATCCCGTCGTCCCCGGCGCGTACATGATCGCGGCGGCGGCCCTGATGATCGATCTGCTGATCATGAAGCCGCGCTTTACCTGGCCCGGAGTGATCATCGTGTTTACCGGCGTCCCGATCTACTTTCTGATGGTTCGAGGGAGGCGTTCGTCATGAACCAGATTCCTCATTTCATCGGGGGCTCGAAAGTTCCCGGAGCCGGCGACCGTTTCGGCGAGGTGTTCAATCCCGCATCGGGAAAATGCACGGCGCACGTCGGTTTCGCCGGAACGGCCGAAGTGGATTCTGCGGTAGCAGCGGCAACCAAAGCCTTCCCCGAATGGGCGAGCACGTCGCCGCTCAATCGCGCGCGCGTGATGTTCAAGTTCAAAAGCCTGGTCGAACGCGAAGGCGAATCGCTCGCGGCCGTGATTACCTCCGAACACGGAAAGGTGCTCGGCGATGCACGCGGCGAGGTGACGCGGGGACTCGAAGTCGTGGAATTCGCCTGCGGCATCCCGCATCTGCTCAAAGGCGAGTTCAGCGAATCGGTCGGGGCGGCAATCGATTCGTGGTCGATGCGCCAGCCGCTCGGGGTCTGCGCCGGAATCACGCCGTTCAACTTCCCCGCGATGGTACCGATGTGGATGTTTCCCATCGCGATCGCGTGCGGCAACACCTTCATCTTGAAGCCGTCGGAGCGCGATCCCTCGGTCGGCGTTCGACTCGCCGAGCTGCTCAAGGAAGCCGGCCTGCCGGATGGAGTGTTCAATGTCGTGAACGGCGACAAGCAGGCCGTCGATGCCCTGTTGGTGCATCGCGGTGTCGCGGCAATCAGCTTCGTCGGCTCCACGCCGATTGCCCGGTACATCTATGCGACCGCGGCCGCACACGGGAAGCGCGTGCAGGCCCTGGGTGGTGCGAAGAACCACCTGATCGTCATGCCCGATGCCGATCTCGATCAGGCCGCCGATGCCCTGGTCGGTGCGGCGTACGGTTCGGCGGGCGAACGATGCATGGCGGTGTCGGTCGCGGTCGCGGTCGGCGCTGCTGGCGATTCTCTCATTAAGGAACTCGTGCCGCGCGTGCAGAACCTGCGGATCGGGCCGGGAACCGTGCCCCAGGTCGAGATGGGCCCGCTCGTCACCCGGCAGCATCTGGAGCGCGTGCGCGGCTATGTCGATGCGGGAGTGCAGGAGGGCGCGAAGCTGATCGTCGACGGGCGCGACTTCCGCGGCGAAGGATGCGAGGGCGGATTCTTCATTGGCGGATGCCTCTTCGACCACGTCACCACCGACATGAAGATTTACCAGGAAGAGATCTTCGGTCCGGTGCTTTCGGTTGTGCGGATTCCCAACCTTGAAGCTGCGACCCGAATCGTAAGCGATCACGAATTCGGCAACGGCGCATCGATCTTCACGCGCGACGGGCAAGCGGCGCGTGAGTTCGCGGGCCGCGTCCAGGCCGGGATGGTCGGCATCAACGTGCCGATACCGGTGCCGATGGCGTTTCACAGCTTCGGCGGCTGGAAGCATTCAATCTTCGGCGACCACGCGATGCACGGCACGGAAGGCGTGCGCTTTTATACCAAGCTCAAGACCATCACCGCGCGCTGGCCCAGCGGCAAAGGGTTAGGTGCCGAATTCGTGATGCCCACGATGAAGTAGGGAAGTATCACGAGGCTCCTTCGGTACTGTCCCGATTCCCCCAAATCAGGACACCAAAACCCTCAAAACCGGACACTACCCCCTTGTCCGGTGGTGAACTAGCATGACCCCAGATTGGCTGGAACGCGATTGGCTCCGGGGGGACGATATGCCTCAGAAGAGAAGCAGGGTTGTGAATCTGGATGCCCTTATCGAACGCGCAGATTTCGAGGCGGAAGCTGACGCATCGCAGAGCAATCAAGTTGCGATCAATATTCAGCATCTCGAACGAGACAATTCATTTTTTCTAAGGTCGCTTCGCAAGCCTGATTTCCAACGGGAAACCGCAAGTTGGGAGCCGGAGCAGGTGCGCGACTTTATTGGGACATTCATTGAAGGCGACTTTTATCCTGCGATACTGCTGTGGCTGTCTAAACGCGGGGCATTTGTGATCGATGGCGCGCATCGGTTGAGCGCATTGATCGCGTGGGTAGAGAACGATTATGGCGACGGGAAGACCTCGCAAGCGTTCTTTGGCGTCAATATCTCGGACGATCAAGTTAGATATGCCGAAGAAACCCGACAGTTAGTCGAAAAAAAGTTCGGCAAATACGAAGACTACTTTTCAATACTTCATCCAGCGCCCAATAGCCGTCCGATAGATGCGGTTATGGAAAAGCGTGCCGTAGGGTTCGGGCAGCGCGCCATAGCAACGCAATTAATTCCAGGTGACGCGCAGAAGGCGGAAAAGTCGTTCTTTAAGATCAATCGTTCAGCAACTCTAATCGACAAAATTGAATTGGATATTCTAAAGGCGCGGCGGCGACCGACCGGAATAGCGGCCCGCGCGATGTTGCGTGCTGGCTCGGGGTACAAGTACTGGCGTGCATTTGACCCTGAAACGCGCGCCCAGATCGAACGTCAAGCCGAGGAAATATATATGCAGCTCTGGACGCCCATTTTGACGGTGCCGATCCGGACGCCCAATCTGCCCGTTGCGGGATCGAATTACTCAGCGTACACGCTTGCGCTTCTCTTCCAGTTTATCGCTCTGGCAAATGAACAGCCGGGCGAAGTGAAAAAGAAGCGTTCAAGGCGTTCCGTCACGCA
>DATJWT010000269.1:0-13252 GCA_035500975.1 Binataceae bacterium (SeqCode)
GCGAATCGAGAATTGGCTTATCGGCCAGCCGTCGCAGATGATCACCTCAATCGCGCATCGCGGTACCAACATCTGGCAGACCTACGACTTCGTGGTGCCGGGCGTGTTCCTGCTGCGCGCGGATTTCTTTGCCGAGGGTACCGCAGAGAAGTTTCCCGATGGCCCGCCGGGCGATCTCGAGCCGATTCATCGGCAGTTCACCTGCCAGGCCGTAACTCCGCTGACGCGCGATCGCACCTGCTACTTCTTTGCGTATGGACCGTGGGCACGCGAAGCTGAACTGGAAGAGGCCTTCTACCAGCTCGGGCTGAAAGCCTTCAACGAAGACCGCACGATGATCGAAGCGCAGCAAAGGAACATCCTGCGCGCCGGCGATGACCGGATGCTCACGGCGGTGATGGACAGCGGCCTGTCGCAGTTTCGCCGCATGATGGAAGAGATCATGAAAGCCGAGAACAGTGGTGCGCGCCAACAGGTGCGGGAAGTCCGGGCCTAGTGGCTGCCGCCGGAAATCTGCGCATCGTCGGACGCGCGGAGCGCAACAAGCGCGATAAACGCGACCGCATCGTCGCAGCCGCGCGCGAGCTGTTCCGCCGCAAGGGTTTCGAAGGCACCACGACGGGAGAGATCGCCGAGCTCGCCGACGTCGGCAAGGGCACGCTCTTCTTTCACGCCAAGTCGAAGGACGAACTGCTGGTGATGGTCTTCCAGGAGGATATGGGCAAGGCGATCGATCGCGCCTTCGCGACCTTGCCAAAGTCCGCCGCTTTCGCTGACCAGGCGATGCACGTGCTGAACGCGATGCACCGTCAAAATCAGCGTGACCTCGACCTCGCTCGCATATTCGCGAAGGAACTTGCGTTCGTTAAGGGCGACCATCACGGTATCGATGCGGTCACCGAAGGATTCTTCGCGCGGATGGGCGCGCTGATCGAGGCAGCCCAGCACCGGGGCGAGCTCAAGCCGACCATCGATCCCTACCTGCTCGCCTACAACATCTTTGCGCTCCAGTTTTCGTTCCTGATCGTCTGGCTGGGAAGCCGCCTGCCGAGGCCCGATCCCGCGAAACCCTCGATGCGCCAGATGCTGGAACTGCAATTAATCGGGTTGCTCGAAACGCCCGCGACCCCCGGCGCCGCGCGCAGGGGCTCCCGGTAGATCGGAGGTAGTCCGATGGCCAACCTGGCTCCGCACAATCCACCCTTCCGCGCCGAGCACGTCGGTTCGCTGCTCCGCCCGCCCGAGCTGCTGAAAGCGCGCGAGGATCGCGAGGCCGGCCGTATCTCAGCGGCCGACCTGCGCAAGCTCGAGGACGATCTGATTCGCAAAGTCGTCGCGATGCAGGAGGAGATCGGCCTGCAGGCGGTCACCGACGGCGAGTTTCGCCGCGGAGTCTTTTACGCCGACTTCATCTGCCGTGGCCTGGGCGGCGCGAGCGTCTACTACGAAATCGAGCGGATGTTCTTCGTCGATGAGCGCGGCAACAAGATCGCGGTCCCTCTCCTGCGAATTCATGACCGTCTGAAATGGAAAGCTCCCGTCCACGCCGACGAATTCAGGTATCTCCAGGGCATGACGAAGCGCACCGTGAAAATCACGATGCCCTCCCCCACTATCGCGTATTCCGCCGACGGCCGGAACATCGACAAGGGCGTATATTCCGATCTCGCTGAGCTGGCCGACGACGTCGCCGATGCGTACCGCAAGGAATTCCGCGCGCTCGCCGATGCGGGATGCCGTTACGTGCAGCTAGATGAAGTCCCGATCGCGATGTACTGCGATCCGCGGCGTGTAGAGCAGATGAAGCGCGGCGGTCTTGATGTGGACAAGGTGCTGTTCGAGACCTTCCCCAACCTGATCAATGCCGCCCTGGCAGATCGCCCGAAGTCGCTGCACGTGACGATGCACTTGTGCCGCGGCAACAACCAAAGCGGCTGGCTGACCGAGGGTGGCTACGACCCGGTCGCGGAGATGTTGTTCAATCGGGTCAACGTCGATTCTTATTTTCTCGAATATGACACCTCGCGGGCCGGCACTTTCGAGCCGCTGCGATTTGTGCCGAAGAACAAGTCGGTCGTGCTCGGGATCGTATCCAGCAAGATTCCCCGGCTCGAAAGCAAGGACGAACTGAAACGGCGCATAGATGACGTCGCGAAACATATCGACCTCGACCAACTGGGGCTCAGCCCCCAATGCGGCTTCGCCAGCACCTCGCCCGGCAACAAGCTGACGGTCGAGGAACAGAACGCGAAGCTGCGAAGGATCGTAGAGGTCGCAAAAGACGTTTGGGGTTGAACAGCAACTCCGATGGAGAATTGAACGATGGGAAACACAACCAAGGTCGCCGGAGTGGAGATCTCGACCGCTCATTACATCGATGGCAAGCGGGTCGAGTCGAAGAAGAAATTTCCGAATTGCTCGCCGATCGACGGCAAGCATCTCGCCGACATGAGTGCGGGCGGCGCAGACGAGATCGATGCGGCAGTCGCGGCTGCGCGGCGCGCGTTCCCCGCATGGGCAGGGCTCGGTCCAGAGGGACGGCACAAGGTCCTCAGCCGCTTCGCCAGGGCGATTACCGACCACGCCAGGGAGATCGCCGCGGTCGAGACGGAAGACAACGGCTCGCTCCTCATCGGCAACGCGACCCGGATGGTTCCGCGTGCCGCGCTCAACATCCAGTTCTTCGCCGACCGCGCGCTCAAGCTCAACGACGAGAAGATCGACTCGCCCGAAGTCGTCAACCATGTGCGCTTCGACCCGGCCGGCGTCGCCGGATTGATCACTCCATGGAACGGACCCTTCATGCTGACCACGTGGAAGGTCGGCCCGTGTCTCGCCGCCGGCGATACCGCGGTCGTCAAACCGCCCGAATGGGCGCCGCTCACCTGCTCTCTCATGGCCGATCTCGCAGCCGAGGCCGGTGTTCCTCCGGGCGTGCTCAACGTCGTGCAGGGCATCGGCGAGGAAGCGGGCGCCGCGCTGGCCGCTCATCCTGACATCGATCGCCTGAGCTTCACCGGCTCGACCGACACCGCGAGGCTCATCGGCGCATCGTGCGCGCGCTCGCTGACTCCGGTGGCATTCGAGCTGGGCGGCAAGTCGCCGTTCATCATCTGCGCCGATGCGGACCTCGATGCCGCCGCGCAAACCGCCGCCACCCAGTATTTCAATGCCGGCCAGGTCTGCCTGGCAGGCACGCGCATCCTGGTCGATGCGAAAATCGCCGACGAGTTCCAGGCAAAGTTCCGCGCGGCGGTGTCGCATATGGCGGTCGGCGATCCGCGCGACAAGAACACCCGCATCGGACCGCTCATCACGCCCGAGCACTACAAGCGGGTCGAGGGATTCGTCGATCGCGCGCTGCAGCAAGGCGTGAAGCCGCTTTGGGGCGGCCATCGCCACAGCGCCGGCCAGCTCTATTTCGAACCGACGCTGCTCGATGGCGTATCGCAGGAAATGGAAATCGTGCAGCGCGAAGTGTTCGGCCCGGTTCTGACCTGGCAGACCTTCCGCGACGACGAGGAAGCGATCAAGCTGGGCAACGGAACCAACTACGGACTCGCGGCGGTAATCTTCAGCAAGAACGAAGAACATGCGATGCGGCTGGCGAAACAGATCGTCGCCGGCACCGTGTGGGTCAATTGCTTCTTCGTACGCGAGCTGGCCGCGCCGTTCGGCGGCAGCCGTAATTCCGGAATCGGCCGCGAAGGCGGCAACTGGAGCTTTGACTTTTACTGCGATGTGAAGAATATCGCAGCGATGAAAGGTTCTTTCGCGTAGGTCGCGCTGACGCTACGAACAAACCGGAGGTGTCGGAAAATGAGTGTTCTCGACGGACCAAGAGAAGAATGGCGCCGAATTCTCCATGAAGGTCATCCCGAATGGGTGAAGCCGGCCGGCGACAAGCTGATCCTCGGCGACGGCCGCGTGATTCCGGAGGCCACCGCGACCTACCTGCCTCCCTGCGACCCGAGCAAGATTCTGTGCATCCACCTCAACTACGATTCGCGGCGCGTCGAGTTTCGCGCGCCGATGCTCGAGACGCCTACTTACTTCCAGAAACCGCTCACCGCGCTGAACTCCCATCGCGGATCGTTGTGCCGCCCTGCCGGTCACAAGTACCTGAACTACGAGGGCGAGGTCGGCGTGATTATCGGCAAGCCGATGCGCAACGTGGGGCGCGAGGAGACGTGGGACTACATCGCCGGCTTCGCGCCCGCCAACGACGTCGGATGCCAGGACTATCGCGAGACCGACGCCGGCTCGATGCTGCGCGTGAAAGGCCAGGATGGCTTCTGTCCGATCGGTCCCGGGATCGTCAGCGGGGTAGATATCCGCAAGCAGACGCTGCGTACCTATATCGATGGGAAAATGGTACAGGAAGGCGCGATCAGCGAAATGATTTTCCCGATCGATTACATCCTCGCCGACCTCTGCCGGTTCATCACGCTGCTGCCCGGCGACATCATCTTGAGCGGCACGCCGAAAAATTCCCGCCCGATGAATCCCGGCAACCTGGTCGAGGTGGAAGTGACGGGGCTCGGGCGCTTGTCGAATCGCGTGGTGGAGGCACCGGCGCCCGCGCACAAGGTCGGACATCAACCGACCGACACCGATGCGGTCCGGCGCGTCGCACTGGGCTCCGATTGGGTTCGCACTGACGCTCGCTAAAGGCCGATGGAGGAAACGACATGGTCGCGGTAACCGAACTCGGATACATGGGCTTTGGGGTCAAGAACCTCGAAGAGTGGAAAAAATTCGCAGCCAATATTCTGGGGATGGAGGTCGCGGACGAAGGCGAAAGCGATCGCTGCTACCTGCGCATGGACTACTGGCACCATCGTATCGTGCTGCACTCGGATCCTTCGGACGACCTGATGTACCTGGGGTTCCGCGTCGCGGGTGGCGAGGAATTCCGCGCGATGCAGAACCAGCTCCGCGAGGCCGGCATCAAGTTCACGCTCGGGTCCGAGCAGGAAGCGTCCGAGCGGCACGTCCTCGAATTGCTGAAGACCGAAGACCCGGGTGGAAATCCAATCGAGATCTTTCACGGCCCGCACGTGCAATTCTCCAAGCCGTTTCATCCGGGTCGCAGGATGCACGGACGGTTCAAGACCGGCGGCGGCGGGATGGGCCATTGCATCCTGCGCGAAAACGACCCGCAGGCGGCTTATCGCTTCTACACGCAGCTCGGAATGCGGGGCGGCGAGGAGTACAAAATCCGCATCGGCAAGATGACCGTCTCGCCCATCTTCATGCACTGCAATGAGCGCGATCACTCGGTTGCGTTCGGTCTCGGCGGCGGCGACAAGCGCTTCAACCATCTGATGGTCGAAGTGGACAATCTCGACGATGTCGGCATGACCTACGACCTGGTGCGCCGCGAGAAAATTCCGGTGGCCATCACGCCGGGCAAGCACTCGAACGACCACATGTTTTCATTCTACCTCCAGACCCCATCGGGCTGGATGCTCGAATATGGCTGGGGCGCGCGCGACGCGACCTACCAGTCGGAATACTTCACCGAAGACGTGTACGGCCACGCCAACGAAGCAGGCGGTTTCGGCCCCCCCAAAAAATGATCCCGAATAGCAGCAGAGGCCCTGGCTACGGCCACAACCAAACGACTCTGAGCCGCAGACGCTAACAACCGCCAGCCCCTCTCCCGCTCTTTCCGCGGGAGAGGGTTCGGGTGAGGGACTGGAGGAACATCAACCGATGGACGCATCCGCGATCGCGCGCATGGCCCGGGAACTCCACGAGGCCGAGAAGAACCGCAAGGTGATGCGGTTTCCCTCGGCGCAATATCCCGACATCACCAATGCCGATGGCTACGCGGTGCAGAAGGCCTGGGTCGATATCAAGCTGGCCGAAGGCCGCAAGATTATCGGCCACAAGATCGGGCTGACGTCGCGCGCGATGCAGTCGATGTTCAATATCAACGAGCCCGACTACGGCGTGCTGCTCGATGACATGCTGTATCACGACGGCGCGGAGATACCGGTGAATCGGTTCATCTCCCCAATGCTGGAGAATGAGCTGGCGTTCATCCTGGGCAAGCCGCTCAAGGGCCCGAATTGTTCCATCTTCGATGTGCTCGATGCGACCCAGTACGTGATCCCGGCGCTGGAAATTGTGGATTTGCGTACACGGGTCGACGATCCGGAGACGAAGGCGCGGCGCCGCGTGGTGGATACGATCGCCGACAATGCGGCGAATGCGGCGCTGGTCATCGGCGGCCGGCCGATCAAACCGCTCGATGTCGATCTGCGGTGGGTCGGAGCGCTGTGCTATCGCAACGGCGTGCTGGAGGAATCGGGAATCGCGGCCGCGGTGCTGAATCATCCCGCCAATGGAATCGCGTGGCTCGCCAACAAGCTCGCGCCCTACGGCGAAAGCCTGGCCGCGGGCGAATTGGTGATGGCGGGATCGTTCACGCGCACCGTTCCGGCGCGCGCCGGCGACACGTTCCACGTCGACTACGGCCCGCTGGGCTCAATCTCCTGCCGGTTTGTCGGAGAACGATAGATGGACGTCCCGGTAAATCGCTTCAAACTGGCGCTACGCGAAGGCAAGCCGCAAATCGGTCTGTGGCTCGCGATGGGCGATCCGATTTCCGCCGAATTGTGCGCGGGCGCGGGATTCGATTGGCTGGTGCTCGATGCCGAGCACGGTCCCAACGATCTCCGCTCCCTGCTCGCGCAGATGCAGGCGGTGGCGCCCTACCCCAGCCATCCGGTCGTGCGTATCCGCGT
Source organism: Binataceae bacterium (SeqCode) (assembly GCA_035500975.1). Classification (GTDB taxonomy): domain Bacteria; phylum Desulfobacterota; class Binatia; order Binatales; family Binataceae; genus JAFAHS01. The sequence goes on from DATJWT010000269.1 coordinate 6,756, forward strand.
GGGCGATCCGCACATCATCAAGCAGGTGCTCGAGATTGGCGCGCAGACGATGCTGATCCCGATGGTGGAAACGGCGGAGCAAGCGGCCAGCCTGGTCGCGGCGATGCAGTATCCGCCGGCGGGATTCCGCGGCGTCGGTTCGGCGCTGGGCCGATCATCGCGATGGAACCGCATGCCGTCCTATCCGCAGCAGGCAGGCAACGAGATGTGCCTGCTGGTGCAGATCGAAACCAAGCGCGGCGTCGAGAATATCAAGGCGATTGCGTCGACTCCGGGCGTCGACGGCGTCTTCATTGGGCCTGCGGACCTGTCAGCCTCGATGGGCCATCTCGGCAACATGACGCATCCCGACGTGCTCGCCACGATCGAACAATGCATCGGGCACATCCGCGCCGCCGGCAAAGCCCCGGGCATCCTGTTCGGCGACGAGACGCTGGTGAAGCGCTACCTCGAACTCGGCGTCCTGTTCATCGCGGTAAGCGCCGACACGCTGATCCTGTCGCAAGGAGCGGACAGGATGGCGGCTCGCTTCAAGGGGCTGCTGAAGTAGCTGACACCTTATTTCGACTGCGGTCCGGCAACCGTGACCTGCAGCGTCTCAGGCGCGCCCGCGCGAACGATTTCAATCGGTATGGTCGTACCTGGTTCCAGCCCGGCAAGAATGCCAACCACCCGGCTTGGGTCAGTCGTTTTTTCATTGGCGAAAGTGACCACCTCATCGCCGGCGCGAAGTCCCGCATGTTGCGCGGGTGAATCCTCCGCAATTGCGGTGACAATCATGCGTTCGGTCGCGAATCGTCCGGTGGATCCTGGAATTATTGGTAGCCGCGTCAACTCAGCTCCAATCAAGCAGCCGCTTCCGATCGTGAACCCGGCAAGCTCGAAATGATATAGCCCCGGAGTTGGGGTGGCCACGAATGAAATCAGAGTTATGTCACGTCCGTCGGTCTTGAATGCGGACAGTGGAATCGTATGGAGCTCCCAATCTTTCCCCGCTACGAAGCTTTGCCTGGATGGCGCATCTCCGCGCGAAGCGTTGAACATGCAGGCGTAGTAGGTATGACCGTCGCCGCGCGCCCAGAACGAAATACTCCTGGCACCGGAGTAGTTGACGGCGCGCCAGGTCTGCAATGCCATACCCGGCGAGTACATCGCTCCCGCAAAGGGAAGATCAACACCGGGCATCACCTCGCCGGTTAGACGCAAGATCTTGGCCGCATGATCCGGCCCGCCCTCGACCACTTCAAGGTGCACCTTCGAATTGCCTTTGAAGATGCGATCCTCGTCCGGCATCCAACCGGACCCGAATTTCAGGGCTTCGTTTTGCTGCGCGATCTGCTCGCGCAACGCACCTCGATCGAAGCGGACACCCTGCTTCCAGACGCCGACTATGTCACGGGTAGCCAGGATGTTCCGCGTTGGATCGCCGCGCACCAGGAGCAGGTCGGCGCGAAGGCCGGAGGCGATGCTTCCGCGATCCTTGAGCGAGAAGATCCTCGCCGGCACCGAGGTCGCGTCGGCGAGCGTCTCTGTCGGAGTCAGCCCCGCCAGCACCATGCCCTCAAGCTCGGCTTCGAACATCGCGCCCGCATATTCACCCGATGCGTCGTCGCCCGCGAGGATCGGAACGCCTGCGTCGCGCAGAAGTCGCAAGGCCGCCGCGCCATTGGCGAAGTTCCGGTAGTCTTCGGGACGCACGTTCTTGAGACTCTCAATCTCGTCGCGTTCGAAGTCGTAGCGCGGATGCATCGACATCGTGTGGTGATAGAGCAGTGGGTGCAGGTCGGGCCTTGCTGCCGACAGGCTGGAGAACCAATTGATCGACCCAGTCGATAGATATGGCGCCACGAGCGGATCCGCCATCAGCTCGCGCAGGCTCGGATGCTTCGCGTCATCGAGGCGCGGCATCGTCATAGTCGTGATGTCGAACATGTGATGCGACTTCATGAGCGTGCCAAAATTGCTCTCGGGCGGTCGATCGAAGGGTGTATGAGCGAGTCCGTCGGCCCCGGCGTTGATGGCATCGAGCGCACCCTGGTACGAGTCGATATGTACGACTACGAGCTTGCCCCGCTTGTGGGCGGCAGCTACGACCGCAGCCATCGTCGCGCGAGACATGATCGTGTAGTTCTCGCCGAAGTCGTACATTATCTTGATGTAGTCGGAGCCCTCGGCAATCCGTGCATCGACAAACGCCTGCGCCTCCTCGGGTTGGCCGATCGTCGGAATCGGGAACCCTTCCTCGACGCCGTGGCCTCCGGGCGACGTTACGCAGGTGCCTGCCGTGCGAAAGTCCGCCATGTCGGGCGCGCCGGCCGCTTCTTCTTTTCGCCAGGCTCGCTCGTCGGGTAGGCGCATGAACATGTCGAGTACGGTAGTTACGCCAAACGCCAACGATCGCTCCAGCACGGGCCGAATCCAAACGTGCACGTGCGAATCGATCAAGCCCGGCAGCAGGGTGTCGCCCTTGCCGTCGATCACTTGCGCGCCCGGCGGCGCGGCCACATTTGGTCCGATCGCGACGATCCTTCCGTCGGCAACCGCGACGTCGGTATTCGGAATGACCTTTTCGCCGTCGAACACCCGGACGTTTCGAATGACGAATGGCTGGGCGCTCGGGGCAGCCCACGATCCCGTGGCGAAGGCCGCGATTGCAAGCCACGCGCCAAGGAAACCGAGCAATCCGCGAAACTTCATCCGCGAAACCCCTTTTGCGCAGGCTTTCTCCTACGCGTGACTAGCAGTTTCTACGGTGTCCCGCCTCAGCGCAAACGCGACCGGGAACCGAATCGGTTGCGATCGTGGTTCTATCTGGTAGAGAGGAACCAGATGACGAGGATTTCAGGCACGATAACATGTACTTTTTTGCTGGTTGCTGCGGCGGCCTTCACCGTTTTCGCATCGCCGCTGGGCGCTTCGACTTCCGCGCCTGACCAAAAAGACCAAACCGCGGTTTTTTCCGGTGGATGCTTCTGGGGCGTCGATGCCGTCTTCAAGCACGTCAAGGGCGTAGACAAAGTCACGTCCGGCTATGCGGGTGGCAGCGCGGCCAGCGCGCACTACGAGATCGTCAGCACCGGCCTGACGGGGCACGCAGAGTCGGTCGAAGTGGTCTACGATCCTTCGAAGGTTTCATATGAAGACCTGCTGAAGGTTTTCTTCAACGTTGCGCACAATCCTACCGAGCTTGATCGCCAGGGGCCGGACACCGGCAAGCAGTATCGTTCAGTCGTCTTCTATACCGACGCCGCGCAGCAGAAGGCGGCCGAGGCTTACATCGCCAAGCTGACCGAATCGCACGCCTTTTCAGACCCGATCGTTACCGAGGTGGTTCCTTTGAAGCATTTCTATCCGGCGGAGGGCTACCATCAGAACTACTGCGAGCTGCACCCGAAGAATCCCTACATCGTATGGAACGATCTGCCCAAGCTGAAGGCGCTTCAGGAAAAATATCCCGACCTGTACACGGAACCCGCGCAAACCGATCAAGTGCCTTCTGCTGAAGGCGAGTAGGGTGGAAGCAACGCGCGGAGGACCGCGCGAGATCCTTCGCTTCGCTCAGGATGACCTGGGTGCGGGGTACTTCTTTCCCAGTACACTTGCTCTGCCTGACCTGGGATCTGCAGACAACGGCATCTCTCCCTACGGATTGATCTGCTTGAGAATTCCCGAGAACTCCCACGGCGTCTGGGTCACGCCGCTGCACGTGTTCTGCGACGAATTCACCGGTTGGGGGCATTGATTGTCGCGTGCCGCCGACCAGAACGACAGCAATCCCCAGCCGTTGTTTTGCGCATAGCTGAGCAGCAGTTGCGCGTCGCTCAGCTGGAAGACCTCGCTATTGATGTCGTTGATGCCGATCAGCGGCGTCACTCCGATCATCGCGTTAAGCTGCGCTTCGCTCATGGCGGAATATCCCGGCAAAGCGCCAAGCTGGCTCGCGGTCGCGAGACCCGCGTTGATCGCATCCTGGCCCATCTGCGTGTCCGGCCCGCCGTAGTCCATCGCCATCACGTTGACGGTGGCGATATTGACGCCTTTCGCGATCGCATCGGAGATCAGGTTGATGCCGTCCTGGGTGAGTCCGGTCGGCAACACGGGCAGCGTGTAGCTGACCTGAAGGTTGGGATGAGCAGCCTGCAACAACGCAATCGCGCTGTTGCGCCGCTTGATCGAATTGCTGTCCGCCTCGGCTGCGCCTTCCACATCGAAGTCGATACGGCTCAGGTTGTACTGATTGACGACTGCGTCGTACTGCGCCTCGAGTGCGGTTACGCTCGAGCATCCGAGGGCCAGTTCCGATCCGGCTTCTCCGCCGAATGAAACGATCACGTCGCCGCCCGCCGCGCGCGTGCTCGCGATCTGGGCGTCGGGGAAATCCTGCGCCAGCGTGTAGTAACCGCCCCACGATGCCGTGCAGCTTCCCCCGTCGACGATGAACGCGAGCGTGTAGTACTTGCCCACGTTCGGAAGATTGCTGGTCAGCTCAAAGGTCGGCCACAGCGTCATGTCGACGTACGGCGCAAAGAAATGCGCCGGGAACGCGCCTGCGCCGGCGGTCGACGTGGCTGTCGGAGTCGGCGTGCGCGATGCCGTCGCAGTTGATGTTGCGGTCGGCGTTGGCGTGCGCGATGCCGTCGCGGTGGCGGTTGCCGTTGCTGTCCTGCTGGAAGTCGCGGTTGCGGTGGCGGTTCGCGTCGGTGTCGCGGTTGCGGTGCGAGTGGCGGTACGGGTCGGCGTTGCCGTGGCAGTTCGAGTCGGCGTCGCGGTTGCGGTCGGCGTACGTGTCGAGATCGCCGTTGCTACCATCGTGGCGGCGCCATGTAGATGAACCGTATGCGGCGGCGGTGCTTGCTGATTCTGCTCCACATTCATCGTCACATCGACGGTGGACCTGTAGTGGCCTGCCGCCGAGGGCTGGAATGCAACCGTCACTGTCCGGCTCTGCCCGGGAGTGAGAGTCAGGCTTCCGCCGCCCGAAGTCACCGAGAATGGAGAACTGGAGGATCCTACGCTGAGTGAAACGTCCACCTTCCCGGTGTTGATGATCGTGAACGACTTGCTCTCCGACGTCCCGCCCGGAAGTTTGGCCTTGGAGAACTGGATGTTCTTCGGCGCGACCCTGAATTTCGGCGCCGGGCTTTTGACCGTCGCGCCTTCGATTTCGGCGGCAGTGGTCGTGGCCGGCAAGCCGGCTATCAATAGAGCAAGAAAGAGCTGAAGTAGTCGCGTCTTTCGCACCAGGAGCTTCTCCGTCCTATGGCACCGCCGCTTGAGATTTGACGCCCCGCGATGCCGTCTATTCAGTCCAAGTACTTTCCTTGTGCCTGTTCAACTTTTTTTTCGCTCAATCTGCGCCCGGGCGGGAGGCGAGCTATCGCCTGTCTCTTTTGCTAAAAGGCAATTGAAGCCGGACTCCCGACCGCCTCGAGGTCATGACGATGGGGCAATCAGCGCATTCATTCGTCGATATGCAGAGCGGCGAGATCAGCCGCGAGATCTTCGTCGATGAGGCCATCTACCGGCAGGAGCAGGAGCGCCTGTTCGCGCGCGCCTGGCTATTCGTCGGACATGAATCGCAGGTTCCGAAGCCGGGCGATTTCTTCCTGTCGCGGATGGGCGAGGAGTCCGTGATTCTCACCCGCGATGCGTCCGGCAGCATCAAGGTATTGCTGAACACCTGCCGCCATCGGGGGATGCGCGTCTGCCGCTACGATGAAGGCAACACGACCGCGTTCCAGTGCCCGTATCATGGATGGACCTACGCACTCGACGGCAAGCTGACGGGAGTCCAGCGCTACGATCGCGTCTACCAGCCGCCGTTCGACAAGGATGGATGGGGGCTGATCGAAGTCGCGAAGGTCGCGAACCTGCACGGAACGATCTGGGCGACGTGGGATCCCGATGCGCCGGCGTTCGAGGAATACCTGGGCGAGGCGAAGTTTGCGCTCGATATCGGCTTCTGCTCGTGGGATGCGGGCGAAGGCGGAATCGAGGTCCTCGGCAGCGTGCAGAAATGGATCATTCCCTCGAACTGGAAGATCGTCGCGGAGAATTTCGCCGGCGACGTGCTGCACAACGTCAGCCATCGATCGGTCGACATCGTCGGACTCGGGCCCAACGACAAGTCCGGCCGCCGCGACGATCCCGGGCGCGGCGCACTGGCGGCATTCCCGCAAGGGCACGGCGTCATCTATACAGTCGCGCCGGCAACGCCCGATCGCTCCGACTATTCGTCCTCGCCGGAGACCGCCGCATATTTCAAGCAATGCTGGCAAAAGCGACTCGCGCGAATGGGCGATCAAGCAGGTGTATCCGCGACGGTCGGCACCATCTTTCCCAACACCTCATTTCATGCGCAGCAGCCGCGCACCATCCTGGTCGCGCATCCCAGCGGACCGCATCGCACCGAGATGTGGCGATGGTACCTGGTCGACAAGCAAGCACCCGCCGAAGTGAAACGCTTCCTGCGCAGTTACTACATCCGCTACTCCGGC
>DATJWT010000270.1:0-21550 GCA_035500975.1 Binataceae bacterium (SeqCode)
CGGCATGGCGACGGCGCGCAAGTTCGGGCGCCCGCTCGATGTTGGTTACCTGCCCGATCAGTTCGGGCATATCGCGCAGCTCCCGCAGATTCTCGCGGGGTTCGGCTTTCGCACTGCCGCGCTGTGGCGCGGAGTCGATTCGAGGGTCACACGTAATCGCTTCCTGTGGGAGGCGCCCGACGGTTCGTCGTTGCTGACGGCGTATCTGCCGAATGGATACTCGAACGGCGCGAACCTGCCGCTGGAGTCGGTTGAGAGTTTTCTCACACGGGTCAGCGCGATTGCGGAACGGGAACGCAAGTTCGCGGTCGGCACGCCTATTCTCGTGATGAACGGCACTGATCATGCCCCGCCGGATGCGCGCCTGATGGCGCGAATTCGCGAGGCGCGCGAGACCAGTGCGACGACCTTCGAGGTCGGCCCGCTCCAGGACATCATCAACCGCTTCGCTGAGCTGCCGCTCGATGGGACCCCCACGCATCGCGGTGAGCTGCGCTCACCCCATCGCGCGCATCTCCTGCCGGGAGTGACCTCAGCGCGCACGTGGATCAAGCAGCGCGATTTCGAGAACTGCTACGCGCTCGAGCGACTGGCGGACCCGCTTGCTGCTCTTGCCCAGGCGCGCGGCGCGGGCGCCGGCCTGGATGCATGGCTGGAGATGGCCTGGCGGATGGAACTGCAGAACCATCCGCATGATTCGATCTGCGGATGCTCGGTCGACCAGGTGCACGAGGACATGCGCTACCGGTTCGACCAGGCCGCGATGCTCGCGGAGAACGTGGTGCGGCGCGCATCGGGAGCGATCCTGCCAAACGGCACGGCGATTGCGGTCTTCAATCCGACGTTCTCGCGCTGCGCTCTCGTCCGCGGTGAACTCGAACTGCCCGACCCCGATGGTTGCTACGTGGCCGAAGGGTCTTCGGGCCGGTCGCCGGTGGCAGTCGATATGGCCCACGTCGAGCAAACCTTCGAGGTCGGCATTGCCGCCGCGGAGCTGAAGCCGACCGTGGCCGCGCTGAGCCATCCCACGCTGCTGGGCAGAACGATCAATCGCTACGAGATCCGGCACGCCACCGGCGGATTGGAGTTGCATCTGTGGTTGAGCCGCGCCGCGCTCGGCGACCTCGACCTGGAGGGATTTCGCAACCGCGTTCGCAACGAAGTTCCTGACGATGCGCGGGTGCTGATTCGCGCGACCAATGCGCCGCGATCGCGAATCTCGTTTGTTGCCAGGGATCTCGGGCAGGCGGGTTTCTCGTTCTTTCGCCTGGTTCGCGATGACTCAGCCGCGGCGGCCGCGGTCTCGAGGTCCGACTCGATTGAGAACGAATTCTACCGGATTCGCCCGAGCGGCCGCGGCCTGGCCGTCGAAGACCTGCGCACCAACTCCCGGTTCGAGCTTTATTTCGAGGACGATGGCGACCGCGGCGATGAGTACAACTTCGATCCCGTTGCCGGCGCACAATCGATCGTTGAGCCTCTTTCAGCAAATGCGCGCGTTCTTGATCGCAACAGCGCGCGAAGCCGGCTGCGCCTCGAGGTGGAGTTCGCAATTCCGAAGAGTCTCGATGCAAAACGTCACGCGCGAGCGCCCGAGACCGGGCCGCTGCGAATCGAATTGACCGCGTCCGTTTACGCTGGACTGGACCGAATCGATTTCGACGCGACAGTCTCAAATCGCTCGCGAGACCATCGCCTGCGAGTTGCCCTTCGGACACCGATCGTCGCTTCGCGGGTGCTTAGCGACACCAGCTTCGGCGTCGTCGATCGCCCGATAGTCGCGACTGAGCCGCCCGGTACCGAGGACATCTATCCGACCGCACCGCATCGAAGCTGGAGCGCGGTCGAGAGCGACGATGTGTCCGCGGCGGTCTTCTCGCGGGGACTTTACGAGGTCGAAGCGCGCGATGAAGGCGCGGGTACGACGCTGCTGCTCACGCTGCTGCGATGCGTTGGCTGGCTCTCACGATCGGATCTGGCGATGCGCCGCGGAGGTGCGGGTCCCGAGCTGGAGACCCCCGGCGCGCAGGAGATCGGGGAGCATCGATTCGAATTTGCGTTCGCGGCCTATCGTGGCAGCTACCTCGATGCGGGCGTGGTGCAGCGCGCGGCGGCCTATGCATTTTCCCCCAGGATGTTTGCCGCCGCGGAAAACTCGTCAGCTGCGTTGACGCTGGCGCGATGCGACAATCCGCGCATCGCGTTCTCAACCGCTCGGCTCACCAGGCGCGACGGAGTCTATCGGGTGCGCGCGTATAGCGCATCGCCGAATCCGGAGCGCGCCAAATTCAGCTTCGGAAATAGAGCCAAGGCGCGTCTGATCAACCTGGCAGGGAAGGTGACGCCACGCAGAAGGTTGCGGCGCTTTCGAAGCGGCGATGTCGAAATCGAATTGCGTCCGTTTGAAATCGTGACTTTTGAAGTGAGTTCCGAAAATCGCGGCGCGGGCGTCCTTGCCCGTGGATGATGCGCGACTCCTGTCGCGCTACCAATGAAGAGCAGCTGAGCCTCTGCAAGCCAGCCTGGCTTCGAGCGGCGCCACGCGTGCTGGAGCTGGCGAACCCTTCCAGGTTTCTGTGCCGCGCGACAACCGCTGTCCTCATTGGAGGTGCGACGAACGATGTCGCACCTCTCCCACGGGCAGGGACGCCCGCGCCACGATTTTCCAGGAAAGAAAGAATTTCGGACTAGGGGTTAGGTTGAGACGCGCCGGTGCCGTCAGTCGTGCTCGGGCTGCTGGTCGGCGCCGCGGTCGGCACGAGCACCTGCATCGCGCCGCCGTTGCCGGCGCCGGCGTTGCGCACGATTAGCACCTGCGGACCCTTGTAGTAGCGCGCGATTGCCACGCCCTCGAAACCGAACCCGTTGCCCGGATCGAACCACGCATTCAGCCTGGGTATGAACGGCGCCAGGAACATATCGTACCATCCAAAGTGCGGCTTCACGTTCACCTGCACTTCGTTGCTCGCGTATGGCCAGGAGGATGCCCGCGCGGCTTCGTTGACTATGACTGAATAGATCGCCGGCTTGGACGTGCAGTTGAACACGTTTATCTGCAACGGGTCGCCGCCACCGGTTTGCAGGAACTGCTGGATGGGAACCAGCACGCTGGCGCCCGCCCAGGTATTGGAGGGAAACTCAAGCGTCTGCGATTGCTCGATCTGCGCCGGAGTATCCGAGCAGCTTGCGTATCCCGTGGTTAGATCGGCGTGCGATGCGCGTGTGACACTGCCCTCGGCTGAGTAAAAGACGTGATCGAATTTCAGCAGTGACGGCAATCCACCCGCGAGTCCCGGGGAAAGCACGCTGGTCTCGATGTCGTAGTCGCCGCTGGCGTAGCGGCTCTCGCCGTGCAGCACGATCGCGTCCTTTTCGTGATCGATCGTGTAGCGGCCGTGTCCAAGTGTGACGCGACCGTCTGCGCTCATGATGGAATAGTCCACCTGGCCCGCATCGAGCAGGCTCTCCGCGCGTGCGATGCCGCAAAGCGCCAGCATCACCAGGCCGCATAACGCGGCAACCAGCGACTTTCTCCTGGAATGGTACGGATGGGAATCGATATTTAGGTTCTCCTGCGACAGGCTCGCTTGCCCTCTCGCAATCGATCTGAAAGGTTTTGATCGCGTTCTCAGAAATTTTCCGCGTGAATCAACCTCAACACAACCCCGCAACCGACGCCTCCCTGACTAACGGAGCCTACGAAGTCACCGAGCGCGAACGCAGTTACCTGTGGCTGCTGGTCGGGCTCCTGATGTCGGTTACCATCTTCGAGGGTTACGACGTCACGATATTCCATCTTTGCACGCCGGATATTGCCAGGACGTTTCATCTCGATGACAAGGCGGTCGGCACGATGGCATCGCTGGTGCGCGCCGGCGGGATGGCGGCGTTCTTCCTGGTGATGTACTCGGACCGGATCGGCCGCAAGCCGATCCTGTCGGCCACCGTGCTCGGCTACACGCTGTTCACCTTGCTGACGGCGCTGTCGCGGGGATTGGCCACCTTCACGCTCTTTCAAAGTTGCGCGCAACTCTTTCTGTCGGCCGAGTTCGGAGTCGCGATCATCATGATCAGCGAGGAATTTCCCTCCAACGCGCGCGGGAAAGGCGTCGCTCTCCTGAACGCTATCGGCCTGGTTGGGGTGGTTGCGGGCGGTCTGCTGTACGGCAAGGTGGTCGATAGCCACTGGGGCTGGCGCGGGATGTACTTCATCGGGATCGTCCCGCTGCTGCTGGTCGCTTTCCTGCGGCGCAACTTGCGCGAAACCTTGCGCTTCGAAGCCCTGCGCGCGGAGCGCGAACGCACCGCCACGCAGATCGAGGGAATCGTCTCCACGTTGAGACACGCCGTGAAGCCGCTCTTCGGTCCTTATCGCGGCCGGATCCTGCTGGTCGCAATGCTCTGGAACTGCGTCGGCGTGGTCGGCGCTCCCGCGGTGACATTCTTCACCTTGTACGCGAAGCGCGATCATCACTGGACTTCCAAAGAGGTCGGCGCCGCGGTCGTCCTGGCCTACGTCATCGGCGCGGTCGGTCATCTGCTCGCCGGGTGGTTGCTCGACCGCGTAGGCCGGAAGCTGATTACCAGCGTCTCCTACCTCATCGGGGCCGTTTCGATTGTCGCTCTGTTCAAGACCAATTCGCACGGTGCGATGCTCACCTCGATGGTGATCACGGTGTTCGCCTTCCAGGGTGCGCGGACCGCCACCGCGACCTATTCCTCCGAGTTGTTCCCGACCGAGATTCGCGCGACTTCCTTCAGCCTGGTGGTGCAACTACTGGGTCAGATCGCCTCTCTGCTCACCCCATTTACCGTCGGGGCGCTTTCGAAGTCACTGGGCGGCCTCGGCAACGCCGTGGCTGTTGTCGCGATCGGCCCGGTAATCGGCGCGCTGCTGGTCTGGATCTTCGCGCCCGAGACGCGGGGCCGCACGCTGGAAGAGATCGAAGCGGTCGCGGCGGCGGGCTGAAACCGCGATGCTCGACAAGATCCTCGGCGATCATCCCGACATCCAACGGCTTCAAACCAATGCGGCGCGCTTCCTTGCGCGGCTTGGCTTCACCCCTAACTTCGCGACGCTGATCGCGGTCGCTACCGGCATCCTGGCCGGCATGACCTTCGCCGACGGGAATGCCGGCCTCGGGATTCTGCTGCTTGCGATCAGCGCCACGATGGATGCGCTCGATGGAGCTATCGCGCGTGAAAGCGCGCGGCCGACGCTGCGCGGCGGAGTCTCGGACCTGGTGGCGGATCGCCTGGTCGAGAGCGCCGTGATTATCGGGATCGCCTGGCCCTATCCGATCCTCTATCTCCCCGCGTTGCTGCTGGTGGCGAGCTGGTACGTGAATATCACCGTGTTCCTGGCAGTCGGCGCAGCGCTCGAGCGGCGCGGCCCCAAGCTGATCGAGTACCCGCCGGGGATTCTTGAACGCACCGAAGCCTTGTTATTTTTCGCCGTGCTCGGCGCGATCATGTCGATCGGCTTCTTGCGTCCTGCCGGCCCGATTCTATGCTACGCGATGACAGCGCTGGAGCTTGCGACGGGTGCCCAGCGGTTCCTCTTCGGTTGGCGATCGTTGGACCAGGAGCCGCCGTAGTCCGAAATTCCGCAAGATCGGCAAAGTACTTCGGCCCGGCAGTTTGGTAAGCTGCGCTCGTGAAGCCGGTTACCGAGGCTGACTACCAGCAGCGCATCGAACGCGTAACCAGGGTCATTGCCGCGCATCCTGATCGCACCCACTCGCTGGGCGAACTCGCCCGCATCGCCCACTTCTCGCCGTTTCACTTTCATCGCGTCTATCGCGCGATGGTGGGCGAGAGCGTTATCGATACCGGGCGGCGTTTTCGGGTCGAGCGCGCCGCTCATCTGCTGGCGACCAGCGACAGCCCCGTGACCGAAATCGCGATGGAAGTGGGTTACGACAGCGTTCAGACTTTTTCACGCGCCTTCAGGCGAGTGACCTCCGTGTCGCCGCGCGATTTTCGAGATCGAAAGATCCGGTTTGCTGATCTGGTGGACGGGCCCCAACCTCGCCGCCGCTCGCGAGGCGCCTTCGAGGTCCGAGTCGTCACGCTGCCGGTTCAGACCGCATGGGCATGCCTCCATCGGGGACCTCTGACTGCCGTGAAGGACGCCTATTCGCGGCTTTGGAGCTGGCAGTTGCAATGTGGAATCGCCGGCAAGACCAAGGAAGCGATCGGGATCTGCTACGGCGATGAACAGGGCGACGACGGTGCGTTTCGTTACTATGCGGGCGTCATCTGGGAGCAACCGGTTGAAGGCGGCGCCGGTGTCGAGCGAATCAAGGTCCCCGGCGGTGAGTATGCCAGCTACCGGCTGGTAGGTTCGCACCACGGAATACCCGGTGCCTTCGAACGTCTCTATGCGGAATGGCTGCCGTCGAGCGGCTACCTGCCGGATAATCGCCCGGCGCTCGAGATCTACCGCAATAACCCGTTTGACACACCCGCAAACGAGCTGATTACGGATCTGCTCCTGCCCGTGAAGTGACTGCTCCGGAGTAACGGCGATGCTCAAAGGTTCGATCAATCATGTGTCTATCACGGTCAGCAATCTGGACGAGGCGATGAAGTTTTTCACGCCGTTCCTGCGCTTCATGGGTTACACGATCGGAGAAAAAATCCAGGATCCCAACGGACAGCATCTGACCGTCAACGTCCTGCCCGGCATCCGCGGAGCCGCGATCAACATCTGGGAAGCGAAGCCCGAGTTCGCGAAACATCGATTCGAAGTCTATGAGGTCGGTCTTCATCACCTGGCGTTTCACACCGAGAAGCGCGAGCAGCTCGACGAGGTCTGCGAGCTGGTCAAGGAACTCGGTGCCGAGATTCTGGATGGCCCCGGCGAGTTTCCCTACGAGGGTCCGGGCGGGTGGTACGCCGTCTATTTTCTCGGGCCGGACCGCATGAAATTCGAGGTCGTTCACATGCCCGCAGCCGAAAAGGGTTTCAACGAAGTGATGCGAACCCTCGAACGCGGGGCCAAAGCCGCCTACTAGTTTCTTTCATCGTTGTTCGAATTGCCGCATGAAGCGGCGCCACATTTCGCGCGCCATGTCGTCGTAAGCCATCATCGTCTGAACCATCGTGTGCAGCGGTCGCTGTGGCATCAGCTCTTCCGGCAGCAATGGATCGAGGTTGAGGTGGCGAACGACTTCGCGGCCCAGCACCAGCGTTTCGCCGGCGGCCTTCGCGAGTTCCATCTTCTTGACGCGTCGCGCGCTCGCTTCCAGTGCGCCGGTTAAATCTTCGTAACTGGCGAGCAATCCCTTGATGTCCCACAGGTGCATCGCCTCCGCCTGCGCGCGTTCATCGAAATCGCGCAACTCTGCCACCATCGCATCGCGATGTAGCCCGAGAGCTTCCAGTTGCGTGCGTAGTTCCGCAGTCGGCAGGCGCAGGTTGGCAGGCCGCAGCCACAGTCCCGCGCGAAATTCGCGAAAACCGCGCAGCCGCATCGCCTGTTCGTGCAATCGCAACGCCTTGCGATCGCTGCGCGCGATCGGCGCGTCGTAGATTGCGATCCACGCCCCCGACCATGCCTGCGTCATCGCCAGCGTCGATCGCCATTTGCGCACCTCGCGGCGCATCGCATCGCCGGAAGGCGCCAGCCGGTACATCCCGCGCCCGGTGCTGAGCGCCAGGCGATCCTCGACCAGGCGCGTCAGCGCCATCCGGATGCTCTGCGCCGAAAACCCCAGCGCACCTGCACTGTCGACGATGACCCGGGCACCCATCTCGCGCGGCGCGCGATTGGAGAGAAAGTCGAGGACCAGCTCCTTGGCGGTCAGGGCCTTGGGCGGGTCATAACTGGAATTTGCGTATCCTGCCATTTCCTGTTACATTCTCGTCCGGCCCTGATACTTCCGGCAACGGAAGATTGGAGGATAGCATGATTGCCGCACGCGACATTTTCACTCCCGAAGAACTGATAGCGCTCAAGCAGAAGTCCGACCTGCGCGGCGCGTGGCTTATCTTTCACGCGTGGGCAGTGATCTTCGCCGCGATGGCAATGTTCGTATGGTGGCCGAACCCGGTCACCTTCCTGCTCGCAGTCGCAATTATCGGGGCGCGCCAGCTGGGGCTCGCGGTGCTCGCGCACGATGCCGCCCACGGCCTGATGGCCAACAACCTGAAGCTGAACGATTTCGAGGGCACCTGGCTCACCGACAACATCCTGCTGGCCGACATGTATGCGTACCGCAAGTACCACGTGATGCATCATCGGTTCACCCAGCAGAAGAACGATCCCGACCTGGGACTGTCGGCGCCGTTCCCGATCACGCGCGAGAGCCTGCGCCGCAAAATTATTCGCGACCTCTCAGGTCAGACCGCGTACAAGCAGCGAATCGGTCTCATCCGCCGAGCCTTTGGCAAGCCGGGCGAGCCATGGAGCCTGAGAATCAACAAAGGGTGGCACAGACTCCACGGCGCGATCATCACCAATGCGATCCTGTTCGCGATTCTCGCGATGACGGGTCATTGGTGGCTCTACCCGCTGCTCTGGGTGGTGCCGTTCTTCACCTTCCTTCCTATGGTCGAGCGCTTCCGGAGCATCGCCGAGCACTCGATGGTGACCGACAACGACGACCCGTTCCGCAACACGCGCACCACTTATGCGAACTGGTTCGCGCGCGCTTTCGTGGCCCCGTACTACGTCAACTACCACCTGGAGCATCACCTCGTGATGGCGGTGCCGAGTTACAACCAGCCGAAGATGCATAAGATGTTGCTGGCGAAGGGCTACGGACCGCGGATGGAAACCAAGCCCGGCTACATCGCGATCCTCTCGCTCGCCTCGTCGAAGCAGCCCACGCCTGCGATGCGAGCCGCTGCCTAGACGAATTCAGAAATCCGCGTAATCCGCGGATTTCATTTTCTTCCGCAGGGAACGTCGCTTGAACGCGGGCGCGGGGCGCGCCATGCTGAACGTCGGCTTCTTGTATGGCCAGCAACCTGTCCCGGGAAAAATTGCTCTTCTATGCTGCTGCCGGGGGCCTCGGCGGCCTCGGCGCGTGGGGTATTGCCGAGTCCTTTCTCGGTATCCGCTCGGTCTACGGCCGTGACCTGATATTGGGCGCGCTGATCGGACTCTTCATCGCCGGATTTCTCGCCTGCATCGAGGCGCTCAGCGTCGGCCAGTGGCGGCAGGCGCTGCGCGGCATCCGCACCGGCGGAATTATCGGCGCAATCGGCGGTGCCGCGGGATTGCTGGTTGGAGAATTCGCCTTTGACGTCCTGGGCGGATTCAACGGACGCATCCTGGGATGGTCGGTGCTCGGAATCCTGGTCGGGCTCGGCGTCGGGTGGGCATCGCGATCCAATGCGCGGCGGCGCAACGGCGTCGTTGGCGGCCTGGTCGGCGGTGCGCTCGGCGGATTTTTCTACCAGAGCCTGACGGCGACCTTTCCGCAGGCGTTCGGCCGCGCGATCGCGATTATCGTGCTCGGCGCGTTGATTGGATTCTTCATCGGGCTGGTCGGCGAACTGCTCAAGCGCGGATGGCTGATGGTCGTGCGGTCGCAAAGCCGCAACGCGCGCGAGGGCCGCGAGTATCCGCTCAGCAAGTCGGTGACGATTGTGGGCCGCGCCGAGGAATGCGATATCGGCCTGTTCGGCGACAAGACCGTGCAGGGTCATCACGCGATCATCCGGCAGGAAGGCCGCGTCTATTACATCAGTCCCACCGGAGGCGGACAGGTCCTGGTCAATCGGCAGCCGGTGGCGGGACGCCATCCGCTCAAGAGCGGCGACCGGGTGGAAATCGGCGGCACGCTTTTTCTCTTTCGTGAACGCGCCCAGGTCGCGCAGCGCTGAGTCTGCCGTGCAACGGAGTCTCGCGCAGCGTTTCATTCTCGCCGCGGCCTTGATGCTCGCGGCGGCCGGTTGCGCGACTACAGAAAACGGCGCCGGTGGAGGAGGTGGCGGGAACGTTGCCACCTCGATTCAGAAGCTCGAGTACTACCCCTACCAGGTAAAGGGCTACCAGAGCTCGTTCCCGCGCCGCACCGTGCTGGTGCTGATGCCCACCGACGATCGCGAATTCCCGGGCCCCGCAGCCTCCAACCACGCTCCGCTCGACGGCAAGCCCGCGATCGGAGTGGTCGTTGAGCAGGACGGCAACCTGGCCGAACGGCTCTATGCCGATCCGCTGGGGCCGATCGTGCAGAAAGGAATCGCCGCCGCGGCGCAGGAAGCGGGCATGACCTCGGAGATCGCCGATTACTCCGACTATTTGCCCGACAAGACCAGGGACGTGGACTACGTCGTCGTGACGATTATCAAGCGATGCTGGGTATCCAAGCGTCGCAACCAGGACAACAGGTTTGGCGCGGTGTGGATGACGTCGGCGGACTTTGCGTTGACCGTGATCGTCTTCAAACCGCCCTTCAAGATCCCTTTCTGGCAGGGCGCAATACAGGACACCTACAACGATCCGCCCGTCGGCAGCTTCGGCCTGGGCCCCGAGGACCAGGCCGGCATCTACGATGAACCGGGCGAGGTGTTGTCGGTCGCGCTGACCCGCGGCATCGCGGGTATCTTCGAGCGGCAGGATTTCCGCACCCTCGTAAAGCAAGACGAGATTCGTCACTAAAGCTTCCTCATACAACCCTGTCCCGTATCCGGTTTTCGCTGGTTGTATGCGGCATGGCTTTGCTATTTCTTGTTCGGCTCTGCGATTGGAACAGGCACCGCCACACATGAAGAAAGCCAAACACGCGGCGATGGCGCCCCGGAACGAGACCTATCTCTCCCCCGATGAGCGCCGCGCCCAGGGTAAAGCGCTGCGCGACAAGGTCCCTCGCGAGGACCAGGGAGGATGGAAAGCAGCGAAGAACCGGCGCGATCCAATTGAGCTCTTGCTCGAATCGAACAAGGGCCGGCTGCCCCAGCTCATACCGATTCGGTTCGGACGGATGCTGCAGTCGCCGTTTACGTTCTTTCGCGGCTCCGCGATTCTCATGGCCGCCGACCTCGCGCGCACTCCCCAGTCAGGGCTGCGCGTGCAAGCCTGCGGCGATGCGCATCTGCTGAACTTCGGCGGCTTCGCGACGCCGGAACGCAACGTTGTGTTCGACATCAACGATCTCGATGAGACTCTACCTGCGCCCTGGGAATGGGATCTGAAGCGATTGACCGCAAGCATCGTGATTGCCGGGCGCCATCTCGACCTGTCCGAAAGCGAGTCCGCGCGGGCCGCGACCCGCACTGTTCGTTCGTACCGCGAGCACATGGCCGACTATGCGTTTATGAAGGCGCTCGAGGTCTGGTACGAAAAAATGGACCTCGACGATTTCGTGAAGGAATTTGAGGACGAGAAACTCCGCGAACGTGCCGAGGAACGAATTGCAAGGGCCCGCGCCCGCAGCGTCGCCGAGCACGACTTTCCCAAACTCGCCGAGCATCACGGCGAGTTGCCGCGGATCAAGGACAATCCACCGCTCATCTTCCATCCCTCGGCCAAGCTGGTCCCGGGTTACAAGGCCGGCTACGCGAATGCGATCGCGCTCTATCGCGATTCGCTGCGCGAGCACGTGCGCGTCTTGTTCGATCGCTTTCGTTTCTGCGACCTCGCGATCAAGGTGGTCGGCGTCGGCAGCGTCGGCACGATCTGTTTCGTCGCACTCTTCATGGCTGGGGACAACGACCCGTTGTTCCTGCAGGTCAAGCAGGCGAATGCTTCCGTGCTCGAGCCCTATGCGGGCAAGAGCCTGCATGCGAACCATGGCCAGCGGGTGGTGGTCGGCCAACAGCTGATGCAGTCCGCCAGCGATATCTTCCTGGGATGGACGCGATCGAAGGACGGCCGCCACGACTTCTACATCCGTCAATTGCGCGACATGAAGCTCTCCGCGATGGTCGAAGGCTGGGACGTCGATACGTTGGAGACCTACGGCAAGATGTGTGCGCGCGTGCTGGCGCGCGCACATGCGCGATCCGGCGATGCGGCCCGCATCTCCGGCTATATGGGTTCCAGTGAGGTCTTCGACGAGGCGGTCTGCGAATTCGCGGTCGAATACGCCGACCAGAATCATCGTGACTATCGCTCGTTCGTAAACGCTGTCAGGAATGGTCGGATTAGGGCATCGATAGAGTCGTAGGTCTGATGTCCAGGATTCCTGCCGTCGCCAGGATGCTTCTCCTCCTATGCGTGATCATGCTGTGCGGAGGGGCTTCCGCGGCGGCGCAGCAAACTCTGGGTTCCGAGGAAAAGCTCGAGCAGGATTTCACCGATCCGCTTACTACCCTCCCTCAGCTAATCGTTCGCGACAGCTACACACCCGCCAACTACGGCAGCAACCTCCAGACCAATCAGCTCATCGTCAGACCGATCATTCCTCGTATCCCGCCCAACACGTACCTTCCCTTCGTGCAATTGGTGAGGCCGACATTTGCCCTGGTGACGGTGCCAAGTTCCCGGGGCGGCACCCGGACCGAGTTCGGCGACCTGGCGTTGTTCGACATCGCAGTCATCCCATGGTTGTCTTCAAAGGATAAGGGGATCCTGGTCGGAGTTGGTCCTACCTTCGTATTCCCAACCGCGACTTCGACCAGCGCCGGCCAGGGTGCGTGGCAGGTCGGCCCGGCATTCGGCGCCATTTACGCGGGAATTCCCGGCCTGCTGATCGGCGGCATCGTTCAAAACCCGGTCTCGTTTGCCTACACGTCGCCGAATCGGCCACCGCAGAACACCCTGGAGTTTCAGCCGGTCATGGCGCTGCACCTTTTTGACAAGTGGTACCTGCGCTCGGCGGAAGCCAACTGGACCATGGGCTGGTATCGGCATTCACCGACCGTCATGCCCCTGAGCCTTGGAATCGGCAGAACGTTCGTGCGTGAGGGTCTGCCTCCGATGAGCTTCTTCGTGACCGGACAATGGACGGTTTACCGCCAATACGCGCCCACAGCTCCGCAGACCACGGTAAACTTCGGATTGACCATGGGATTCCCGGAGTTCAGGCCGTGGTGAACTGATTCGATGTACCCGCGACGCCGCCATCCGCGAATTTCCGAATGGGCCATCGCCCTGACCTTTGCGGTCGTCGCTCTGAGCAGCGCATGTGTACCGGCACTCGCGCAGAGCAGCGAGATGCGCGTCGGCGCATTTCCGGTGCCGCCGTTCGTCATGGAGCAGAACGGGCAGCTCACTGGGTTCAGCATCGAGCTGTGGAACGGCATCGCGGCGCAACTGAAGGTAAAGTCCGATTTTCACGTGGTTCCCGATGCGGCGGCGCTGTTCAAGGAGATGCGGGATCAACAACTCGACGTTATCGTCTCGCCGGTCTTCATTACCTCCGCGCGGGACGCGGAATTCGACTTTTCCTACCCGGTGATGGAGTCCGGGTTCGGCATCATGATTCTCGATACCGGCGACACCAAACCTGTGAGTCCCCTGGGCGAACTCCTGCACATCTTCTTTTCGCCCTCGCTGCTGGTCTGGCTCGGCGTCGCCCTGCTGCTGATTGTTGTCCCCGCCCACCTCATCTGGTTTTTCGACCGGCGCGCCGCCGATGACGTGATCGCCAGCGAGCACTACTTTCCGGGAATTTTTCAGGCGATGGCGTGGGCCGCGAGCGCCCTGGTGTCGCAGGTGCAGGCACTTCCTGGCCATTGGCTGGCGCGGATCCTGGGCCTGGTGTGGATGTTTGGAGGCGTGGTGTTCGTCGCGTTCTACACCGCCCAACTGACGTCCACCCTAACGGTGCAGAAGATCCACGGTTCTATTGAAGGCCCGAGTGACTTGCCCGGCAAGGTGGTCGGTACGATCGCAAACAGCACGGCTGTAGCTACTCTCAAGGCGCACAAGGCGGACGTGCAGGAGTATGCCACTACCGAAGAGATGTTCAACGCGTTGCTGCAAAAGAAAGTGGACGCGGTCGTGACCGGCGCGCCGGTGCTCCTCTACTACGCTTCGCACCAGGGAGCCGGGCTGGTGAAGGTGGTCGGTCCGCAATTCAATGAAGCGCCACTCAGCATGCTCTTCCAGCTGGGCAGTCCATGGCGAAAGAAAGTTGACACCGCGCTGATCGTCCTGCGTGAGAACGGCACCTATGATCAGCTCTATCAGAAGTGGTTCGGGACGGAGTAAGCAGAAATCCATGCTGCGCGCCTGGCTGATCCCCGCATGCATGGCGCTGACGCCTCTGCTCGCGGTTGCGGCGCGTGCGCAGCAGGCGGCGCCATCACCGGCAGTTCCAAGTGACCTCGCTCTTGCCAAGGCGGTGCACAATCCCTTCGAAGATTTCCTTAAGGTCCCGATCCAGGCTGTGACGGGCTTCAACGTGGGGTCCAATCATTCCGCCGGCGAGGCGCTCAACGTGGAGCCGTTGGTTCCGGTTAGCCTGACACCCAAATGGGACCTGATGCTGCGTCCGAGCATGACCCTCGTTTACCTGCCGAGTCCCGATGCGCAGTTCGGCTTGAGCGACAGCCAGCTCTCGGCTTTCCTCACGCCCGAGGACGCCAGCACGTGGATCTGGGGAGTGGGTCCTATCTTTCAGTTCCCCACCGCCTCGAGCACCGACCTCGGCGCCGGCAAGTGGTGCGCTGGACCGACCGGTGCCGTCGCCTACAACGGTACGAATTGGTTCAACGCCATTTTGACGTATCACTTGATGTCGTTTGCGGGCGCGAAACATCGCGGCAGCGTCAACACGACCTACGTCGAGCCGGAAATCAGCTACAACTGGGACAGCGGATTTTACGCCCAGGTCGATCCTCCTATTTCCTACGACTGGACGGCGCAGAAGCGAGACGCGTGGGTGCTTCCGGTCGGCGCCGACATCGGCGACGTCTTCGATTTCGGTGAGCACATGAGCCTCCAGCTCGGTGCCTACGACTTCGTCAAGCATCCGCAGGGCGGCCCGGGATGGATGCTGCGCGCGGAGGTTACGCTTCTATTTCCCACCAGGAGATGATGTGACGTGCGTGCACCCGGCTTCGTGCTAGGGTGACCGGCGAGTTCGTCGCGAAGGAGCAAGAGACTGAGCGGGTTTAACCTCCTGTTCGCGGTGCTGGCCGCGATCGTTCTGTTCCTGTACGGGCTTCAGGAATTCAGCACAGAGATTCGCCGAGTCGGCGGCGATGCGCTCGGCGAATGGCTGGGGCGTCTCACGCGCAGCCGCCTGCGCGGGGTCGTGCTGGGCGCGCTGGTGACGGCACTGGTTCAGTCGAGCGGCGCGGTCACAGCGTTGGCGGCGGCCCTGGTCGATTCGGGAACGATTTCCTTCAGCTCCAGCCTGGGCGTCCTGCTCGGCTCGAACATCGGAACAACTTCAACCGCCTGGCTGGTTTCGCTCCGGCTGGAATCGATCGGCCCGGTGTTTATCGTGCTGGGCACCCTGCTCAGCATCGTGCCGAGTCGATGGAAATTCCTCGGCAAGACGATCTTCTATTTCGGGTTCATCTTTTTCAGTCTTGACCTGCTCAGCGGATCGCTGCGGCCCCTGCAGGAGATGCCGGCCGTCCGCGAAATCCTGGCGCGGTCGCGGTCGCCGCTGATGGGCGTGCTGGTCGGACTCGTGCTGACGGTTGTCGTACAATCCAGCAGCATCACCACCGGTCTCGCGATTCTGTTCGTTCAGCAAGGCATGCTCGCCGGTGCCGCTGCAATTCCAATTGTGATCGGCGCGAATATCGGCTCGACTTCCACGGGATTAATCGCAAGTCTGGGCATGAAACAGACGGCTCGGTGGACCGCGCTCGCCAACCTGGCCTTCAACGTCGTTGGGGTCTTGCTGTTCCTGCCCTTTCTCCGTCAATTTTCTGATGTGGTCGTCGGGTTCGCGGAGAACCCGGGAATGGCGGTCGCGTGGGCTCATTTGATCTTCAATCTGGTTATGACTGCGGTGATGCTGGCGCTGCTGCGAATTTTTGGTGACCGGATAAGCGGGCCAGGCTAACCGGCAGCGCGGTATCCAGTGGCAGGACGCTTTTTCAAATCGTATGACCTCCATGCATTGCAGTTCGATCTGCTCGCCGGGCTTTCAGTTGCGGCCGTCGAAGTGCCTACCGCGATGGCGTATGCGGAGCTGGCCGGGTTTCCGCCCGTCATCGGTATCTACTCGAGCATCCTTCCACTGGTTGCGTACGCGTGTCTCGGCTCCTCGCGGCAGTTGATTGTCGGTCCCGACGCGGCCACCTGCGCGATCGTGGCCGCGGCGCTGGTTCCGCTCGCCGCCGGCGATCCGGGGCGATACCTTGCGCTGTCGATGGCGCTCTCGATGATCGTTGGGGTCATGTGCATTGGTGCCGGGTTCCTGCGCCTTGGCGCGATTGCGGATCTTCTTTCGCGCCCGATTCTCACCGGCTTCATGAACGGCATCGCGCTGACGATCGTCAGCAAACAGCTCGGCGGGTTCTGCGGATTTGCGCTGCGCCAGGATACCGGCTTCTTCCTGCGAATCGTCGATTTTGCGGCGCGGCTCGGTGAGGTTCGCGGGCCAACCCTGCTGGTCGGATCGGTCACGCTCGTCTTCATCTGGTCGGCCGCCCGGATCGCGCCTCGGATTCCGGGCCCGCTGATCGGCGTTGGTATGGGGCTTTTGATCGCTGCGATATTCGATCTTCGCGCCAGCGCGGTGGCTTTGATCGGCACGATACCCGCCGGAATTCCCCTGCCGATGCTCCCGCTCGTTTCGCCCGCTGAGATCCAGGACCTCTCCTTCGCAGCACTCGGAATTTTGTTGGTGAGCTTCTGCAGCGCCATCGCGACCGCCAAGAGTTTCGCCGCCCGCAACGGCTACGATATCGACCCGAATCGCGAACTGGTCGCCCTCGGCGCAGCCAATATCGCCGCAGGTATCTCGCAGGGCTTCGCCATCAGCGGCGCCGACTCGCGCACCGCGATCAGCGAGGTCGCCGGGGGCAAGACCCGGATGACCGGCATCTACGCGGCGGTCCTGATGACGATGGTGTTGCTGTTCCTGACCCGGCCGCTCTCGATGGTGCCGCGGAGTAGCCTCGCCGCCGTGCTGATTGCTGCCGGCGTCGCTTTGTTCGACCTGCCTGCGACGATCCGGCTCTATCAAATGAGCCGTCGCGAATTTTGGGTCGCCGGCGTCGCCACCTTGGGCGTGATCACTATCGGAGTCGGGGCCGGTATCGTCATCGCGGTCCTGCTGACGGTCCTTACCCTCCTGCTGCGAGCATCGCGGCCGCACGATGCGATCCTGGGCCGCCTTCCCGGCACCGAGGACTACAGCGACGTCGAAGTGCATCCGGGCGCCGAAGGCGTGCCCGGCGCGCTCATTTATCGCTTCGATGCATCGCTGGTCTTCTTCAACGCGGATTATTTCAAGCAACGGGTACGAGCTGCGGTCGCGTCGGCCGCAACCAAACCCCGCGCTTTCATCCTCGATGTCGAAGCAGTAACGATGATCGACCTCACCGCCGCCTATGCTCTCGAGGAAGTTCGTGCCGAGCTGAACGCGCACGGAATCGAAATCATGATCGCCCGTGCGAGAACGGCACTCCGCGAGCAGTTGACCAGGTATGGCCTCCTCGGCATGGGTGCAGAGCGCTTTTATCCGTCGGTCAAAGCCGCGGTCGAGGCTTTCCAGGCAGAGCACCGGCAGTGATGCTCCATTTCGGGAGGTGATATGGCCGAGGATTCATCAGGCAAGAACAAGAGCGACATCGTGACCTTGAACGACGAGGAGCGCGTCGGCGAACTGCTGCGTGACTCGATCATGGGTCTGTGGGACGTCGTCAACAACCTGACGCGTCTGCGGGCGACCCGGCGAAAGGAATTCCGCGTGACGATTTTCGGATCGGCCCGGATTTCCCGCGACCACTGGGTTTATGGCGCGGTGCGCGATCTCGCGCGGGAACTGGCATCGATGGGGTGCGCGATCGTAACCGGTGGCGGCCCCGGCCTGATGGAGGCCGCCAACGAAGGCGCGGCCCAAGCCGGCTTGGCGCCCGGCAACAGCGTCGGAATTCGCGTGCATCTGCCGTTCGAGCAGGAAATCAATCCTTTCGTTCACGAGGCCTTCGCGCATCGCACCTTCTTCTCGCGGTTGCATCACTTCGTCCTCGTTTCCGATGCGTTCGTGGTGGTGCCGGGCGGGATCGGCACGCTGCTGGAGCTTTCGATGATCTGGCAGTTGCTCCAGGTGCGAAACCTCGAGCAGACGCCACTGATCCTGGTCGGCCGCATGTGGGCGGACCTGGTCGCGTGGGCCCGCGGTTCCATGCTGCGACCGGAGTCCGAGCTGGCCTCGCCGGAGGATCTCGAAATACCCCGCTGCGTGGACACCGCCGAGCAGGCGATGACGATAATTCGTGAACATCACGAGCAATGGCGGCAGCGCCAGGCTCAAAAGTAGACGGGATCGAGTCGCCATGACCCTGCGAATCGAAGACTATGCGCTGATCGGGAACACGCGTACCGCGGCACTGGTTGGAAACAACGGCTCGATCGACTGGATGTGCATTCCGAGGTTCGATTCGCCGGCCTGCTTCGCGGCCCTGCTCGGCACGCGCGCGAACGGATATTGGCGCATCGCGCCCATGCCGGAAGCACGCGCGGTTCGCCGCCACTACGCCGGTCCGACGCTGATTCTCGAAACCGAATTCGTGACGGATGCGGGAGCGGTGACGCTGGTCGATTTCATGCCGATCGCGCGCGGAGCGCGGACCGACATCGTTCGAATCGTCCGCGGCGTGCGCGGTACGGTTCCGATGCGGATGGAGTTGGCGCCGCGCTTTGACTACGGCCATGTCGAGCCCTGGATTGCACCGCGAGACTATGGATTACGCGCGATCGCCGGGCCCGACGCGCTGGCGCTGCGATCGCCAATCGAACTTCATCACGATGCGCATGAAGGTTCCTGCGACTTTACAATTCCGGAGGGCCGGACCATCGCGTTCAGCCTGACGTCGTATCCATCTCACGAAGCAGAACCGGCCGCTCTCGATGCCTCCGCGATGCTGCGAGAGACCGACGAGTGGTGGCGCGAATGGTCGTCGCATTGCACCATCACCGGGCCGTGGCGCGATCTCGCGCTGCGATCGCTGATCACGCTGAAGGCGCTGACCTATGCGCCAACCGGCGGCATCGTGGCCGCACCGACCGCATCGCTTCCCGAATGGATTGGCGGGCCGCGCAACTGGGACTATCGCTTCTGCTGGCTTCGCGATGCGACGCTCACGCTCTTTGCGCTGATGTCGTCGGGCTACATGACGGAGGCATTCGCATGGCGCGATTGGCTGATGCGCGCGGTGGCGGGAAAGGCCGAGGACCTGCAGATCATGTACGGCATCGCGGGCGAGCGCCGGCTCACGGAAGCGGAGTTGCCGTGGCTTTCGGGCTACGAGAACAGCCGACCCGTGCGAATCGGCAACGCCGCGCACGGACAACTGCAGCTCGATGTGTACGGCGAGATCGTCGGCGCATTCGATCTCGGCCGGCGCCTCGGCGCACGCTCATCGCCGGAGGCGTGGCAGCTTCTGCTCGCGCTTATGCAGAACCTGGAGAAGGTCTGGAGCGATCCGGACGAAGGCATCTGGGAAGTCCGCGGCCCACGCCGCCATTTCACGCATTCCAGGGTGATGGCGTGGTTCGCGCTCGATCGAGCGGTCGCTGCCCTTGAAGCAGGTTTTCAGACCGGACCGCTGGAGCGATGGCGCAAGCTGCGTGACCGAATCCATCGCGATGTGTGCGCGCATGGGTTCAACCGGCAGCGCAACGCGTTCGTGCAGTACTACGGCAGCGACGCGCTCGATGCGGCGGTGCTGATGATCCCGATGGTGGGATTTCTTCCTCCCGACGATCCACGCGTGATAGGAACCGTCGAGGCTATCCGGCGTGAGCTGGTTTCCGGAGGCCTGGTGCTGCGTTATCGCACGGAGGCGGGCGTCGATGGCCTCCCGCCCGGCGAAGGGGTTTTTCTTCCATGTTCTTTCTGGCTAGTAGATAACCTGTCGCTGATGGGACGGCATCGGGAGGCGCGCGAACTTTTCGAGCGACTGGCCGCGCTTTGCAACGACGTTGGATTGATCGCGGAGGAATACGACCCGGCAGGCGGCCGGCTGCTCGGCAACTTTCCGCAAGCGTTCACCCACGTTTCCCTGGTGAACGCCGTGCGAAACCTGAGGGAGGAACCGCATTGAAACGATCCGTTATCGCCCTGGTATTCCAGGCCGCGCTCGCGTTGGCCTTCGCGATGCCCGCATTCGCCCAGGCTAGTGCTCCGCTCGCGCCGAGCGCATCGACCATCGATTCCAACGTTACCGCGGCGCTCAACAGTCTCTACGCCCATAACCAGAAAGCCCGGGAGCTCGGAGCGAAGGCCAGGGCGGTCCTGGTTTTTCCGGACATCCGGAAGGGTGCGTTTCTAATCGGCGCCCAGTTCGGCTTCGGCGCGTTGCGCGAGAACGGCCGGACCGTTGGCTACTATCGCACCGCGGCCGCATCCTACGGCTTCCAGGCCGGGGTCAAGCAATTCGGCTACGCGCTCTTTTTCATGAACGATTCGGCGCTGAACTACTTGAACCAGAGCGACGGATGGGCCATCGGCACCGGCCCGAGTCTCGTGGTTGTGGACGAAGGCTTCGCGAAATCGCTGACCACCACCAACCTGCGCTCGGACGTTTACGCATTCGTGTTCAACCAGCAGGGACTGATGGGCGGCGTCGGTATCGAGGGATCGAAAATCACCCAGATCAAGCCCAACTAGTTTTCGGGAGTCGTTCGTTCCGAGGGGGCTAGAATGCGTGGTGTAGGAGGAGTCCTGGGACTCGTTATCGAGATCGCGACCAAGGGCATCGAAGTCCTGGCCGTGGTGATAATCATTGCGGGCGTGGCGATCGGAACTGTCAGGTTCCTGCTGCGCGGAGCCAGCGAGCAGACCTACGAAGAATACAAGCAGATCTTGGACAAGGCGCTCCTGCTCGGCCTCAATATCCTGGTCGCCGCCGATATCGTCCGCACCGTTGCCCTCGATCCCACCATCGCTAACATCATCGGCCTCGGACTTCTGGTCGTCGTCCGCACCTTCCTGAGCTGGGCGCTGTTCGTCGAATTGAACGAACGGTGGCCGTGGGAACCCGAGCGCGTCGCGCTGCGCGACAACCCGTAGCCTCGACGATTGGATGAGCGGCCAGGGCTCTCTCGAACCCTGGCCGTCGCGAAGATTCTCAGTTGCCCGAGCCCGCGAGTACCAATTCGACGCGCCGGTTCTGAGCGCGGCCGTCAGCGGTATCGTTGGACGCAACCGGGTTGGCGTCGCCAAACCCCTGCGCTGTGACAAGACTCGGGTTGACGCCCTGCGCAATCATGAACTGCGCGACGTTTTCGGCCCGCTTCTGCGACAGAACAAGATTGCTGGTGATTCCCTGCCGCATGAGCCCGGGCCCGATGGGTACGTTGTCGGTGTATCCGTTGACGTTGATCCTGGTTTGTTGCATCGGGGCCAGGATCCTGGCGACCTTGGCGATGCTCTGTTGCGCATCGGCCGGCATCTGCCAATCACCCGAAGGGAACAGGAGCTGATCGTTAATCGTGACCCTCAGCGCATTTTGCAGC
>DATJWT010000271.1:0-5260 GCA_035500975.1 Binataceae bacterium (SeqCode)
CTCGTCGGGGTCAGGCAAGAACGCGCGCTCGGCATCGACCACCGGATGCGAATCAAAAATGTGAAAGACGGCCTGGTAGCCGAGATTCGCCATCCCGAGGCGGTAGATGTTCGGATAGGCGACGCAGACCGAGATCTCACCACCGGAGCGGCGCTCGTAAAGCACCTTTTCCGCTGCGATTCGATCACGCGCGCGTTTGCGCGATGCGTACTGCGCCTCCGGCATGATCCCTTAGAATATCGTCCGGGATCTCTGCCGCTCAAGTAGGGGGTTTCCGCGCGGAGGATGCCGGTTCTTACGAGCCAGTTTCGCCGTCCGGCGAGGCAACCACGACCACATACCCGTCCGGATCGCGAAGCCACATCTCCCTGTGCCGCGGTGCCGGATTGACGTGCGGCTCCACGATGACTTCCGCCTTGAGCGACCGCGCTCGCGCGACGACCGAATCGAAATCCTGCACTTCAAACCACAGTAAAACTCCGTGGCCGACCGGCGCCGAATCGCGGTTCACCAGGTTAGGATGATTTTCCTCATCCCAGGCGTGGAGCTGCAGGATCATTTGGCCGCCGGAAAAGATTCGTTCGTAGGTATCGCGATGCTCATGCTCGGGCAGAGCATCGGCCCGCAACAGACGTTGATACCACTGACTGCTCGCTCGCACGTTGCGCACGGCGATGAGTGGTTGAGGCCGGACAGATTCTCGCTCCATTGCAAGCCCTCCCGCCGTCTCATCAACTGCCCGAAGTCACGACCCGCTCCGGGTGCGTATAGATGTTAAACGATTCGCCGCGCAGGAAAGCGATCAGCGTCACTCCCGCCTCTTCGGCCAAGTCTACTGCCAGCGTTGACGGCGCAGAGACCGCGGCAACTATGGGAGCGCCGGCCGCAGCGACCTTCTGAACGATCTCGAAGCTGAGCCGTCCGCTTGCCATCACGATTGAGTCCGCCAGCGGCAGCAGCTCGCGGTTCATCGCCCATCCGACCAGCTTGTCTACCGCGTTATGCCGGCCCACGTCCTCGCGGAGCGCCTTCAGCGATCCCGCGAAATCAAACAGCGCCGCGGCATGAACGCCGCCGGTTCGGGCAAACAGCGGCTGCTCCGCGTTCATCGCGGCGCCCAGGCCGGAGAGGGTTGCCGCAGAAACCGATCCGCGACCATCAATCGCCGCGATTCGCCGGCGGATGGAATCGATCGAGGTCTTGCCGCACAACCCGCAGCTCGAGGTCATCGTGAAGTTCCGCTGCAAGCGCTCGCGCAAGGTCTCGATCGGCACCTTCAGGATCGCATCGAGGATGTTTGCCTCGGGCTTGCCGTCCGTTCCGCGCACCCGCCGGATCTCATCGATCTCTCCGGCGCTGCTCACGAATCCTTCCGCGAACAGGAATCCCGCGACTAGTTCCTCGTCGTGCCCGGGCGTGCGCATTGTGATCGTGAAGCGCCGGCCCGCGAGCCGAATCTCCAACGGCTCTTCGACCGCGAGAATCTCAGCCGCGCTTTCGGACCGGCCGGAACGCCATCGATGCGCATCGCGCCGGAGTGTCGAGTTGCGGTCGGAATCGCTCACGATGGTAGAGTATCATCGGCGCGGCCCTGAGCGTGCATCGGAGGAAGTTACGATGAGTTCCCGCCAGCCTGTCAGTCCGGACACCGCCCGCAAGCACTCGCGTCTGCGGGGCGCGACAAAGTCACACAGCGTATGCCCCTACTGCGCGGTGGGATGCAGCCAGGACGTGTACACCAAGGGCGGCGAGATCATTGATATCGAGGGCGACCCCAACAGCCCCATCAACCAGGGGACGCTGTGCCCCAAGGGCGCCAACACTTTCCAGCTCGTTTCGAACCCGCATCGCGTCAGGAAGGTGATGTACCGCGCGCCGTACAGCGATCGTTGGGAAGAGCGGCCGCTGGAGTGGGCGATGGACCGTATCGCGCACCTGACCAAGGAAGCCCGCGACCGCGATTTTATCGAACGATCGCCTGACGGTATCGAAGTGAATCATCTCAAGACGATCGCGCATCTCGGCGGCGCGACGCTCGACAACGAGGAAAACTACCTCATCAAGAAGCTCTTCTCGGGCGGCCTGGGCATTCTCTCGATAGAGAACCAGGCGCGCATATGACATAGCGCATCGGTGCCCGGTCTGGGCGCCTCCTTTGGACGCGGAGCGGCAACGACCTTTCAGCGCGATCTCGCCAACAGCGATTGCGTGCTGATCATGGGATCGAACATGGCCGAGGCCCATCCGGTCGGCTTCCGATGGGCGCTCAAGGCGCGCGAGAACGGCGGTAAACTGATCCACGTCGACCCGCGCTTCACGCGCACTTCCGCGATGGCCGACGTGTTCGTGCCGATTCGCGCCGGCTCCGACATCGCGTTCCTGGGAGCGGCGATCAATTACATCATCGAGAATGACCGCTGGTTCCACGAGTACGTGTTGCATTTCACCAACGCCGCGACCGTCGTGGGCGAAGGCTACGTCGACGTCGATGAAACCGGGCTGTTCGTCGGCTTCGACGAGGCTACCGGATACTACGATCGCGATGCCGGTGCGTGGGGCTACAGTATCGGCGGGTCAGCCGACGGGAAGGTCGAACGCGATGAGACGTTGCAGCATCCGCGCTGCGTGTTCCAGATCCTGAAGCGGCATTTCTCCCGTTACTCGCCCGAGGCGGCAGCAAAGATCTGCGGATGCACTCCCGCCGATATCATTCGCGTCGCGGAATTGCTGGCGCGCAATTCGGGCCGCGAACGCACCAGCGCGATCGTGTACGCGCTCGGATGGACGCAGCATGCGACGGGAGTGCAGATGATCCGATGCGCCGCGATTCTCCAGCTCCTGCTGGGCAACATCGGGCGTCCCGGCGGCGGCATCATGGCGATGCGCGGTCATTGCAGCATCCAGGGCTCCACCGACATTCCGACCTTGTACGATTCCCTGCCCGGCTACATCCCGCAACCGCGCGCCGCTGCGGAACAGGCATCACTTTCCCGCTACCTCGAGAACGGGCACGGTTTTCCCTGTTGCGTGAACAATCGCACCGCGGGTTTCTGGCAAGAGGAGGCTTTCGACGGTTACTGGGCGTTCCTGCCGCGCTTCATGGTGAGCTTGCTGAAGGCCTGGTATGGCGACAGCGCAACCGCGGCGAACGAGTTCGGATATCAATGGCTGCCGAAACTCGATGGCGACCATTCCGAGCTCGCAACCTTCTTTCGGATGTATGAAGGCTCGGTGCGCGGACTTTTTCTTATCGGGCAGAATCCTGCCGCGGGAGCACCGAACGCGGAGTTGAACAGGGCTGCCTTGCGCAACCTCGATTGGCTGGTGGTGCGCGACTGGTTCGAGCACGAGAGCGCCAACTTCTGGTACGCGGACCCACGCGTCGACGATCCAAAAAAGATCAAGACCGAGGTGTTCTTCCTGCCGGCCGCATCGATACCGGAAAACGATGGCACCGTGACCAACACCGAACGGCTCATCCAGTGGCACGAGAAAGCAGCCGATCCGCCGGGAGATTGCCGGTCCGACACGTGGTTCCTCTACCATCTCGGCAGGCGCCTCAAAGATCTGTATCGAGATTCCACGCTCAAGCGCGACGAGCCGATTCGGAATCTAACCTGGAACTATGAGCGAGACGGACCCGAATACCTGCCCGATGGATCGCTCAGCAGGATCAAGGACGAGCCGGACGTAGAGAAAGTTCTGAAAGAGATAAACGGCCGCCGCGCCAGCGATGGCGCTCTGCTCGCGGGATTCGGCGATCTTAAAGACGATGGGTCGACTGCGTGCGGTGCATGGATCTACAGCGGGGTCTTTCCGCGCGAGGATCTCAACCGCGCGCGCTCGCGCAATCCCGCGCTCGCAGGATCAACCTATCCCGACTGGGCATATTCGTGGCCGGCTAACCGCCGCACAATGTACAACCGCGCGTCAGCGGATCCGCAGGGCCATCCCTGGTCGGAACGCAAGAAACTGATCTGGTGGGACGAGCAGCAGCGACGCTGGGTGGGCAACGACGTCCCCGACTTCCCGGTCGACAAGCCGCCGTCGTATCGGCCCGCAGGCGATTCGCGCGGCATGGATGCGATCGCGGGCGACGCTCCGTTCATCATGCATCCCGACGGACGCGGATGGCTCTACGCCCCAAACGGAGTGAAGGACGGCCCGCTCCCGGTTCATTACGAGCCGCGCGAGTCGGTCGCCCACAATGCGCTGTATCAGACGCAGAGCAGTCCGACGCTTCGCGAATACAAGTCGGAAATCAACCGGCTCGCGCAGAAGGTTGATCCGGATTTTCCGATCGTTGCAACCACCTATCGCCTTACCGAGCACTATCTTTCGGGGCCCATGAGCCGATTCAACAGTTGGCTCAACGAGCTGCAACCGGAGATGTTCGTCGAGCTGAGCCCGGAACTGGCCGACGAACGCGGCATCGAGCATCGCGGATGGATGGTCGTCGCGACGCCGCGCGGCGAGATTGAGGCACGCGCGATGGTCACGCGCAGGATCCGGCCGCTCACCGTCGATGGGCGCATGGTGCATCAGATCGGACTGCCGATTCATTGGGGCTATGCCGGCGAGACGGTGGGCGCGATGGCCAATGATCTCACCGCGCTGGTGACCGATTCCAACGTCAGCATGCACGAGGCCAAGGCGTTCTCATGCAATGTGCGTCCCGGCAGGCTGCACGGCATCAAGTCTGCTACACCGTTGAAAGCCGCTCCGCGCGCGAATCGCGACGAACCTATTCCTGACACGCCTGAGTGGGCGCAGCCGGAAGGCCGGCTGCAATCGTGGGGAATCCGGCGCGCTCGTTGATCGCGCTTTCGCGTTTCAAGTCGGCAACAACCGGCTAAGATGAAGCCCGATGGGCTTCCTCAACGACCTGCTTTACCCATTTAGGCGACCCGCATCGCCTGCGCCGCGTCCCGCGACGGGATTTTTCACGGACACGACGCTTTGCATCGGATGCAAGGCGTGCGAAGTCGCGTGCAAGCAATGGAACCAGCTGCCATCGGACGGCTTCACCTTCACCGGAGACAGCTACGACAATACGCGGATGCTTTCGGCGACGACGTGGCGTCACGTCACGTTCGTGGAACAGTTCCCGCAGACAGGCAGCGCGCCGACTCCGTCGGCGCCCGCAGACATCGAATCACTCCTGGCCGAGCCTATGGCGGGCCGATGGTTGATGATGAGCGATGTCTGCAAGCATTGCAGCGCAGCACCCTGCCAGATTGCATGCCCGACGGGAGCGCTG
>DATJWT010000272.1:0-7421 GCA_035500975.1 Binataceae bacterium (SeqCode)
GGCAGGCGAAGGCACCGAGAGGAGACGGCCAGAATAGTTCTGCTGCCCCTTCCTGAACTTGGTGCCTTAGGGGTTAATACTCCTGTTCGCTGATCCGGGATTCCTCGCGGATAGATGGACGCGCGCTCCGCGCGCATCACCTTGCTTTCGCTCGGCCCTCCGCTTTGCTCCGGCCCTCCCGAGCGCTTGCGCGCTGCGCGGGAATGACAAATTCCGAAAGACTGAGGACGAGAGCAAGTGGCACAGGCTTCTAGCCTGTGCTCTTTTCGATGTCGTCCGCCGCGAGGCCGTCCATGTTCGGCGGGGCTTTCTTCCATCGGTAGCCGCGCTGCGCTTTCTCGTAGGCATGGTCGAACAGCGCATTCATGTATGCCGGGTCGAACTTCTCGTGCTTGATATTGGGAAAGTCGGTCTCGATGTACGCGAGGTTGTAGTCGATACCGTCGCGCTTCGCCATCGCGTAAATCCGCAGGAGGTCGTTGTACCCGATGTAATGAATCATCGTCGCAATCGCGCGGCCGCTGATCGTCAGGAACCTGCGGTTCACTGATGCCCACTCGGGGTCAAGCCTGCTGTTGCGTATGATGTACACGTGGCGCTCGCGCTTGAGTTCCGGCGACGAAAAGTCCGCCCGCAGGCCGATGTCGGATGGATATAGAAATGCCTGCGCCACCACTCCCCCATCGACGTTCATTTCCTGGAAGTGTCGCCCGCCCGCTTCCACATCGATCATCATCGGCGGGAACGCCGCCGGGATGGAGGCGGACGCGAGTATCACCTTGCGAATGAGTTCCAGCGCGCCTGGCTTGCCGCTGGTCGCGATCGCGCCGATGTTCCAGATCACCGGCCGCTGCGCATCGAGGCTGGTCGTTCCAATCAGGAACAGCCTGCCCTTGTTGTACTCGGCCGCGATGTCGGCGATCGACTGTTCATTGATGTGGCGCGTGATCAAGCCATACAGGGGCGCCGTGTCTGCCAGCGCCTCGCCGAACACCGCGTTGTGGACCCCGCGCCGCTTGAGCACGTCGCCCGGCACGATCTTCGTGTAGACCGCGCGCAGACCATCCATGTACTTGCGGCCCAGGAACGCAAACGGCGCGATCAATCCTCCGGTGCTGACTCCGGTCACGAGCTTGAACACCGGCATCTTGTCCGCCTCGCACCATCCGCAGATCAGACCCGCGCCAAAAGCGCCGTCATCGCTGCCGCCGGAGATCGCCAGGAACTCGGCAGGCGGCAGATTTGCTGCCTTGCCGAGCGCGGCTTTTTCGCGCTCCAGCGCTCGCGCCGCCTCCTGCGCGAAAGCCGCGCCCTGCGTGTCTACCCAGAATCGCGCATTCGGCAGACCGAGCACGGTTACCTGCTCGGCGAGATCTTCCGGAGCCGGATCATCTCGATGGTATCCGATAAGCCGGTCCGCGAGCCGCGTCGTCCATCCCTGCGCGCGCTCGTCGATTACGGTTTGCTGGGGAGCGGCGTTACCATTCGGTGTCTTGGGCGAATTCACGGTGAAACTCTTTCGACTCGTCTTTGCCTGCAGAGTCGCATCCATATCAATGACTCTGCAAACCTCCGGGCCAGAACCCTACAGCTTAAAGTATTGACTGACCCCTTCAAGAGGGTAGTGTCATTCCCGACTCAGGTCGGGAAAGCCGGTTGAAGGCCGGCGCTGCCCCGCAACTGTGAGGAGCATCGACGATGCTCCAAGTCAGACTACCGGCGGAGTCGATGGAGCCGATTGGACCTTCGTGGGTGAGGGAGGCTTCAGGCACGCGTCGTCCCATCGCACGCGGACCTGCTGACCCCTTCCGCGAGAAAAGCGCAGCAGGTTGCCCAACGATATCGACATTGTCCGCCCTGAATCTTTCGGCCTCTCAGCGGGAGAACGGCTGCCGCATGCCTCCAGGAGCGGGTCCTTTGTCAGCGCGCCCGCGATTGCGGATTCCTATCTGCCTCCTCGTCGCCACGTGGCATCCTTCGCCGCCTCTATCCTCGCCCACGTCGGGCTCATCGCGATGATTCTCTATTTTGCGCCCCATCTCTCCGAGCATCACGATTGGGTCCTCGCTTACCTTGTCGAGATCGGCCCGGGCGCGGGAGGCGCCGCAGGCGGCGGCTCGAAATCGGCCGGCGTGAAGATGGAACTGACCCCGATGCCGCCCGGAAGGCCGCGCGACTCGGATTTCTCGGACGCTCCCGTGTTCGCGACCAAGTCTGCGAGTGAGCCGACCAGCGATCCGACGCCGCATTCGACCGCGATGGAATCCCTCACAGCAGCCGCTATCCGGGATGGGCATCGCGGCGCCCGAAGCGGTCACGGTGGATTGTCATCCGGCTCAGGAAGCGGCGCCGGCCCTGGAATTGGGAGCGGCACGGGAGAAGGCTCCGGCGGAGGCGGCCAGCAAGTGGCTCATGCCGACTACGGCGCGAGTCCCGCGCCCGCCTATCCCGCCCGCTCGCGTCAGCGCGCGGAGCAGGGCACCGTCACCCTGCACATCCTGATTGCGGCGGACGGCTCAGTGGAGCGAATCGAAATCGCGGAGTCGTCGGGCTTCGACGACCTTGATCGGTCTGCCCTCGAAACCGTGCGTTCTCGATGGCGCTTCGTGCCGGCCCGCCGCGGCGATGGTCATCCGGTCGATAGCTGGGTGCTGGTCCCGATTCGGTTCGCCCTGCGCTAGCGCCCCAAGTTTTCTGCCCGCCCATTATTTTGCGCGCGCTCCGAGCGTGGTATATCGACCCATGACGGGGGTGTTACGACCATGACGCGTAAACCAGGAATTTACCTAACCTCTATCATCGCCCTGATGCTCGCGGGCTTTCTGATTCCGGCCAGCGTGCATGCGATCGAAGTCAAGAAAGAGCTCAACATGGGAGGCGGCGGAGGCGGGGGCGGCGGCCAGATGATGCAGGGTCCCGCGCCAAAGAATCCTTTAAGTCCGGCGCAACAGAAAGCTCTCCAGGAGCAGGTTGCCAACGACTCCGAGCAGTCGATGGACGAGGAGAGCGAAAAGAAATCGTCCGGACAAACTTATGTCGATCTCGAGCATGCCTCTTACAGCTACCTGCCCAGCAACAAGAGCGGGGGCCTGACCGTACAAGCCAAGCTCACCGCGCCCGAGATGAAGGCGCGCAAGAGCGACCCGACCAAGAGTTCTCCGACGGGAAAGAAGAAGGCGCTGGTTTTCAGCTACAAGGTCGATGGCTCCAAGTTCACGGCCACCGAGCCGCCCAAGTGGGAAGACGTCGATACGGGAGACAAGGACAAAGCCGCCGCAAAGAAATGATCGCGTTTCGCATCTCGCGCCCGAAGGGGAGCGAGTCTCCGAGTGCAGCGCGTGAGGCTCCGAAGAAGCGGGAGTCTTCGAACCGAGGCGGAGCGTGAGCGGGGTCGAGCGAAAATCAAAAAATGAAGAAGCGACTCCAGGACGATCTCAAAGCCGCGATGAAGGCGGGCGATACCCGCCGCACGATGGCGATTCGCGGCCTGCTCGCCGAAATCACCCGGGTTGAGAAAGACGTCCGCCGCGAGGCCAACGAAGCCGAGATCGTTCAACTCATCAAGCGTGAACGCGCCCGCCGCGAAGAGGCGCTGGGATTCGCCAGGCAGGGTAACCGCGCCGACCTTATCGAGCAGAACGAGGCCGAAGCGAAGATCCTCTCGGGCTACCTGCCCGCCGAGGTTTCCGCTGATGAAGTCCGCGCCGCGATCGTCGAGATCGTCGCGGGGGGCGCCAACCAGATGGGTCCCCTGATGAAGGCGCTGCGCGACAAGTTCGGCGCGCGCCTGGATGGCAAACTCGCCAGCGAATTGGCGAAGGAAGCGCTGACCAAAAAAGCCGGCAGTTAACCACCAGGACACCAGGGCACGGACCTGTCCGAACCTTGGTGTCTTGGCGCCTTTGTGGTTAATTCTGCCTTTGCCCTGACCACCGCACCTGGAAGTGATCGATGTCGAAAGCTGAACCGTTCCGAATCGCCGTGCCCGATTCCGTCCTGTCCGACCTGAAGACGCGGCTCGATCGCACGCGTTTTCCCGACGAGGTGCCCGACACCGGATGGGAATACGGCGTGAATCTCGCCTACCTGCGCGAGCTCGTCGAGTATTGGCGGACGAAATACGACTGGCGCAAGCACGAAGCGCATCTGAACAGCCTCAAGCACTTCCGCGCCGACGTCTCGGGCCTCGACGTTCATTTCATCCACGAGCAGGGCCGCGGCCCGAACCCGAAGCCGCTGCTCCTAATCCACGGATGGCCGGGATCGATCTACGAGTTCATGGAGATCATCCCGATGCTCACCGACCCGGCCGCACACGGCGGCGATGCGCGCGATTCGTTCACCGTGATCGCACCATCGCTACCCGGCTACGGGTTCTCCGGCCACGCGAAAGCCCGCGCGATGAACATCCAGGCGATCGGCGACATCTTCGTCAAGCTGATGACCGAGACGCTCGGCTTCAAGCGCTTCGCGGTGCAGGGCGGCGACTGGGGCTCCGCGATCACGGCGCGCATCGGCGAAGTCTACGCGCCGCATCTCTACGGAATTCATCTCAACATGATTCCGATCGGTCCCGCCGAGGGCCGCAACGCTCCCGAGCTGACGCCCGAAGAGAAGGTCTTCCTCGGCGATGCGGAGAAGTTCCGCAGCCGCGAGACCGGCTATCAATGGATCCAGGGGACCAAGCCGCAGACGCTTGCGTACGGGCTTAACGATTCACCGGCAGGGCTGGCGGCATGGATCGTCGAGAAGTTCCGCACCTGGAGCGATTGCCATGGCGACGTCGAATCGCGCTTCAGCAAGGACCA
Source organism: Binataceae bacterium (SeqCode) (assembly GCA_035500975.1). Taxonomy (GTDB): domain Bacteria; phylum Desulfobacterota; class Binatia; order Binatales; family Binataceae; genus JAFAHS01. The sequence continues at coordinate 4,809 of DATJWT010000272.1, forward strand.
GTTGCTGACCAACGTGATGATCTACTGGATCACCGAGACCGCCAATTCCTCCACGCGGCTCTACTATGAGGCGCGGCACCATCCGTGGCGTCTCAAGCCCGGCACCCGTATCGAGGCGCCCGCCGGTATCGCGATGTTCCCCGGAGAACTGGTCCGACCGCCGCGTCATTGGGCCGAGCGCGTGCTCAACGTGAAGCGATGGACCGACATGCCCAGGGGCGGGCACTTCGCCGCGATGGAAGAGCCGAAGCTCCTCGCCGAAGACATCCGCGCATTCTTCAGGGACATGAACTAGGAACAGAAAATCCGCAGATTCCGCAGATTCTGAATCCGTGAAATCTGTGTAATCTGTGGATGCTGCCTGGTCCTTTATGGGCGCTCCCACCAAGACTCTTTTCACCAACGTCAACCTCGTGTTGGACGGGTTCGCGGAGCTGCAGAAATCCTACGGGGTCCTCGTCGAAGGCAACCGCATTGCCGCGGTGTCGCAGGCTCCGCTGCAGTGCGAGGGCGCGACGGTGATCGATGCGGGCGGTCGCACATTGATGCCGGGGCTAATCGATGCGCACGCGCATATCACGGGCCTGTCGCTGAGCCCGCGCAACAGCGCGTATCCGGCGGAAGAGATCGCGAACGCATCGGCGAGCTACCTCGAGGCGAGCCTGATGGATGGGTTCACGTCGATTCGTGAGGCGGGTGGCGCCGATCAATCGGTTGCGCGCTTGCTCAACGAAGGCAAGATCATCGGACCCCGGCTCTTTTATTCAGGCCGTGCGCTGACCCAGACCGGAGGCGGTGCCGATTTTCGCACTCCGGACGAGATCACGGACCCGTGCGGGACGGCCGGCCCGTTCTCGGTCATGTCGGTGATCGCCGATGGGATCGATCAGGTGCGCAGGGCAGCGCGCGAGGAACTGCGTCGCGGCGCGGCGCAGATAAAGGTGTTCGTGTCAGGTGGCGTTGTTTTTCCCTCGGAGGCGCACGCGACTATCTACGAATATTCGATGGACGAGCTGCGCGCGATCGTGGAAGAGGCGCAGGGGCGGGGCACCTACGTGATGGCGCATGCGTACACCGATGATTCGGTGCGGCGATGCCTCGATGCCGGTGTGCGCTCGATCGAGCATGCCAACTTCGTGAGCGAGAAGACGGTCGAGATGATGGCGCGCTGCGGCGCGTTCCTCGACTGCACCTTCATCTCGTTGGTGCAAAGAATCGAGTCCGCGCCGGAGACCGGGCTGTCTCCCGCTATCGTGGAGAATCTCAAGCGCACGGTCGCGCGCGGCCGCCAGGTTTACCAGTGGGCCCGGCGCTACGGCGTGCCGATCGCGATGGGCACCGACCTGTGGGGCCCCGAGGCGCAGCATTCGCAGCTACGGGAAATCGAGATGCGGATCGACATCGATGACCCGGTGAACATCATCAAGTCCGCGACCCGAACGAACGCAGATCTGCTGAACGAGAGCGGCACGCTGGGTGTGATAGCCGGGGGTGCATATGCCGATCTGCTGCTCGTCGATGGAGATCCGCTGAAGGATCCGCGAGTCCTGACCAATCCCAGGCAGAACCTGAAGCTGATCATGAAGGACGGCGCCATCTACAAGAACGAACTTGGCTCCGTTCCGCACCCACGATAGTTGTGCGGGTTCCTGAATATTCGTCGGAAATACACGTCCAGTTGACCGTGAAGACGGTCACCGGATTCCCGGCCCTCGTCTCGGTCATCGGCGCGCTGCTGTTGTTATCGGCTCCCTGTTACGCGAAACCCCAGCCGACCAGCTTGCGCATCTACAACAACACCGGCATTCCGATGACGACCACGGTCAGGGTCAGGAACAATTCCGATTGGGAGAACAACAACCGGCCCGACAACAATTTCAACCCGCGCACTATCGGTCCACTCTCCGGGTCCGCTCAGTCCGAGGACGTGAGCTCGAACACCAGGACTGCTTCCTTCGATATGACGATCGCCTTCCAAAATGGAGACGTCGTCAGCTTTACGACCGACCAGAAAGAGGCCTGGAAGCTGTCCGCATATGAAGCGAGAAAGCTGACGCTGGGCGGGCCGCAGGCCGAGAGCTACACCGCCTCGTGGGTTACGCTAAACAACGAGACGCTGGCGATCAGCGTTTCACCGCGGCGCGATCCGGCCGGCTGGATGGCATCGGTGCCCGACGGCACGCTCCTGAGCCAGCTCACGATTCCGGGCACTCACGACTCGGCATCCCTGTACGAAAATGCGACCAGCCTGGGATTTGCGAAAACGCAGGACCTGAATCTCACCCAACAGCTCAACCTCGGGGTGCGGTTTTTCGACATCCGCCTGAACAAGAACCTCGATGTCTACCACGGTCCGGTCTTCCAGCATCTGACGTTTGCGCAGGTCATCACCGCGTGCGCGGATTTTCTTCGCACGAACCCCGGCGAGACTATCCTGATGCTGATCAACGCGAGCGATCCGAAAACCAACCGCAAGAATCCCGATGCGTTCGCGAGTGCGGTCAGCAACGCGATGAACGGAGGGCTGTGGTCTCTCGGAACCGGGGTCCCGACCCTGGGGAGCGTGCGCGGCAAGATCCAGTTGCTCCGTCGTTATCCGGCAGGTTCCACGAC
>DATJWT010000273.1:0-11604 GCA_035500975.1 Binataceae bacterium (SeqCode)
TATTTCTGGTTCGTCGGATTGTAGACCTCGCCCACGATCGCGCCGTACAGCAGCGGCAGAATCGCGCGTTCCGCATCCTTGACCAGCTTCTCGCGTGAGGCGCGCTCGCCGAACGCCGCGATTCGCTTCGGCACATCGAGCTGCATCAGCGCGTTCCACGACGGCACGCCATAAAGCAGGAAAGAAGTCTCCGACAGCCGGATGTTGATATTGAACGCGCGCGGCATCGATTGCCCGAACACCTTCGCGCCGCGCGCGCGCTGCTCATCGAGCTTCGCGAGGTTGATCTTGTAGTTATCGGGTGCGGCCGGGCTGTAGATGATCGGCGCGATCGTACAGAACACGCCGCTGCCGAGGCTCAGTTCCCCCAGCTCTTCGATATTCTTGAGTTGCTGTGCGGGGTCGATGAAGTAGGGCACCGTCTGCAGCGTGCCGCGCCCGCTCTTCGCCATCGCCTTGCACAGCGCCATCTTCTCGCGCATATCCGCCAGGCGGCTCGGGACCGGCCGCAGGTTCTCATCGATATCGACGTAGGAAGTGGAAAGGCCGATCGCGCCCGCCGCCATCGCGCCCTCCATCAGTTCGCACATCGTCGCGATTTCCGCGTCAGTCGCGACGCGCTCCTGGCTCTCCGCGCCCATCACGTAGTAGCGCAGCGCGGAATGGCCCACGAGCGCGCCCACATTGATTCCCAGGCCGGGGCGGATGAAATCGAGATACTGGCCGAAGCTCTCCCACTTGAAGGGTACGCCCTCGTCGAAAGTCGGCTCCTTGATGTCCTCGATCTTGCCGAACATCCGGATGAGCTTGCGCGTCCCGCTCTGATGCACGGGCGCAAGGCTCAGCGAGCAGTTGCCGACCACGACCGTGGTGACGCCGTGCTCGAGGCTGGGCGTGGCCAGGCGATCCCAGCATAGCTGCGGATCGTAATGCGTATGCACGTCGATAAAGCCGGGGCTCAGCACATGCCCGTGCGCATCGATTTCGCGCGCCGCGGCGCCGTCGAATTTTCCGACCGCGACGACCTTGTCGCCGCTTACCGCGACGTCGCCTTTGAAAGCGGCCTTGCCCGTCCCATCGACGATCTTTGCATTGCGAATTCCGAGTTCTGCCTGGCTCATAGTTGCTCCTCGATTAGTTCCCAAACCGGTGCTTCAGCCACCCGACAATCTTCTCGTTGACCTCGTTCGGAAATTCCTGCTGTACCCAGTGACCCGCCTTCGCGATGTTGTGCATTACGAGGTCGGAGCACAGCGCGGGCATTCCGGCCGCCATCTGTGGGCGCAGCGCGATATCCCAATCGGCGGTGATCATCAGGCATGGCAGCGTCAGTTTCTTCGTGCCTACCTCCGGATGCTCACGGCCGTTGCGATCGATATTGCGATACCAGTTGATACCGCCGCGAAAGCCGGTTTTTTCGAACGCCTTGACGTAAACGTCGAGTTCCTCCGCGGTCACGATCAACGGAGTAGCCGCCGGAAGCTCATCGATGCGCCTGAATGGATTCATATCCAGCTCGCCGCTCGCCATCATGGTCGCGGTCGCGACCGCTGGATCGATCGGCGCGCGCATCAAGCGATCGAAAATCAGCCGCGCCTTCGGATCCATCACGGCCTCAGCGCGCCCCGGTTCCTGGAACCATAGGATGTAGATACGCTCATCTTTGCCGTTGACCATCGCGCGCATCTGGGACAGCGGCGGGAACGGAATGTATGGCGTGCATACGCCGATCACGCCCGCCGTCCGCTCCGGATGCATCACCGGCATCGCCCACGCGACGAAACCGCCCCAATCGTGCCCGACGAAAACTGCCCGCTCGATCTTGAGCGCATCGAGCAAGCCCACCACGTCGCCGGTGAGTTCGGTCAAGCCGTAGTCAGTCACGGCAGGCGGCGCGCTCGAATCGCCGTAGCCGCGCTGGTCGGGTGCGATGGCGCGAAATCCAGCAGCTGCAACCGCCGGTACCTGGTGACGCCACGAATAAGCGAGTTCCGGAAAGCCGTGGCAGAAGACCACCGCGGGTCCGCTGCCGGCCTCGTGAACCGCCAGGTTGATCTGCGGCTGGTTGCCGCGCTTGGGCAGCGCGACCGTGTGCGCCGCGGGCCATTTCACGTCAGTCATGTGGTCCTCTCAGTGCTTCTGCTGCTTGGCAGCCTGTTCAGCGAAATGCTTCTGCACGGTTTCAGTCGCAGCCGCGATCGCTTTTCCGATCAGTTCCGTGTTGTGCTCGGTGTACCACTTCAGCGAGGCGTCGCGCGCGATATTGGATTCGTTGAAACGCGGCAGCACTTCGCGCGCGAACAGTTCGTAGGAACGCTTGGTCGCGTCGAAGTTCGCCCAGTTGTGCGCCAGCATCAGCAGGCATCCGAACCCGCCCGACTGCTTTTCCAGCTTTTCGATCATCGCGACCGCATCGTCGGGCGTGCCGATCACGGCGCGGCCCGATTTCACCATTGCTTCCGCCGGCTCTTTCGCGTCGAGGTCATCACCGGTCGCGGTGGGGTTGATGCTCGAGAAGTAGTGCACCCACTTATGTAAGCCGAACTTGACATCGTGCATCGCTTCTTCGCGGCTTTGCGCAATATGCATCGGCACGACCAGCCGCAGCACCCCGCGATCCATCTCGCGTCCGTGTTCGCGTGCAATTTCGCAGGCCACCTGCCAGTTCGTTCCGAGCACGTCGTAGCCGCCCTGCTGTGACGCCGCCACACAGAGCATCCCAAGGCCATAACGGCCCGCGAGCTTGCCGCCGGACGGTGTAAAGGTGCTGGCGACCGCGAACTCGGGGCGCGGGCGAGTATAGGGCAGGAGCTGGCAGCGCGCTTCCTTGAGCGTGTACCACTCGGTCTGCTCGGTAACTATATCGCCGGCCAATAATCGCAGGATCACATCGAGCGATTCAGCCATGCGATCGCGCTGCTTCGGCACGGGCACTCCCAGCATTTCTGCATCGGAGGGCAGCAACCCCGGGCCGACACCAAACATCGCGCGCCCGCGGGTCATGTGGTCGAGCTGGATCATACGATTCGCCGTCATCAGCGGATGGTGATACGGCAGCGAGATGACGCCGGTGCCCAGGCGGATCTTCTCGGTGCGCTCGGCGGCAGCCGCAATCATCAGTTCCGGCGACGCGATAATTTCGTAGCCGGCGGAATGATGCTCGCCGATCCACGCTTCATCGAACCCGATACGATCGAGATGTTCGATGAGGTCGATATCCCGGCGCAGTGCGAGCGTCGGATCTTCGTCCACGGGATGGAACGGCGCCAGGAAGATGCCGCAGCGGAGGCGGTTGGGTCGTATAGCAGTCATTCGAGTCTCCTTAGTTGATGATCGTCTCGGGCGGATAGGGCGGAATCTGGTCTGCATCGGGAACCGGCCGCGGCGGCTTCTGCAGCAACTCGTTCACCGCGGCGAGAAAAGCCTGGTCGGTGGCAAGGGTATCCGGCGGCCGGTTCAGGTTGAGCACGTTGAACAGGGCCTCGGCGATTACGGGATTGTCGACGCCCTCGCGCGCGATGCGCTCGAATGCGGGGCCCCCGAACGGATCGTCGGCAACGGTCGTACCCCTTTCCGCCGCGAGTGCCTGGCGGTCGCGCGCAACCGAAAGCGACCACGGCTGGCGGACGAATTCGGCCTGCCGTTTGAAAAACGTGGAAGGAAAAGCAGGATCGTTCCCAGTCATCTCGGTCAACAACTGCCGCAGAATCTGCGCGCACACCGACGCGCTCGTCATGCCCTGGCCGTAGACCGGGTTAAAGCCGCATGCTGCGTCGGCCAGGCTGATGAACCCTGCCGGACCCTGCCAGTTCTCGTAGTGATTCCAGAGATTCTGCATCCCGCGGCGATGGAAAATCGGCGAGATCGGCTTCGAGATCGCCAGCGCCTCCGCGACGATTGGAGAGCGCAGCTTCGCGCACAACGCCGCAAACGATTCGTGATCGGCGGGCAGCACACGCCCACCCCACGACGCGAGCGTCAGGGTAAAGCGGTCACCCTCGATCGGCAGGATCAGCGCGAAGTAATAGTCCTCAGGGCGGGTCGGTTTGGCCGGCGGATTCAGGAAGATTCCCTTCCACCACCAGTTACCCGGGAGCTGACTAGCCGGGGGTGCCTGGTACCAGCACGTGCTGTAGCCCGCATTGGCATCGACTTCCTCGCGCTCCACCGGCGGGTAGCCCAATTTCTCAAGCCACTGCGGGACGCGCGAGCTGCGTCCGCTGCAATCCACGATCAGGTCGGCTTCGATGCGTTCGGTGTGGCCGTCCGCAATTCGGCGGGTATCGACCCCACAGATGCGGCCCCTGTCCGATGTCGTGACGAGGCCGGTCGCCTCCGTGCCTTCCAGGATAGTGATGCGCGGGTTCTGCTTGATGCGCTCGCGGATGGTCTTCTCAATCAGCAGGCGGCTGGCGCCCAGCATCTGATGGCCGGTGCGGCGGCGCTTGCCCCATCCGTCCGGCTGCATGACCGCGAGGTCGAGTCCGCCGTCCAAATCGAGCGAGCCTTGCGCGCGCAGTTTCTCGTCGAGACCCGGAAACAGCGAGTTCAGTTCGCGCCGCCCGCGATCGAGCATCACATGCGGATGGCGGCTTTGCGGCACGCCCTTGCGGTGCACCGCGTCGATTGGCAATTCGTCGCGCTCAATCAGCGTGACCTTGTCGAAGTGGTCGGCGAGCACGCGCGCCGCGCACATCCCGCCTATACCGCCGCCCATCACGACGGCATGCTTTGAACTCATCTAACGGTTTCCCTCACCTTGCTCGGAAGAATTTGCGAAGCGGCTGTGCCATTCACAGTCCGTGAAGTTCAGATCTGATACAAGGCCGCCACGTTTTTTCCGGCCAGTTTTGCCGCGGCCCCGGGCGTCATGGTCGCGAGCAGTTCCTTGAGCTCTTTCATGTACTCGCCGCCGTGATCGGCATGGGGAAAATCGCTGGCCCAGAAAAAACGATCCTCGCCGATAAACCGCACCAGCCCCGCGATTGCACGCTCGTCCGGGTCCGCGCTCAGCCAGCATTGGGTGCGGATGTAATGGCTGGGGGTGTTCTTCAAGGGAGCCCGATTGATCGGCACCTCGTACAGCGCATCCATCCGATCGACCCAATAGCCAATCCATCCGGCGCCCGATTCGAGCACTACGGCTTTCAGCCGCGGGAATTTGTCGAACACCCCGAAGGAAAAGAGCGTGGTGAATGCGGTCTGCGCCGCGTGACACGCCATCACCTGATGGTACCAGATGGACGTGCCGAGATCGGTGAAGCGCCGCGATGCGAGGCTGAGCGGCTCGAAGGTCGGATGGATCGCGAACGGCACATCGAGTTCCTGAAACTTGGCGAACAGCGGATCGTGATCGGGATGCCCATGCGCGCGGCGCGCATGATTGAAGGGAGCAACGAATGCTCCTCGGCATCCGTCTTTCACCGCGCGCTCCAGTTCCGCGACAGCGGCCGGGATGTCGGACAGCGAAAGATGCGCGATCGGAACGAGGCGTCCGCCAGAGTCGCGGCAGAAATCCGCTATCCAGCGGTTGTAAGCGCGGCAATATGCGTTGGTGATCTCGGGATCTTCGACCTCGGCTTCCCACAGCAACCCGATCGTCGGGTAGAGGATCGCCTTGTCGATGCCGTCCTTGTCGAGCAGTTGCAATCGCTCTTTCGCGTTCATCGAACCGAACGGAGCGGAGTTCAGGTAGGTGCGCTCGGGTGATGGAACGAGTTTGTCCGCGGAGCGACCCATCGCGCCCAGCGCCTGCAGCGACCCGTGCATCATCATCTGCGCGGGCTTGCCGTCATAGACGAGGTACTCGAGGCCGCGATCGTCGACCTTAATTTCGATTGGACGCGCGCGATATTTTTCCTCGAGATAATTCGTCCACATATCGGCCGGCTCGAGGATGTGACCGTCCGCATCGATGACTAGTTGGTTACCGGGCATCGTTGAATCCTAAAGGTTGTAACAACGGATGACGTTTTCGCCGACCACGCCACGGCGCGCTTCGGGCGACATGGGGGCGACCATTCGCTCCAGTGCGTCGAGATACTTGCCGCCGTGATCGGGATGCGGGAAGTCGCTGGCCCAGAAAAAGCGATCGCGGCCGACGTAATCGACGACATAGGCGGTCGCCTGTTCATCGGGGTCGCCGGAAATCCAGACCTGTTCGCGCACGTACTCGCTCGGCTTCTTCTTGAGCGGAATCGTGCGACCCATCCAGGTTTCGTAGCCCTCGTCCATCCGATCCATCCAGAAGCCCAACCACGACGATCCGGACTCGAGGATCACGATGCGCAGCTTCGGGAATTTGTCGAACACGCCGAACTGGAAGAACGTGGAAAGCGGCTGCTGCAGGATCTGCGAGGCCATCACCCCGAGCAGCGGCATCCGCTCCATCCCGTGGAAGCGCGCGCGATTCAGGCCGCGCGGCTCGAAGGTCGGATGAATCGCCAGCGGCACATCGAGTTCCTGGGCTGCCGCGAACACGGGATCGTGATCGGGATGGCCGTGTGGCTTGTGGGTGATCGTGAAAGGCGCGACGAATGCGCCGCGGCAGCCGTCTTTCACCGCGCGCCGCAGTTCCTCGGCGGCGGCATTCGGATCGCCCAGCGACAGATGCGCGATTGGAACCAGGCGATCGCTGTAGGGCCGGCAGAAGTCAGCGATCCAGCGGTTGTAGGCGCGGCAATACGCCTGCGACAGCTCGACGTCTTCGACTTCGGCTTCCCACAGGATGCCGAGGGTCGGATAGAGCACCGCCTTGGCGAGGTTTTCTCTATCGAGCAGCTCGACACGTTCCCTGGCGTCCATCGATCCGAACGGAGCGCATCCAACATAAGTGCGTTCCGCCGCAGGCCGCAGCTCATCCTGTTCTTTCCCCATTCCGCCCAACGCGGCGAGGAACCCCGGTTGCGCCATCACCGACAGCTTGCCGTCGTATTGCAGGCACTCAAGGCCCTTGTCGTTGGTGACTACCTTGACGGCGCGTGGCTGGTACTTTTTCTCCAGGTATTTCTCCCAGAGGTCGGGCGGTTCCAGGATGTGCCCATCGGCGTCGACCACGATATCTGTCGATGACATAGCGGTTCTCCGTTAGCGCGCTGCGGCCGCCGACATCTCCGCCTGGATCGCATTCACGCGCGGGTTCAGCTTGGGCATCACGTACCGCCCAATCAGATCGACGGTCTGCATGACCTTTTCGTGCGGCACCGCGCCGACCTGCACCAGCATCAGCAGGAGATCGACGCCGGCCGATTCGTACATCTTCGCGACCTTGAGGCAGTCTTCCGGATCGCCGACCATCACCGCGCCCGCTTCGATGCGCTTGTTCAGGTCCTCGGTGGACATGCGGTAGTCGCCGAGCGCGACCGCCGCCTCCGCCATCTTCTTGTAATACTCGTAGCCCTTGACCTCGCGCTTGGCGAAGGGCGTGAAGAGTTCCGCGCCCTTGCGCGTCGTGAAATCGATCGCGTCCTTGCCGTACTTCATCGCTTCTTCGCGCGTCGGCGCGCAGACGCATACCGTCGCGGCGGCGGTGCGATCGTTGATGAACGATCCGACCGGCTCGCAGTCCTTGAGCGCCTTCTTGTAGCTTTTCACCAGATGGTCAAGCACGCCGGGTTCAGAAATCCCGAAGCCCAACGCGCCGATTCCGCGCTTGCCGGCGGCTTCCCAGGTGGTGGGCTGAGTGGCGGCGACCCATATGGGAGGATGCGGCTTCTGAATCGGCTTCGGGATTACCTCGCGCTCCGGCATCTTGAAGTACTTGCCGTCCCAGCTGAACGTCTGCTGCGTCCACATTTTGGGGATCGCCTCGATCACCTCTTCCCACATCGGCTTGGAATCTTCCGGATGGACCTGGAAGCCATCGAGTTCCGCCTCGGTGATCGACCTGCCCGTGCCAAACTCGACGCGGCCATTCGACATGATGTCCAGCACCGCGACTCGCTCCGCTACGCGCGCCGGATGATTGAAAGGAATCGGAAGCAGGCAGACGCCGTGGCCGAGCCGGATGCGAGAGGTCGCCTGGCTGAGTGCGCCGTACCAGACCTCCGGCGCGGATGAGTACGACCATTCGCTGAGAAAGTGATGCTCAACCGTCCAGACCGAGTGATAGCCAAGCCGGTCGGCCAGTTTCACCTGCTCGGTGGCCTGGTGATAGATGTCATACATGAAGCCTTCGTAGTGCGGGCGGCTTCGCTGGATCTCATACTGCAACGCAAATTCCATGGTGAGTCTCCTTCGGTCAGGCGGGTCGCCGGGGAGCCAGGGTAAACGAACGTTTACCCCTGCTAAAAGAAGCGTAGTAAATGACCGTTTACTTGTCAACCGAATATCAGTCATGATGGCCGGGTCATGGCGATTCGGCGCGCATCGATAGTGAAAGACCCCACCACCATGCGCCCGCGCGCCAAGCGGGCCAAGTCCACCGCTCCGGGCGACGGCGCACGCCGCGATGCCGTCGAAACCAACACGCGCGAACGCATCCTCGCATCCGCCACCCGCCTGTTCGCGGAACAAGGCTTCGATGGCGCATCGATGCCCGCGATCGCGAAGGCCAGCGGAATCACCGCGGGAGCCATCTACAAGCACTTCGAGAGCAAGGGCGACTTGTTGCTCGAAGTCGTGATGCGCTCATTCCTGTCCAGCCCGATGTTCGCGAACAGCTCTGAGCGCGGTAACGATGCGACCGGGCTGGCGCACCTGGCGGCCGCCTATACCGAGCCGTCGATGAAGTTGGTCAGGCAGCTTTCAATCGAGGTTCACCTCGCGGTCAATCGCGACGAGAAGGTGAAGCAGGTGCTCTCGCTCTCAAACCGGGCGGCGATCGAGCAGATCAGCGCGGGCATTGCGAAGGCGCAACGCGAGGGCAGAATCGATCCGAAGCTGAATCCGGGGTTCGTCGCGCGCGTGTTCTGCATCTTCATTATGGGGCTGGTGCACATGGACACCTTGCTGCCGGAGCTGGTGGGCGACCCCGCGTGGCACGAATTCGTGCGTGAGCGCAGCGAGAACCTGCTCGGCCTGCGCTGATTCCCGTTCAGCCGTTGATACTCTTCCGCAGGCGGCCCTCGTAGTACTCGGCCAGTCCGTTCAGCACCGGTTTCACGTCACCGGTGATCGATGAGCCGTGCATAATCGCGATCGTGCGCGGCTCGAGCGCCGCCAGTTTGCGCACGGTCGATGGCGTCTCGGTGGTGATTCCGGTCGCGCGGAATGCCTCTTCGGCCTGGAGCGCGGGGGCGAGGATGTCGCCGGTCGCGATCGCGGGCCCGTTGCCGAATTGAAACAGCAGATCGCTACTGAACAGCGTGCGGGTGGTTTCCTCGAAGATCAGTCCCGCGTCCCAGCAATGCGGCACGTGCGGAGTATCGAGGTGCTTGACGCGCTTGCCGCCCAGGTCGATCACTTCACCGTTGGCCAACGCGCGCGGCGCCCGCGGCGACGAATCATTCAGCCAGATATTGCACCCGATCCTGCTGTGCGCCGCGGTCGCATCGGGTGCCGCCGCGAGCCACTCGTTGAGCGAGCCGCACTCGTCCGACTCGACGTGGCTGAAGGTGATCCACTTGAGCCGCTTCAGATCGATGATCCTTGCTGCCGCCGCCGAGACCGAGGGAAACAGGGATCGCTGTCCGCAATGAAAGAGCAGCGGCTGGTCGGCGTCGATCAGGAACTGGTTGAAGGTGATACCGGCGGGCGGCGCGACCTCGGGGACATAGGTGGACAGCCGATAGATTCGATCCGCGATTTCGTCGATTCGGGTTTCCATCCGCCAGTGCCTCCCGCGCGGACATACAGTCTGTATGTTTTATGCAACCCGCGACGCGTGCCCGTCAAGGCGCTGCGCGCTTGACGATGAATTCTGCCGCTTGCGCGGGACTGTCCGTTATGAAGAGGACGTCTTTCGCATTGGCGAACTCGCGCAGCACCGAAAAGATTGGCGCATAGACCTCGTACTGCTGCTTGCCGAGAAAGACCATCACGTTGCGAAATCCGGGAGCGGCGTGATGGCTCTGTTCAGCGCCGATGAAAATCTCCTCGCGAGTGCCCGCACTGCCGGGAGCGAATACTATTCCTGCCGCGGAGATGTGAATGAGGTTCCATTCGCGCGTGCCGTTGTCGAAGTACTTGGCAATATGGCCCGCAAACTGGTTGGTCGGCTCGCGTCCGTAAAACCAGGTCGATACGCCAAGGCTGTCCGCGCCCCCGGGAAATCTGCTTCTGACCTCCAGCGCGCGCGATCGCCATTCGGTCGCTTCGCGTCCGGGCGCTTTGCCCAGAATCTCAAGGGCCTGGTCCAGCGCCGAGTCGTCGTACGATGACAGGTATGCTCCCAGGTTGGCCGCCTCCATCATGCCGCCACCGCCACCCGACATCACGAGCTTGCCCGCTCTCGCCAGCAATCTCGCCGTCTCGGCGGTGCGGCGATACCAGGGGTCGGCGCGCGAGGTTTCCCTCGCGCCCATAATTCCGACCACCTTGTCGCCGCCCGCTTTCTTCAAATAGCTCCGGAGCGCATCGTCCATCGAGTCATCGTAGATGCGCCGGGTGAGCGCCTCGATGATCCCTGGCGATTGCGCGCCCTTGGCCAGGTAGTCGCAGTAAATCGCTTCATCGATGGTCACCCCGGACGCCAGCTCCCGGGAGAGTTCCTCGGGCATGTAGAGCGAGGTCCGATAGGGATCGTACGGCAGATTCTCGAAGCGCGGAAAAATCACCGCGCCGCGCTGCTGAAGCATCGCCTCGATCTCTGTGCTCGCGAAGCGGCATCCTAGAAAATAGGTGCGGTCGATCTCCGCTGCGCGCCAGTAGTCCGCATCGAGCGCGGAGAGATCCACGCCCTTGATCGCAGTCCCTCCGAGCGCCCGACCCGCGCGCCGCACCTGCTCAAGCGTGTTCAACTCTGCGATTGGGCCTTGAGGAGCAGCGGGCGGACAAACTGCGGCTTCCGTGATCGAAACTCGTGACAAGAGAGCGACTGTGGAAGCGATGCCGACGGCGGCGGCATCCTTAAGGAATCGTCGGCGGCCTGGTGGAGGGAAATCGATTTGCCCGGAGTTCCGCACGCTGCGCCTATCCTTGCCCTATCGGGCGCGCGAGATCGAACCCTTCAGGGCCTTTCGCCCCGCTTGCCGACCCCGCCCCGATTCTGAAATAAGCAGATCAGACGCTGAACGCAGCTTACCTGCCGGACCCTTACGTCCGGACCGGGATCAGCCCCGGAAGGGAGTGAGCGATGTACGATCTAATCATTCGCAATGGAACTATCGTCGATGGCAGCGGGATGCCGCGTTTTCGCGGTGATGTCGCGGTCGCGGGCGGCAAGATCGCCGCGATCGGCAAAGTCCGCGAGAGTGCGCGCGAGACTATCGATGCCGACGGGCACATCGTCGCGCCCGGGCTCATCGATGCGCACACGCACATGGATGCCCAGGTGTTCTGGGATGCCCTCGGCACCTGCTCGTGCTGGCACGGCGTCACCAGCGTGGTGATGGGCAACTGCGGCTTCTCGCTCGCACCCTGCGGCGAGAAGGACAAGCTTCTCGTGATGCGCAACCTGGAGCGCGCCGAAGATATCTCGCCCGAAGCGATGGAGGCGGGAATCAA
>DATJWT010000274.1:0-6332 GCA_035500975.1 Binataceae bacterium (SeqCode)
CCCCGGAGATCCGCCCAACAACACGGCGAGCGACTTCAACACGATTCCCCGGAACGCGAGCTCCTCCAGAAATCCGCCGAGAATCCAGGCCACCGCGATTCCGGCGACCAGCTTGGCCAGCGATTCCTGGATCGCCCGAAACGACTGTAGCGTCGGCGGTTTCTTGAACCATCTCGTCGCCAACCTGTCCGCGATCGGGCTGTAAGCGAACATCAAGGCGGTCCACATTGCCGCGAGCGCGATTGTCCTGGGCCACGAATCCGGCAGCCCGAGACCGACCACGTTCGGGGATGCCTTTCCGAGAGCAATCATCGCGCCGGTGTACCCGCCGAGCATGACCAGGCCGCCGATCAAAACCACGGTCGAGCGGCGAAACTTGATCGCAACCAGCGCAAGCCATGCGGCAGTAAGTGCGAGGGCGATGATTTGAAAGGAGTCCATTCCATTGATTCTTCCCAATCGCGAACAAACCTACAAATCCGCGGCTCGCCTCTCTTATTCCCGTGCTGAATCTTGGCATCTTCGTGAATTTCACCGGGGCAAGGATCGTCCTATGCCTCATCGACGCGCCACTTGAAGAAAAAAGTGGCGCTGCTGTCTTTAGCTACTAGTATCGACTTCAGGTTTCGCCGGGAGGGACAGTCCTGAGGACCGAGCAACCAGGGTATCGCCGATCTCGCATCTGCCTTTTGTTCGTCAGCGCGATCCTCACGTTCTTGTACGGTTCCTCATTGGCCGCGACGGCGGCCGGGATTGAGGTGACGCCCACTATTGGTGCCGCGGCCAGTTCGGGAGATAGCACTGTAAGCACGACCCCGGACAAGGCTCGGCTTCGCAAGCCGACCCCGACCAAAACTCCGAAGCCAACCAGAACCGCAAAACCGACCAAGACCCCGAAACCCACAAAGACGCCCAAGCCGACCAGGACCGCAACGCCGACTCGGACTCCTAAACCCAGGACTCCAACTCCAACGAGGACTCCTAGACCAACCAGGACGCCGACTTCGACCCGCACACCCAGGCCGAAGACTCCGACCCCGACCAAAACCGCGAAGCCGACCCGTACAGCTACACCGACCAGGACGCCGAAACGGAGCAAGACTCCAACTCCAACCTCGACCCTAACTCCGACGCCGACTGGTACGCGCACCGCGACGCCCACCAGGACTTCGACCGCCACTCCCACCAGGACCGCGACCGCGACGCCGACGTCGACTAACACCGCAGCCCCTACTCCGACTGCGACCGCCACCGCCGCGGCATCGTGTCCCGCGGGGCAGCGCGAGATCGATATCACCAACAGCAGCAGTCAGCCGATTTGGATCGGCAACGGCGGCGGTATCATTCGCTCGCTATGCGTGATCAACAACGGCGCATCCAACTGCCTGGCGACGACGGTCCATGCCGATGGCACCTGCGCGTGCGGTTCGACGCAGGGAGTTCTGGAGTGTCCGGGAACGGCCAGCCCGACCGCAGCGGGGACCAGCGATCTGTACTGCTCCTGCAACCAGGATTCCGATTGCGGCGCGGGGGCCGCATGCAATACCTCGAGTCATTTGTGCTTTTACGCGCTGCCGTCGCCGACGAGTTTTACCGGCTTCGCACCGTCGAGTCCGTGGAACTCGGAGCTGCCTGCCGCGGGCGACACCGCAAGCTTCTGCCTCTCGCATCCGGGCGTGACCTACAACGGCAATAGCATCCCGGCGCAGGTGTGGTGGAGCGGTAACGTGTTTGCGCGCACCGGATGTCAACCTGATGGCACCAGTTGTCTCACGGGAGACTGCACCAATCACCCGAACTCATCCTGCTCCGCGGGAACCGGCGGAAATCAGCCCGCGAGCCTGGCCGAAATCACGATGCAATCGACCGCGACCGACTACTACGACGTGTCGGTGATCAACGGCGCGAACGTGGGCGTGGAGTTCGGGCCGATCGCAGGACCAACCCAGGCCCCGGGCAACGTGGCGCCGCAATACTGGTGCGCAACGCCGGGCAGCGGATGCAGCTACGACTTTGGAAAATACGCGACGAACGTGCCGCTTCCCTCTGCGAGCAATCCCACCGACTACACGACCATGCTGATGCTCGCTGAGTCCGCGTGTACGGTCGGGACTGGCAATCCTCGCGCGGGGCAACCGCCGACAGGATGCCCCGCGTTCGTCGACCCGCAAGGCGACGCATATTCCTGTTCGGGCGCCGCCAATGCGCGCAACGGCGCGTGCTACAAGACCTGTTCTTCAGACTCTCAATGCCCGGGCAATCTTCGTTGCTTGCAGGCGGGCGACGGCAATTCCTATTGCCAATGCTCCGCGCAGACCGATTGCGGAGCTGGGCAATATTGCGGGACGCAACTCGTTCCCGGATTGGGTAGTTCGACTCTCTCGCCGCAGCTCTACCTGCAGCAATGCGGGAGCTTCGAAGGATGGTGGACGGCGGACACCTTGTGCGGGAACGTGAACACGATCGTGGGCGCGCCACCGCCGGCGCAACCCGCACTCAATTGTCGAGCTGGTCTCACCGATGGCGACGGCAAGACTACCAACATCGCGAGCCTGCTCGAATGCGCAACGTTCTCCAGCAGCGCACCCGGCGGCGTCGCGGGAAATCCCGCCAATGCCAGCTCCTGCTACAACTCGGTTGCAGGAGCAAGCGCGGGATGCTGCGGATGCGCCACCGATCCGTCAAATCCGCTCTCGGATCTATGGCCGTCCGCGTCCGCGGGATGCGTCAACAACAATTCGACGTGGGCATCGCAGGTGCAGCCGCTGGTCGCGATTTTGAAGCAGGCCTGCCCAACCGCATACAGCTATCCTTACGACGACTTCACCAGCACTTTCCAATGCCAGGGGCAGGGCGCATCGAACCTGGTCGGGTACGCGATCACATTCACTGATTTGCCGGCGCCGACTTCGAAGTAAAGCCTCTTGAATCGCGCGCGCTTCCCCCTTCGCCAGGGCTCGGTGGGACAGGTCGCTTCGCGCTGAAGAAGGACCCACTCCTTCCGCGCATCGGAAATGCGCGGCGTCCTGGCCCTGTCAGGGCGAGGCTTCAGGATGAGGAGAAGTTAAGGAGTGCCCTCGTCCTTCAGGGAGAGTCGTTCAGTTGAACGGTGGGATGACCTGTTGGGCTACGCAGCTCGTATCAGGTGAGGTGGGGTTCGCGAGGAATGACTGGAACACGCTCTCGGCGCATTGGTTCTGCGCCGTGACGAGATGGCCTATGCCCGGAATGATGATGGTCGTCGAGTTGGACAGCGTCTTGGCAACGTAGGTCGCCCACATCGGGGAAGTCTTGCCGTCGAAACTGCCATCTATCACCAGCGTCGGAATGCTGCTGGTGGTGATATCCCTGATGGAGGCGGGCGCTTTGGGAACATCCCATACTCCGCAATCTCCGGTCGCGAATGGAAGTTGCGGCGCTTGCTCAAGAACTGACTGCGGATAGTCGGGGAACGCGATCAGGCCTTGTTTGAGTATTTCTGATTGCGGCTGGTACGGGATCCATTCGCTGCAGAACACTCCAAAGGTCAGGCCATAACCCTGGGTGCTTTCGTTCGCCGGATTCGCGATTGCGGCCTGGTTGGCTGCAATCTGAACCGGATCGCCGTTGACCAGCTCCTGCACGGCCGAGGGTACTGCCGCGAAACGTGAGCGGCCGCCCGTTACAAACCAGTTCACCAGCGCACCGCCATCCAGCACGACCGTGACGGGCGGACCGCCGGGAGTGTACGTACTGGTGGTGGTCAACGGATTCGCTTCGAGCTGCTGCACCTGGTTCGTGAACTTGCTCCTTACGTCTCCATAATTAGCGGCACAGGCGGGCTGCGCGGAACATGCATCAAATAGATTGTTGAATCCCTCGCCCGCACTGCTCCAGGTCCATCCGAGGCTCGCGACACTGGGGGGCGTGATCGAGTCGATCGTCACGGTCACCAGGTCCTGCGGATGTATACGCATCAGAGTGAGAGCAACGTAGGTTCCGTACGAAGTTCCGAAGATGCTCCACTTGTGCACCTTCAGAAGCCTCTTCAAGTCCATGAAGTCGGCGATGTTCTCGAAGGTGTTGTACGCGCTGAGATCGACTCCATCCGAGACGAGTCGATCGTGACAGGCCTTGGTTGCCGCGACGTGCAGGGTCCCGGTCGACGGCGCATCGTAGACCAGGCTCACCGCCTCGGCGTTGAATTTGTCGATTTCGGGACACAGCAGCGCGGGAGTGGCATCGAGGGTTCCACGCTGGGACAGGACGATGAGATCCTGGGTCTGGTTCAGCGCCGGAACCAGAAATTCGATGTCTCCCATCGCGTCGCCGCCCGGACCACCGGTTATGTAGAAAAGAGGTTCATGTTTCGGGGGCTGGGCTACCGAAGGAATTATCGCGACGGAAATGCTGATAGTCCTTCCGTTCGCCTTGTGACGATTCTCCGGAACGATCAACTGTCCGCATTGCGCATTGGCGAAGGCAGGGGTTCCAATTACCCGCGATGGGCACGCGCCGGGCACGAACTTGGAGGACGCGACGGCTGACGATGAACTTCCCGATGATCCTCCTCCACAGGCAGCGAGAACAAAAATCAGAGCGGCCGCCAATGGCGCGATGCGCGCTCGTCGCATCGATCGCAAACTACCCATGCGCATCTCCAAAACGTGGACGCGGAACCACCATGCTCTCGGTAAAGCTACAAATCGCTAGTTGAATGGAACGTTGGTCAAACTTGCAGCACAGCTCGTGTCCGGCGCCGATGGATTCGCGAGAAACGACGCCACGATGTCCTGTGCGCACTGCCTGGAAGGCGCATCCGGCGGCATCTGGATCTGGAACAGCGCTCCATGTCCCGAGCTGGGTATCGTAACCACCGTCGAATTCTGAAGAGTGCCGGCCGCATAGATGCCCCATTGCGGCGCGCTCTTTCCGTCGAAGCTTCCATTCAGCACCAGGGTGGGAATATCGCTAACCGTGACCTGGCGCACCGAACCGGAGGCGGCCGGAACGTTCCACACCTGGCAATCTTCGGTCATGAAGGGCAGGCCGGGAGGCTGGGCCAGCACGGTTTGCGGAAACGCCGGAAATGCCAGGTTCCCCTGCACCAGGATTTGCGAGGTGGGCTCAAACGGCACCCATTCACTGCAGATCACGTCATAAAAGGGGCCGTAGCCCGTTGCTCCGAACCCGGCAGGGTTCGCCGCGAGGGCGCGCGTCTGGGCGATCTGCGTCGGCGTGCCATTCACCAATTGTTGAATCGACGCCGCAAGGTCTGCGATTGGGGTGACGGGATCGGGAATTGAGGCTATCCAATTGAGTATCGCGCCCCCGTCGAGTACCACGTCCGTAGTATCGGTGGTGCCTGGAATCTGTACGTCGTGCACGGTCAATGGATTGGCTTCCAGTTGCTGGACCTGTGCCGTGAACTTAGCTTCCAGGTCTCCATAGGTCGCGACGCAGTTCGGCTGATTGGCGCAGGCGGTGAAGACGTTATGGATGGCCTCATTCGCGTTGGTCCACGTCCATCCCAGGGTCACCGCACTGGGAGGCAGGACCGCATCGATCATCACGCTGCGGATGCCTTCCGGATGATCGCGCAACAGGGTGAGGGCGACGTCAGTGCCATATGACAAGCCGTAGACGTTCCACTCCTTGAGCTTGAGGGCCTTGCGCAGGTCCGCGAAGTCGGCTGCATCTTCCGCGGTGTTGAAGTTGCCCAGATTGACTCCCTGGCTCACCAGACGATCGTGGCATGTCTGGACGGCAGCGACGTGCTGGTTCTTGTTGGCATCCGAATCGTAGGGCAAAAGAACCGCTGCGGCGAAAGCTTGATCGATTTCGGGACAGGTCAGGTCGGGCACGGTATAGAGATTTCCGCGCTGGTTCATGATGATTAGTTCGCGCCGCTGATTGAGGCCCACGTCGACGAGCTGTTGCGCCTGCGCGATCGCGTTCGCTCCCGGACCACCCGCCATATAGACCACGGGATCCGGCTGGCTGGGCTCCTTCGAAAGCGAAGGGACGATCGCGACCGGCAGTTGAACGGTGCCTTGTTTCTTGTCGCTGCGATTTTGCAGCGCCGTCAGCGTTCCGCAGGTCGCATTGAGTTTCGACAATGCGTCTGCCTCCGGCGACGGGCAGGGTCCGGGCTTGAACGTGGCCGATGTCCCGCCGCCGGACGAACCTCCCGAGCTGGAACCTCCGCAAGCGGCACACCCAAGAGCCAAAGCAAGCGCGAGCGCGCCCGCCCTCCACGACAGACGACTACAAAGTTTCATGGGCACCCTGGCTGGAAGCGATCTCTAACTCTCAATCCCGGACGAAACATGATCCGCGAAGGCCGCAATCAT
>DATJWT010000275.1:0-8357 GCA_035500975.1 Binataceae bacterium (SeqCode)
GGACTTCTCGCTTTTGTGCTCGTTCTGGCCGCAGCGACATTCTGGGCATGCGGTCCCGCTGTCTCTCAACAGGAGGTTGCTCAGCGAATGTTCGGTTGGGAGCGCATGTGCGAGAGTTATCAGGCGGGTTCCGATTTCTCGCTCGAGAAAAGTCTGAGTTGTAATATAGGCGGGCGGTCGCCGCTCCCTCCAGAGTGCGTGCCAGAAGGCACGGACGATCTCTCCCGTTGCCAGGCGTGGGTTTCGCAGTTAGGTTCGGCCAACCAGCAGGGTGGGGCAACGGTGCAGTCAACGGCTGTTCTTCAAAACATCCAAAACCAGCAACAGATGCTTCAGGCTCAACACTAAAGAAGGGGGGTGCGCGCAGCGTAGGCTAATCGATCGAAACCTATGCGGAAGTCTGCCATTTTCTTAGCTTCTGTTTGGCTCGCGAGTTGCGCCGCTTGGTCCAAGCCGGACATAGATCGGGCGTGGATTAGTAGCTCACGAATGTGCGATTCTTTCGCGAAGAATGGCTATCCGTCGGCGTGGCAACGGCTCAACTGCGTACTCCAGCCGTCGTTGCCTCCCGAGTGCGAGGCCGCGGGAACCGACGACCTTCCGGCTTGCCGAGAATGGACCGTCCGCGCTGAGGCAAAAGCGGACCAAACCAACGCTTTGGTTGCTGGGGTGGTCGGAGGCAGTCCGACACCCTGACCCCTTAGACATATCGATAAAATCCCGCGGCGCGTCGTCCTCATTTGAGGCCGTCCGAGCGGTCAACATACGACGGCGTTCCTTCGAACGAATCAGGAACTTGCCACGCGCTACCACGCCCACGTGACACGGCTCGCCACGGACGCGTCACAGAATCACATCGCCCCAGCAGAGATGCGGGCTAGGACTTCCTGCTAGTTTGAAGTGAAAAGACGCCACCGGGATGGCGGCGTCACCCGGACGGGTCGGGGGGCTTCCTCGGGTGCAGTGTTCGGGATGCGCCTTCGGGCAGTCACATCCCTGCAAGCAGGCATTTGACTTATGGTCGCAGTGGCCGAAACCAAACCTGTGGCTCCGCCCGTAACCCTTGTCACGTAGATTCGGAGGTGCTGCTAGCGACGTGATAGTTGCACCCACTCCGAAGGAAGCGGCGGCAGGCGCGCCCGCAACAGCCAAAGTCAATAGCTCTATCTTTGGAGGTCCCTCCCAACGGAATAGCTCGAAGTGTTAGGGCTTGCCCGGGTTTTGGAAAAAATACGTGTGGCTCATGGTCGGCAACCATTCTGTCATCGGGGAAATACGCGTCGGAATATTGGAGTCGAACCCGAACAGGCGAATCAGCGATCGAACGGCCGACTGGCAGTTGGAGAACCAACGCGCTCTGCGCGAAACGGCGAAGGAAGTGCTACAAGGAGGACACTGCCCGGCGATTTCTCAAATTGGTATCTTGGCTTGACTAGCTCAATCGCGGGGTGTCCTACTAAACATCGTGCCCCGTCTGCGACGCGGAATGATGACGTTTCTAGCCTTGACGATTGTCGGCTGCAGTAGTCCAGTCTACATTTCGAGCCAGCGCGTGGACGTGTCGCAAGTAAGGACACCGACCCCTTCCGACGAAGCTACGCTGGCCCTTGCTCGGCAGTGCGATGCAAACAGGAAAAGCACTGATCCATCCTGGTCGCTTCGTGTTAAGTGTCTTGGGAAGCCTTCGCTTCCTGCCCAGTGCGAGCAGCCAGGCACGTACGCTCTCTCCACCTGTCAAGAGTGGCTCCTATTGCAGTCGCCAAGCGCTGAGACTCAAGTTCAGCAAGCCCAAACAGTTAGTCAGAACGTCAACAACGGAATTGGTCCTTTCTTCAACCCGGTGTCTAAGCTCCATTTTCCGGCTGCCTCTCAGTCTCCGTAGCGGTAAAATCGGATACGGCACGAAGGTATACCCCCTCGACCCCGTATTGACCGCGTCCGACGTAACTCGACCTTCAGTTCCTCTCCCTAGTCCTTCTCCCTTCGGGAGAGGAACTCAGTCAGCGCGCGGCGACTGCAATGCTTGCGATGCGCCGGGGAGCAGTCGATTCCCTGCATTTGCTGTCGCCTCAGCGGAAGCTTACGATCGAGCCATGGGCTCCTACGCGCTCTGCTTTGCGATCGGAATCGGCGCGTGGACGCTGCTCGAATACGTGATCCACGGCGTATTGAGCCATCAGCACCGCACCGTGGTGAGCTCGTTGCATCAGGTGCATCACGGCGATCCGCACGCGGTGTTCACTTCTCGTGCCTGGCTCCCCGTAATGGTCATAGTCCTCGCCGTAGTTGGATTTTTCGGGTTCCGCCCGGGCACCTTCGCCATGCTTGGCCTCGTGACCGGATTCATCGGCTACGAAGTCCTGCACTATCGAATCCACTTCGCTCGTCCCCGCAATCGATTCGAGACTTACCTTCGAACTCGCCATCTGGCGCATCACGCGTTTTCGCCGGATGCGATTTTCGGAGTGACCAACTCGCTGTGGGATCATGTGCTCGGCACGGAACCTGCTCCGAGCCGTCAGCAGGAGATGAAGCTGGCGGTGGAGAAGATTCCGGCGCTGACGGGTCCGAGCAATTGGAAACGGGCGGTCACGATTTACTTGGGAACGCCCCGAGCATCGATTCGATAGCTTGACTCGTTATCTCAAGTCGAGCTATTGAGGCGAGCTATATGGGTTTGCCTACCCTCAAACGGACCTCTCCCCTGCCGGTCCGCTCTCACGCTGCCCAGGAACCGTCATGGCATCGCGACGCCGAACAGACCACGCCTCGAATCGACGTGAAGTTCCCAATCCTGGGCTTCCTGATGGACTCCGAGGCTACCGGCTACGACCTGAAGCGCCGCTTCCGCGACCCGGTGGGATTTTTCTACCGGGTCAGCGACGGCTCGCTCTACCCTGCTCTGAAGAAGCTGGCGCGCGACGGGCTGGTCACGCAACGCGTGGAACGCCACGGCAAGCGCTCGCGCAAGGTGTATGCGATCACCGAGGCCGGACGTGCCCGCTTTCTCAAGATGCTGCGCGAGCCCGCACAGCCGGTGTTCGTGTTCGACGAGGCGCAGGTGAAAATCTACTTCGCGCATCACGATCCCCAGGCGGCGCTGACGCACATGGCGCGGGTCCATCACGACGACCTGGAGCGCGCCGAGATGCTGCGCTGGCTGGCGGGAGAAATGGAAAAGAGCGGCGAGAGCGTTTTTCGCAAGGCGCTCATCGAGATCGGTTACGCACTCACGCAAGCAAAGGCGAAGGTTTTCGCGCGCCTGTCCGAGGAAGTCAAAAACAAGCTGCTACTCAGCGAAAGGGGCCGCCCGCGCCATCGAACGGCGTAGGCGGCGGGAGGGCGAGATGGACCAGAAGTACGCGATCGATATCGACCACGTGACCCGCGTCTACAAGCGCGACGAGTTCGAAGTGCGAGCTCTCGACGATGTAACGATCCAGGTTCCGGAAGCGCGCTTCGTCGCGATCATGGGACCGTCCGGCTCGGGTAAGACGACGATGCTCAACCTGATCGCCGGCATCGACCACGCCACTTCCGGCCGGGTCGCGGTGGGCGGCGAAGAGATCACCTCGATGAAGGAGCGCGACCTCGCGGCGTGGCGCGCGCGCCATATCGGGCTGGTGTTCCAGTTCTACAATCTCATCCCGGTGCTGACCGCGTTCGAAAACGTCGAGTTGCCGCTGCTGCTGACGCATCTGAAGAAAGCCGAGCGGCGCGATCACGTCGAGACCGCGCTCAAGGTCGTGGGACTGGCGGACCGCATGGATCACTACCCGCGCCAACTCTCCGGCGGCCAGGAGCAGCGTGTCGCGATTGCCCGCGCCATCGTCACCGACCCGACGATCGTGGTGGCCGACGAGCCCACCGGCGACCTCGATGCCAAGTCGGCCGAGGAGATCCTGAACCTGCTCACCGAGCTGAACCGCCAGTTCCACAAGACCATCGTGATGGTCACGCACGACCCGCGTGCCGAGCGCTACGTGGATACCGTCTATCGCCTCGACAAGGGCGTGCTGGCTGGAATCGAGCCCGGCAAGGCAGCGCCTCACACGGCGGCGGCAGGAGCAAGCGCATAACGAGGGAGAACGGCGATGAAGTTCACGATGCTGATTCTCAAGAACCTGATGCGCAGCAAGCGGCGAACGCTGCTGACGATCTTCTCGATCGCCGTTTCGCTGTTCATCTTCTCCGCGCTCGTGAGCTTCCCTACCCTCGCCCGCGAGATTCTCGCCGACCGCGCATCGTCGCTGCGAATTGCCGTGCACAACAAAGCCGGGGTGACCTACTCGATGCCTGAGGCATACAAGCAGCGCATCGCTTCGACGCCGCACGTGATCGGCGTCGTGGCCGAGAGCTGGTTCGGCGGCATCTACCATGAAGTCAACGACCAGTTCCCCAACCTCGCGGTCGATCCCGAACAGGTCGACATCATGTGGGACGATTGGGGGATTTCGAAGCAGGCGTTCGACGATTTCAAGCGGCTGCGCACCGCGTGCCTGGTCAGCGCCGGTACGATGAAGCGCTTCAACCTGCACGTGGGGCAGCAGATATCGCTCAGGGGAACGGTCTATCCGTTCAACGTCACGCTCAACATCGTCGGCGTGATGAATGACAAGGCGCCGCCCAACTTCCTGTTCTTCAGGCGTGACTACCTGGAGGAAGCGGCGGGACGCCCCGGGTTCGTGAGCATGTACTGGGTGCGCGCCGACAAGTCAGAAAACATTCCGCAAATCATCGCGACCATCGATGAGCAGTTCGCGAATTCCTCGGCGGAAACCCGCAGCGAATCAGAAGCCGCCTTCATGGGCGGTTTTGTGCAGGGCTACCGCGCATTCTTTCAGCTCGCGGAGATTCTGGGACTTGTCGTCGTGCTGACCATCGGGTTGGTGGCGGCGAACACGGCCGCCATGTCGATTCGCGAGCGGCGTGGCGAAATCGCCGTGATGCGCTCAATCGGATTCCGTTCCGGCACCATCCTGGGGCTGTTGCTCGGCGAGTCGCTGATAATCGGGCTCGCCGGCGGCATCCTCGGATGTGGCGCCGCGTTCGTGATTCTCAAGGTGTTCGCGGTCGGCTCGCCCGCCATCGGCATCAGCAATATCCAGATGCCGCCGATCGTCGTCGTCGAAGCGCTCATCGCCGCATGTCTCATCGGGTTGCTCAGCGCATGGTTCCCCGCGCGCTCCGCGGCGCGCCAGAACATCGTCGATGCGCTCAGGCTGGTCGCCTGACATGGCTATTCCGCTCAAATACAACGTCAGAAGCTTGCTGGTCAGGCGTGTCTCGACCGCGATGACGGCGGGCGGTATCGCGCTGGTGGTTGCGGTGTTCGTCATCGTAATGGCGATGGTCGCGGGACTCGGCTCGGCGATCAGCGACACGGGCTCGCCCGACAACGTGGTGGTGGTGCGTAAAGGATCGACCACGGAAACATCGTCGGCGGTTCAGCTCGACCAGTTCGATGCACTCAAGTTCCTGCCGCAGATTAAGCGCGATCGCGATGGCAATCCCCTCGCCTCTCCCGAGCTTCCGGTACAAGTGCTGATGGAGCGGCCCGGCGGCGCAACCGACAACGTGGTCGTGCGCGGAGTACTGCCGGTCGCGCTGCAGGTCCATCAGAACGTGCACATCACCGAAGGGCGCATGTTCAAGCCCGCCCTCAACGAAGTGATCGTGGGCAAGGCGCTGGTCGGGCGGTACGCGAATACCAAGGTCGGCTCGACGATGCATTTCGGGCGCGGCGACTGGAAAGTGGTGGGAATCTTCGATGCGGGCGGAAGCTCGTTCGAATCCGAGGTCTGGGCCGATATTCACAATATCCAGGATGACACCCAGCGCGGCGCGTACTATGCGTGCGCGCGCCTCAAGATGATGCCGGGCGCCGACGTCGATGCGCTCATTCACCGCATCGCCGACGATCCGCGTATCAACCTCCAGGCGCAGACCGAAACCGACTACTACAAGGATCAGTCAGTGGTCGCGAACCAGTTGCGGGCGCTCGGGATGATCGTGGCGATCATCATGGGGATCGGCGCGGTATTCGCCGCGATGAATACGATGTACGCGGCGGTCTCCGCGCGCACGACCGAGATCGGGACGCTGCGCGCACTTGGATTCCGGCCCGGCGCGGTGCTGGGTTCGTTCCTGCTGGAATCGCTCGCGCTTGCCACGGCGGCAGGTGCGATTGGCGTAATCCTCGCCTTGCCGA
This sequence comes from Binataceae bacterium (SeqCode), assembly GCA_035500975.1. Lineage (GTDB taxonomy): Bacteria > Desulfobacterota > Binatia > Binatales > Binataceae > JAFAHS01. The sequence continues at coordinate 6,212 of DATJWT010000275.1, forward strand.
TCAACGGCTTCTCGACCAGCTTCGGCAATTTCGTCACGTTCTCGACGATGGCGTTTGCGTTCCGGGTGACACCGACCGTGGTGGCGGAGGCGCTGGTATTTGCCGCGATCATGGGCGTTTTAGGTGGCTGGCTTCCCGCGCGGCAGGCGATGAAAATGCAGGTGGTAGAAGCGCTTAGAAAGGGATGACCGTGAGCACTGATCCATCGTCGCCGCGTCCGCCATCAAGCCTGCGCGAACTGGAATCGCTTCGAATCGCGCGCAAGGCCGAGAAGCGCCCAAGTCGTCTGGTTCCCGCTGCGATCGCGCTGGCGGGAATCGCGATCGTTGCGGGAGTCGGCTATGCGGTTTACGGCCGCACGCTGGGGCGTCCGCCCGAGGTACAGACGGCGATGGTGACGATCAAGCAGGCCGGGCAGCCGGGAACCTTGCTTACCGGCTCCGGCTATATCGTCACCCAGCACAAGTACATCACGGTCGGCACCAAGCAATTCGGACAAATCGTCGCGGAGCCGATCGAGGAAGGCCAGCACATCAAGAAAGGCGACCTGCTCGCGAAAATCGACGACACCGAATATCAAGCCGAGCTCAGGCAGTACCAGGCCGATCGCGATCTCGCGCTCGCCGACATCAAGCTCTACCAGGCGCAGGCGGGCCGGCAGGAGGCGCTGTTCAAGGCCGGCGTCGTGTCGCGCGATCAACTGGACATGACCGAAAACAAGCTCGCCGAAGCGCAGGCTACCCTCAAGAAGGACGACAACTCGATCGACTACTGGAAGACTCAGGTCAGCCAGTGCACGATCCGCTCGCCGATCAATGGACTCGTGCTGAGCAAGACGCACGAAGTCGGCGACATGGTCTTCTACGGAAGCCAGCCCACGGCAGGCGCCGGAACCGCTGATATCGCGACGCTCGCGGACACCGAAGATATGCGCGCCGAGGTCGATATCAACGAGAGCGATATTGGCAAGGTCACGATGGGGATGCCGGCGACGGTGATTCTCGATGCCTACCCAGACCAGAGCTTCGATGCGCGCGTGGTGAAGATTTACCCGCAAGCTGACCGGCAGAAGGGAACGGTAAAGGTCGAGGTCCATATCCTCACGCCCGACCTCGCGATCATCAAACCCGAGATGAGCGCGAAGATTTCCTTCCTTGGCGGATCGCCGGTGAAGCAGGAAGCTCCGCTGGTGCTGGTTCCCAAGAAGGCCGTGGTCGAGGACGGTAATCGGAAGTATGTGTGGGTCGTCAGCAGCGACGTGGCTCATCGCGTCGATGTGTCGCTCGGCCGCGAATACCAGGATGGCGTGCAGGTGCTGCAGGGTCTGACCGGGGGCGAGACGGTAATCGTGGTGCCGCCGACGCAGATGAAGGACGGCCAACCCGTCACACCCGTCGCGACCTGACCGGAATTTCCAAGCACCAGGGCACAACGCCCCGGAAAGAATATTTTCTCTCCGACTCTTGGTGTCCTGGTCTGCCCTCCGAAGCCGTGGCGCAGGAGGGTGCCTTCGTGGTTAATTCTGCCTCCGGCGAGGCCGCCGCGGCCCGGGAGGATCACCGATGCCGAACAATATCGTTCTGGTTCATGGCGCATGGCACGGCGCGTGGTGCTGGGCGGGCGTAGTCAGCGAGCTCGATCGACTCGGTGACCATGCTTATGCAGTGGACCTTCCCGGTCATGGGCAGAACTACTACGACCGTTCGAAGGTTACGCTCGCAACTTACGTGGATAGTGTCGTGAAGTTTATCGAGGAGCGCGACCTCCGCGATGTGCTCATTGCGGGTCACAGCCTCGGCGGCCTGACAATCTCGCAAGTGAGCGTCCGGATTCCCAAGCGCATCAAGCGCTGCGTCTTCGTTACGGCGATCGTACCGCAGGATGGCAAGCCGCTGCTGGATGCTGCGGCGAGCGCGGGCTCGAAGGCCCTGATCGATTCGCTGGCCGCCCTGCCCAATCGGGCCGTTCCGCTCGAAGCGATGGGGCCCGAGTTCTATGCCGGCCTCATGAATGACGTGCCGCCGGAGATTCATCCGTGGATTAAGTCGGCCCTGAACCCGCAGCCACTGGGACCAATGCTCGATCCGGTCCCGATGAAGGCGTTCCATGAATCGGGCGTGCCGACGGGATACATCGTGTGCGAGAA
>DATJWT010000276.1:0-9563 GCA_035500975.1 Binataceae bacterium (SeqCode)
GGTCTAATACTTCCATTGAGACTCACTCAGACCGGACCAAGGGGACAGAAGTGAAGCTTTCCAGAAACACCATGGCGGTGGCGTTTGTCGCGATTCTTGCGTTCGCTTCCGCCTGTAACAGCTCAAGCTCGGATGGATTACCCGTGAGAAACACCGGACATTACGCAATCGTCAATACCGAGCGCGGCACCTTCGTGATCGAGCTCTATCCCAAGGTCGCGCCCAAGACGGTCGAGAACTTCGAAACCCTGGTGAAGAAGGGCTTCTACAATGGCCTGACGTTCCATCGCGTCGTCCCTGATTTCGTGGTGCAGGGCGGCGACCCCGATGGCACCGGGATGGGCGGACCGGGCTACACGGTTCCGGCTGAAATCGACAAGAACGAGCATCATTTGCGCGGCAGCGTTGCGACCGCGCGCACCGGCGACAATGTGAATCCCAAGCGCGACTCTTCCGGCAGCCAGTTCTACATTTGCCTCGAGCCGCAGCCGGGACTCGATGGCGACTACACGATTTTTGGCGGCGTTATCAAAGGCATGGAGGTGGTTGACCAGATTCAGAAGGGCGACCACATGAAGACCATCACGCTGGCGACGGAGCCGCCCAAGTAGAATCTAAACCGATGGCATCAGGAAGCGGGCACCGGCCAGGGCCCTACTTCAGCATAGACCTTCATCTTCATACCAATCGCGGCAGTTCGGACTCGAACCTGTCTCCGGCGGATCTCGTCGCGCGAGCCGGCGCGATCGGTATCGGCGCGGTATGTATCACCGAACACGACAATATGTGGGAGCCGCGGGAGATGGACCTGCTCGCCAACGAATCGGGCGTCGTTTTCCTGCGCGGGATGGAAGTCACTACTGACATGGGGCATATCGGGGTGTTCGGCCTCGACCGCTACGTCGGCGGAATCTACAAGCTTTCCGAGCTGCGCAAGGTAGTCGATGCGGCGGGAGGGCTGCTGGTCGCGAACCATCCGTTCCGCTACAAGCTCGACCCGCGCTTCTCGTTTATCAACCCCGATGGCGAGCCGATCGATCCGAACCGGCCCGACCGGGCCGCGAAGCTTGCGATCTTCGAGTTTGTCGATGCGATCGAAGTGCTGAACGGCGCGTGCTCTGAAGATGAGAACGTGTTCGCGCTGCGAGTCGCGCGGGAACTGGGAAAGCCCGAGGTCGCGGGGTCAGATTCGCATTCCGCCGGCTCGGTGGGATGCGTGAGCACGCTGCTGCACGGCCCGGTGCAGGACGAACGCGGGCTCATCGATTCGATCAAGGCGGGCAGATGCCGCGCCGGGCGGGGTTTGCTGCAAAACGCGCTGGCGCCGTTCGATCTGCCCTGAAACACCGCGGCCGGAATCCGCAGATCACGCGGATTCCGCAGAAACAAATCATGGAACCTGCGTAATCCGTGAAATTCGCGGATTTCTGCTCTCTTCCGTTGTTCGGTACTGAACGGGTGCGATAAAATCCCGCGGCGCCCGCCCTTTAATCGTTATGGCAACCAATCGCGACCGTCTCGCCCTGATCGAGCAAATCTCGACCATCGCCGGCGAGCCTCACGCAGACCTGCGCGCGGCGCTGGACCAAATCGTCGAGGCGATCGCCGAGGGGATGCAGGCGGAAGTCTGTTCGCTGTATCTCTTCGATGCGCAGCGGGAGCGGCTGGTGCTGCGCGCGACCGTTGGTCTTGATCGCGAATCGGTGGGGAGGGTTTCGATGCGTCCCACCGAAGGCCTCGTCGGATTGGTCATTGAAAAAGACGAGGCGGTCGCGGTGACCGATGCGATCAGCCACGAGCGTTACAAGTATTTTCCGGAGACCGGCGAGGAGCGCTACCACACCTTCCTGGGCGTGCCGGTGCAGGAAGGGCGCCAGAAGCCGATTGGCGTGCTGGTCGCGCAGACTCTCGCGCGCCGCAAATATTCGCGCACCGAGATCACGCTGCTGCGCACTGCCGCGAGCCAGATCGCCGGCGTGCTGTCGCACTTTAGGCTGCGCGAAACCCTGGCGACCAAGGAAAAGGAGCGCGAGGAATATCGACGGCGCATGATCGAGGCCAACCGCCAGCTCAAGGATTACGAAAAAGTCGGCGGCAAGACCCGGGTCAAAACTCCCACCAAGGTTCGCCGACCGCGGCTGGTCGGGCTGCCCGCCGCGCCCGGCTTTGCCCAGGGCGTCGCGCACGTAGTCGGAACTTTCCTGAGCACCATCGAACGCAACCAGCGCGCGCGTGATACCAGGGCCGAGCTGCGCCGTCTGGACGATGCGATCGAGCGATCGCGCGCCGAGCTGGTGGCGTTGAAGGTTCGCATGGAACCGTTGATGCCCGACGCGGACCTGCAGATTTTCGACGGCCACCGGCTGATCCTCGAGGACGAGGAATTCATCGGGCGGATCCACGAGAGCATCGAGAAGGGATTCGCGGCCGAGAGCGCGTTATTCCGGGTGATCGACGAGCTCAGCGCGCAGATGCTGGCGGTTGCCGACGGCTACCTGCGTGAGCGCGCGACCGACTTCCGCGACGTAGGGCATCGAGTGCTGCGCCATCTGCGCCAGGAAGATCGCAAGGGCGCGTTCACCAAGCCGACGATAATCGTCGCGGAGGAGCTTACGCTCTCCCAGCTCACGCTGGTCTCGCATGACAACCTGGCGGGAATCGCGCTCCAGTCGGGCGGCGTGACCTCGCACGCCGCCATCCTTGCCCGATCGTTTGAAATACCTACCGTGGTCGGGGTTGAGCATCTGATGGAATCGGTCGTCGAAGGCGACCACCTCGTGCTCGACGGCAACTCCGGCCTGGTCTACGTGAACCCCGGCAGCGACGTGGAAAAGGATTACGTGAGCCTCACGAAACGATACGAGGCCTTCAAGCGCGAGCTGGTCGAGGCCGACCACGAGCCGGGCGGCACCCGGGACGGGCATCGCGTGATGATGCTGGCGAATATCGCGCTGCTCGCGGACGTGCACCTGGCGCTACGCTACGGGGCCGAGGGGATCGGTTTGCTACGGTCCGAATTCTCGTTCCTGACCTACGAGGATTTTCCCGACGAGAATCAGCAGCTCGAGCTGTACAACCGGATGCTCAAGGAAGTCGGCAAGCGCCCGGTGACGATCCGCACGCTGGATATCGGCGCCGACAAGTATCCACCGTACATGCGGGTGCCGCGCGAAGAGAATCCGTTCCTGGGATGGCGTTCGATTCGCATCTCGCTGGAGATGCCCGCCCTGTTCAAGGTCCAGCTGCGCGCCATCCTGCGCACGGCGGCCAAGTACAACGTGCGTGTCCTGTTCCCGATGATCTCGAGCGTCGATGAGTTGCGGCGCGCCAAGGAACTGCTCGCGGAGTGCAAGGCCGAACTCTACAAGGAAGGATTGGAGCACAACCCGAACATCAAGGTCGGCATCATGGTGGAGGTGCCGTCGGCTGTGTGGCTTGCGCCGCGGCTGGCGCGCGAAGTCGATTTCTTTTCGATTGGCACCAACGATTTGATCCAGTATCTGCTCGCGGCTGACCGCAACAATCCCAAGGTCGCGCACCTCTACGAGGCGTTCCATCCCGCAGTGATCTCGGCGATCGGCGAAATCGTCAACGTGGCGCGCGCGGCGGACAAGGAAGTCGATATCTGCGGCGAGATGGCGAGCGATCCGCTGGCGACCTTGCTGCTGGTCGGGATGGGCCTCGATGAACTCAGCCTGAGCCCGCTGTTTATTCCGGTAGTGCGCAAGCTGGTCCGGGAGGTCGATTACCAGACCGCCAGGTCGATCGCGCGAGAAACCCTTCAGATGGCCAGCGTCCAGGAGATAAAGGGATACTTGATTGAGCGATACCGCGACCTCGGTCTGATGAACCTGGTCGAAATGTACCGGTAGATTCGCCTGGACCGGCGGGATAATCCATCCCCTTCCATGACTGGCGCGAACTGATACAGTTCCGATGGACCGTACCGGCGCCTTAGGACCCGTTATAAAGCCAGTAGAATTCCTGCTAGTGGTAGATTTTCCGTTAAAAAGATTGACTTTTCCCCGCCCGCAAGGTTTACTCTGACCGGTCGGTTAGATCGGTCTTGGGCCGGGGTTTACCCCGTCTTCGAGGTCGAAGAGGAGTTGTGATGGTACTTTTTTTGATTGCACTTGCCGTCTTCTTCGTCGTGGCGGCGGTCATCCTCTACTGGTTGCTGGGAACCAATCGCTATGGCGGTGACAGTCCGGCGCAGACTCTTCAGCTTACCGCATCAAAGGGCGCCTTGGCGCAGGGGGCGCTCAAGCCCGAGCCTTGCCGCACCGTCAGAGTCTATTTCATCAAGCCCTCGCGCTACGACGAAGAGGGCTACGTCCAGTTTTTTCGCTATGGCGTCCAGCCCAACAACACCCTCACGGCGTTGGCTGCGCTCAATGAAGCCTTCAACCGCAAATTTTCTGCCGAGCGCAACGTTTTCCTCGATACTGTCATCTGGGACGAGATATGCGACGGCGTGATCAGCACGGAAACGATCAGGGCAATCAAGGAAAAAGCCCATGAGGATGGTGTTGAGCTGCTGATCGGAATGGCGGGCGTGCAGTCGAATCAGTATCCGCGCGGCCGCGACATCGCGCTTCAATTCAAGGCGCTGGGCGTACCCGTCATGATGGGTGGGTTTCACGTCAGCGGTTACCCCGACTCGGTCAAATTTCTGAACGAATGCGGAATTACCGCGGTGGTGGGCGAGGCGGAAAATCTCTGGGGCCAAATCGTGGAGGACTATCTTCGCGGCGAGCTCCAGTTGCATTACTCGGTAAAGGACGGCATTCGCGCCAAGACCGGCCGCGAGGACATCATCGTTCCACTCATCACTGACGCACTCCTGCCGGTGCTCGATGACCGCTACCTGACGCGGTTCTTCAACGAGGCCATGACCACGATCGACACGTCACGGGGATGCCCGTTCACGTGTTCGTACTGCAGCGTCAAGAACGTGATGGGGCGCACGATGCGCTCGCGCGAGCCCAACGCAGTGGTCACCTGGGTGCGCGATGCGTGCAAGAACCATGGCATCGAGTCGCTGTTCCTGGTCGATGACGACTTCTTCCGCTCGCCGCGTTGGGAAGAAATCCTCACGGGCCTGGTAGAGGTCAAGAAGGAATTCCCGAAATTTTCATTCATGATGCAGGTGGACGTCGATGCCTCCTGTTATGCGAATGTTGCCGAGGGCGAAACCGAAGGCGCGAAGCATCGGCGCAGCAAACGCTTCACGGAGTTGGCGGCCGCGGCCGGATGCTACATGGCGTTTATCGGGATCGAGTCGCTCAATCCTGACAACCTGAACTTCGCGACCAAGTATCAGAACACCGACGATCGCCAGCACAAGCTCAAGCTCGAGGAAGCTCGCGCGCGCGTCATCAACAAGTACCGCCGCGTGGTCGACAACTGGCACAAGGTGGGCGTGTCCGCACACGCCGGCTACATGCTCGGCTTCCCGTTCGATGGCCCCGATTGCGGGCGGGTCGCGGCGCAGACCCTCAAGAAGATCAAATTCGACATCGTGTCGTTCTTCATCATGACCCCGCTGCCCGGCACCGAAGACCAGGTCCGGTACGCCAAGGAAGGCGCGATTATCGACTGGGATTTCAACAACCTCGACTCGCAGCACGTGACGCTCACGCACGACAAGCTCGACCGCTCGAGCTGGATGCAGGCATATCGCGATGCGTTCACGGGCTTCTATTCGATCCCGCGCCTGTTGCACACGGTGTTCACGGTTGCGGCCGGACGCCAGATGAGTGCGGAAAGCCGCCGCTCGGTGCTCCGCCAGTTCATCTACTACTTCTTCTCCTATCGCCAGGGGCGGCATCCGATGGTCGGGGGAATCTGGCCGATTCTCCGGCGCGACATCCGCCGTATCGCGATCGGCGACGATGAGGCACGCCGGCTGTACCTGGGCGGACGCTTTGATGCGATCCTGCGGGGCGGATCCGGCGGCTTCGCCGCATCGCCGGCCTGATTCGATTTCCTTCCGCGAATAATCGTATCGCCGCGCATCCGCGGCGATACGATTGATCTCGGTGTCTGTCCGTGGCATACAATGCGCGGCGGCGAGCATGAGATGCCGACCTTGCGCATCGAGCGCGAAAGGAGCTAGGCATTCAGAGCCTCCACGGTCATGACCAGCCTTCCTTACTTCAATCTGATTGTCGCGGTAGTCGTCCTCCTGGCGCTGATTTTCGTCCCGTTCCTGCGGCGGTTGGTGTTCGCGCTGTTGCGCATCGCGATCGCGTTGGCGGCGGCGTTCATCGCGATCGCGGGCATCTCGATGCTGATGAACAACGAGACGATCTACGAGAAGCCGGGGGCCAAGGCCCGGTTCATCCGATTCATCACCGAAGACCACGCCGCGACCAGCGAAAAAGGACTGGGTACCGCGACCTGCAAATGGCCCGACGAGCCCACGCCGGTCGTAACTCCGTCTCCGGGCGCAGCCCCGACTCCCGCCGCCGCTTCAGCTGCGCAATCGAAACCCGGGGCGCCGCCGCCCGGTGCGGCCGCGAGTCCCGGCGAGGAAGACGAAGACGTTTATCCCGAGTTGATGACGCGCAGCTTCCCGGGAATTTCGCGGCAGAAGCTCTTTGACCTGTCGCAGCAGACCGCCAACTCGCTCGGCGGATGGAAGGTCGTCAAGGCCGACCCGCGGGCGGGCACGCTGGATTGCATCTACACCAGCAGGATCATCGGCGCGGAGGACGACGTGAGAATAACCGTCACGCCCAAGGGCGATATCGAGCTATGCTCGCGTTCGGGAACCGCGCGGCCGGGGTCGACTTCGATACTCGGATTCTTTCCGGGCGACTTCGGCGCCAACATCGGGCACATCAAGCAATTTTACGAAACCCTCGAACCGAAAATGGATGAGGTCTATAAAGAAGCGCAGGAGAAAGAGAACGCCAAGAAGCCCAAAGGCGGCCAATAGCTCCCGCTTTCTGAAATCATGCTTCGCGAATCGCAAATCGACTCACTCGCCGGGTTCCTGGTTCACAGCCTGATCGCCAAGGGCATCATCAAGCCCAAGGCCGACGAGCAGGACCTCGTTGCATGCGTGGTCGAATTGATGTCGGCGAATTTCGCGACGGAAGCGGAGATCGATCGCGAGGCCGACAAGATGACCGACGAGTTGGCGCGCAAGGATACGCGCGCCGACCCGGCGCGGTTGCGCTCGATGATTCGTCAACGCCTGGCCGAGAAGAAGGGTTTCACGCTCTAGTGTCAATACGTCATCCCGAGCGAAGCCGAGGGATCTCAGCGACCGATTCGCTGGCAACCTCCAGGACAGACTATACTGCCCCAATGTTCCGGCTCATCGTGCTTGACGAAGCGCGCGGCGGCGGGAGGCCAGCGTTATGAAACTCAGCGAGGCTCGCATCCTGTTCCTGGCGCGCGAATCGCTCGCAAAGCTGCGCGATGAAGGCCTGGCGGAAATTCCCAATTTCGCGCTCGCGCTGCGCCAGGGGCGCGAGATGATCGCCGAATGGAACGAGAAAGGCGATGAAATCGACTCGATGGTGCGGCGCAAGATCACCTCGATCAAACGCGGCATCGCCGAAGGCAGCAATGAATGGGAGTTGCTCTACCGGCGCTACCGCGATGAGGAATTGCGCAAGCGCGGTATCCTGCACTGATGGCCGAGCGCACGCCGTACGGCGTCAACAAGCCCTCTGAAGCTGAAATCGTCGTTCGCGCTCGCGGCGGTCCGCGCAGCCTGTTTGCCGGCCTTCCACCCGGCGATGTCCTCGATGTCCCGGCGGGAGGCGGCCTGCAGACCGAGACTCTGGTCAAACAGGGCTTTCGCGTCTGCTCCATCGATCTCTTTCAGGGCCATCGCCAGGGGCCCGCTCAAACCTGGATCTGTGCCGACGCAAATGACCCGCTGCCGTTTCGCGCCGCCAGCTTTGACTACCTGCTCTGCCGCGAAGGGATAGAGCATCTCGAAGATCAGATGGGTTTTTTGCGCGAATGCGCTCGGGTGCTCAAGCCGGGCGGCAAGATGGTCCTCACGACGCCGAACGTGATGCACCTGGCGGCGCGGATGAGTGCGTTCCTGACCGGGCAGCGCAACATGCGGCGGGGCCTGGTCAATGAAGTTCAGACCCTGCGCGGAAAAAACGGCGCGCGCATCTATCATGGCCACGCGTTCCTGCTCGATTACTATCGGGCGCGTTACATGATTCGTCTCGCGGGTTTCGACAAGCTGCGGGTCTACACGGATCATATGAGCCCGACCGCGATCGCGGCGGCGCCGCTGGTGCCGATCCTGTGGGCGGCAATGAAGTTCTCGATCGCCGTTTCCGCGCGCAACGCGCGCAAGCCGGGGCACAAGAAGCCGTCGCAGCCCGTGCTCGATGAGATCGTTCGCCACGTGCTGTCGCCGGCGCTGCTGTTCGGGAAGCGGATGATCATTGTTGCCGAGCGGATGTGAGAAGACGAAAAAGGGTCTTGACCACAGAGGCATCAAGTCAGGAGAGAGCCTTGGTGCGTTCCTGTCCTTGTGGTTTAGAATCGAATCATGGATGACAACGAATTCCAGAAAGCCGCCGATGAGTGCCTGGGCAAGGTCGCGAAATGGCTGGAGGACTTCGATCCTGACGAAGCCGATTACGCCACCGCCGACGGGTCGGTGACAATCGAGTTCCCCGATGGCGGCAAGTTCATCCTGAGCCGCCAGTCCGCGACCAAGCAGGTGTGGCTCGCAGCCGAGGCTCACGGGTGGCATTACAACTTCGACCCTGCCACGGGGGGATGGCGTGACGACAAGGACGGTCACGATCTCTACACAAGGCTTGCGGAGGTGCTGGGCGATCGAATCGGGCGGGAAGTTGAGTTCGATTCCTGACGTGAGAAGCCTCGCTGGAATTATCCCAATCCATCCTAATTGATTCTTTTACTTGCCTTGTAGGCCCTGAATCCCCTTCGAATTTGCTGCGCCGACCGTTTGCACGGATTTAACTCTCGTCCTCTTGTCTTAATCCCGCAGCGCGGTAGGATTGCGGGTTGGCACTCGCAGGTCAGGAGTGCCAATTGACACTTCGGCAATCGTGGTTACCTTGCGAGTGGCCGGGTGATGTCAAACAGCTGGCCAAAACAACAGATCAAACGAACGGGTAAGGAGGCAGCGGGTCCCCATGAAGATAAGACCACTGGGCGATCGCATTCTGGTCAAGCGGATCAAGGAAGAGGAAAAGACCAAGGGCGGGATCATCATCCCTGACACGGCTAAAGAGAAGCCGCAGGAAGGCAAAGTCGTCGCGGTTGGCAAGGGCAAGCACGACGATAACGGGAAGCTCATCCCGCTTGAAGTGAAGGCGGGTGACAAGATCCTGTTCGGAAAATATTCCGGCAGCGAGATCAAGCTCGAGGGCGAAGAGCATCTTATTCTCCGCGAGGACGACATACTGGGGATTCTCGACTGACCTCCTCGCAACATCAATCTGACAACCAAAATTTGAATCCAGGAGAGGCACACCAATCATGCCTGCGAAAATAGTCCGATTTGCCCAGGAAGCACGCGAGAAGATCCAGAAAGGGGTCAACGTGCT
>DATJWT010000277.1:0-10101 GCA_035500975.1 Binataceae bacterium (SeqCode)
CCCGGTGCCCAATTCGAGCCGGCCGCCGCTCAGGATATCGAGGACGGCGGCGCGTTCAGCGACGCGTAGCGCGTGATTGAAATTCTTCGGCAGCAGGGCGATTCCATGGCCGATGCGAATGCGGCTGGTGCGCTGGCTCAACGCGCCGAAGAGGATTTCCGGAGCCGAGCAATGGGACCATTGGGGGAGGAGATGATGCTCCACGGCCCAGACGTAACCCCATCCGAGCCGATCGGCGAGGATGACCTGGTCGATAACTTCGCCGTAGGCGCGGGCCTCGAATCCCGGCGTCCACGGCTTGGGAATCTGAATTTCGTAGAGCAGCCCGAGCTTCATCTGGATGGCCTCCAGGTCGGCTTCTACCAAGCGACTGAACGATCAATCAAACGGCAGGTTCGTAAAGCTCCGCTCCGGGCCTTCCCGGAGTATCGAGCGCGAAGCGCAAAACCGATTCGCGGTGAGGCCGCAGGTCCGCTCGGCTTCAGTTTATGCCAAAGACCAGCTCCGTGATGTGTTGTCCCAAACGCCGATAGCTCTCCCATTGCGCCTCGTCGAAGAACTGTTCCGCGGTAGTTTGCTGGGGAAACGATGGATTAGCCCCGTGATAGTTAGTCAGATCTTCCGGTTCGTCGCCGGTGAGACTCGGTTTAATCAACACCAGGTAGTGATCGCTTTTGGGGTCATCCAGATACCTGATTCGGGCAACTGCGGCGTGTCGTGGACTCAATTTGCGTCGATGGCCCTGCGGTCGCAGCTGATCGAGCGTTCCGCAATAGGCCGGGTTGACGTGGCTAAACCGATCGCCGATGAAATTGTTCACTGTCGCGAATGGGTTCCCCGCAGGGACCAGGAACTCGATCTCCGCATTGAAGTCGAGTCGAGCCTTCCGAATCAAATTGGCCAGGTCCGCGAACTCATAGTTGGGGTCGGCACCGGCATCGATCAGCACGATCACCGGCAGCCTTCGGCGAATGAGTTCATAGCCGCCCATATTTTCGAAATGTCCGCCATCCGTCAGGTACCAGTATCGTCGTATCGTTCCGCGAAAACGTCCCAGGAATTCATCTAACAGCGAAGATTGGACGGGCAGCATCCGGGCCAACAGGGTGCCGAGCCGCCCACCGGGCTGTCGGCGCGGAACCAGGGACGGGGTGCCGGAGTCCCACCAGTACCCGAGCCGCAGATTGAAAAACGCGGTCAATATACTTGTGCCGAGGCTGGTCAGGCCGCCCAATCCGGTGGACACGGCAGCTCCGGAGATCGCAGTCCAATTTCCCAGCGAAAGCCGCTGGGCTTCGAACTTCTCGGCGTGGACATCACCGGGTTGTGCAGCACCCCCTTCGGACGGTGAGACACCCGCCGCGGGCGGTGCGTCGGCCTCCTCGGGCTGATCGGGTCCAAAGATCCGGTATCCATCGTGAGCCGGGGGAAAGATCTTCACCGGGCTGAAGACGCCGTTCTGATCGAGCCGGGTCTTTTCGCTGAAGACCACGTGATGGTGAACGCCGGCACTGAAACCTGCGGGACCAACCGCCATTCCGAGACCCTTTCGATCGCGCTGTTCGGTATTGCTGCGACCATCGATCGTTTCATTGATGGTCACGTTGATGAGATGCAGGGGTGCGCCCTTGGCGCAGATATTTACTGCGGCCTGCGCAGCCGCCGCGTCCGGCGGATTCTGAGCGGCCGTATCGGCAGAGTCGCGCGGACGTGATGGTTTGCCCGGCGATGGGGGGTCGCTCGGGGCCCGAGGCACCACGAAGTAGTCCTCTTGCGGTATGTCGTCGCCGTCTACCGGGTCTGTAACTCCGGACGGAGTCGTCGCGAACCCCGGTTTTCGCGGCGGAGCAAGAAAGCGGAATTTGTTTGATGCTCCCAGGTAGGCGCGAATCAAGCGTGCGGCGTACAGCGCATGCAGAGAAGTTCTATTCAGAAACACCCATGCCGCCTGGGATATCGATGAACCGGTAAAGAAGATGAACACTCCGGTCAGCGCGAGGAAGTACATGAGAGGTCCGAGGTGTCGTGAATCGGACGGAACCGGTTGGCAGGGCTTTGCTCCGGCTACGACATTTCCCGGCACCGCCACGATGACGGCCGAATAACCGGCGGCGGCGCCTGCTTTCTCGAGATTCGCGATCGAGTTGTCGAGCGCATTCTTCGTCGGCTCCTGCCGTTTCTCGCAGGAAGCGACCGCAGGAGTATCGGACGGTTTCTCAAACTTGTACGAGATCGCGTGAGAAAGTGAATTCAGAAGAACCAGATATGGCAATATGACGACTACCGCCGCTGCGCCCGCAACGAGGGACAGCGAGGGCGACAGGCGCGAGCCCTTTTTCGGAGTCAGAAAGCCCAGCAGCGAGCGGGCGTAGGGCGAAACAGTGGCCACGAGGCCCGCAGCGGCCACGATCCAGTGCCAGGGCCTGAAGCTTGAGGTGAAGCCGAGGGCGTAGAGCGTCTCGCCGGCGGTGTCGAGCAGCGCAAATGAAGCCAGCACCACGGCCACCACCAGGGCGGTCCGCAGCCATCGGGACAATTTTCCTCGCGCGGTTTCGCTTTCATTGAGCAGGTCGCGTTGTTCGACTGCAGGGAGAAACAATCCGCCGAAGGACGTAACGCCGAACAAGATGGCACCCAACATGACGGGCAGGTACCAGTACTTTCTTCCCACCTCGAGGTACCAGTGCGTTTCCCCCCAGTCTGTGTAGACTTGTATCCAGGCTGTGTAGGCCGTCAACAGTGAGAGGACTATCGCTGCCGCGACGATGAAAGATCGCCAAAAGCCGGGCTTCGAGGTCGCGAACAGCAGCGCCAGTTGCCAGAAAATGAAGGTCAGTTCCAGCACCCCGATGGTTACTGTCCAGACATAATCCGGAATGAGTATCGAGCTCGCGGCCAGCAGACTCGCGGCGAGCGCGAGCAGAACGAAGAACGAACGGAAACCGAAGCCCAATCTGCTCAGTAGAATTCTGCCGGTCGTGCCCGAGCCATTTCCTTGCGCGGGTCCCGGTTGCGCGGTTCCCGGGTCGGGATCGGTGAACGTCCAGTACGCCCATCCGAGTGGCATTACGAAGATGAGCGTTACCGCCGCGGCCAGCTCGAAGAGGGGGCTCCACCATACGAAACCAGTCCGGAAGCCCGCGTCAGGCCAGAATACCCGAACCGCCTGTACCATCAGAAAAATGGCGAGAAAGGTGCTGGCAATCAGCAGTTGAACGGTCAGCCAGTTGCGCAGGAAGACGGTGACGCCCGTCAACAGGTCACCGCTTCCGTTGGGAGCCAGATAGCGGCCGTTTTCACGCAGCCAGACAAAGATCTCCGCTTTCCATCCATTCCGCAGGACATGATCGGGATCGCCGCTGCGAAACTGAAGCCTGGTGTTCTCATCCGGCGACAGGATGCGGGTGATGTCGGCCAGGCCGTCAACGTCGGGCCTCGAAAAGAGTCGTCCATAGAAGGACGCGAAGAACCCGCCTCCCGATACGCTTGAGATGTAGTCAATTCTCCGGAGCAGCTCCTTGTTGCGTACAAGGGCCTGGAACACTCCGAGGCAAAAGGTGGCGCTGCGGATTCCTCCGCCCGAGAGCCCGAAGCCCACGGCCGGTTCGGCCCGGCCTTGCGGGCGCTCCGGCCCTTGCCAGATTTCGCGCTCGCGAGCCTGCAACTCCGGTGGGTACGCTTTGTTTCTGGGACTAACTGCCGGTTGACTCTCACGGCTCCTGGCCGTGGTGACCTCTTCCATGGCGCCAATGCCCCCTCGAAACCTGCGAGTCTACGATGTCCATCCGAACCGCGCTCGTCTCCCGGTAGCCAGCGGGTTAACAAGGTTCCTCAGCGGTGAAAACCAGACGAGAACGTCCCGCTTATCCATCCGGGGCGCTGCAATGTCAAGCTGGATGGTTACGCAATAGTGCGTACGGAACGCGACTGCGCGGGTCGTCATGGGCTGACGACCGTAACGGGCGGCGCACCAATCTCGCTCGATCGCGAGTGGCCGCGGAAGTCGCAGGGAAGATCGCCTACAGCTCCGCGCCGGGATTTCCGAGCGCATTCTCCGTGAGACCGCGCGTGATGATCTCGTAGGCCTCGTTCACGGAATCGGTCCGATGGAACAGGCTCAGGTCCTGCGGACTGATGGTGCCGTACTTCACGAGCGCATCGAAGTTCACCACCTCGTTCCAATAGCGGGCGCCGAACAACACGATCGGCATGCGCTTCTTCATCTTGCGGGTCTGGACCAGCGTCAGCATCTCGAAAAACTCATCGAGGGTGCCGAAGCCTCCGGGGAATAGCACCACAGCCTTGGCCAGATACACGAACCAGAACTTGCGCATGAAGAAATAGTGAAACAGGAAGTGCAACTCGCGACTGACGTATGGATTATCGAACTCGTCATTGGGAATCGAAATCGTCAACCCGACATTCAGTCCCTTGGCTTCCGAGGCGCCGCGGTTGGCGGCTTCCATGATGCCGGGGCCGCCGCCGGTGCACACGACGAAGCGACGCTCGTCGCGATCGAGGTTTTTCGACCAATCAGTCAAGCGGTGGGAGAGTTCGCGTGCCGCCTCGTAGTACACGGATAGCTCCAGCGCGGTGCGTGCCGCTGCGATACCTTTGTGTGATTTCTCCGCCGCGGCCACGGATGCTTCTGCGGCCTCGCGCGAGAGCAGCCGTGCTGAACCCATGAACACGATCGTGTCCTGCACGCCATAGCGTTTGAAGCGCGACAACGGCTCCAGGTACTCGGACAAGATGCGCAAGCCGCGCGCATCCTTGCTTTCGAGGAAGCGCATGTCCTCGTAGGCCTTGGGTTGATGATGGAATTGTTTGGCGACGTGAAGTTTTTCCAAGCTGCACCTCTGGGAGGAGAGCGAGCGCGTGAAACCCAAGAAGCGACACGCGCGACTCCTCCGCTCGGCGATTATTTTATCAAGAAACCCCCGCTGAGGGCGGTCTACTTTTTCGAGGCAGTTGACCAGGAGGGAGATTCAGACGATGCCGGTGGCGCACCAAGGCCGAACAGTTCCGTGACGCCGATAGCCGCGTAGTAGAAGGTCCCGAAGGCGACCACGCGCCATGGTTGATCGGCCCAGATCCCGCCGCCCGGGATCGACTGTGCCGCAACGGCCGCGGCGCTTATCCCAAACCTCGGGATGTTCGCGAATGCGGTGAGGAATACGAATCCCAGGTAGCAGACCACCGCGGTAGCCCATCCAACTACGATGAAGTCGAGGTCGCCATCTTGCGGTCTCGGGCCCAGCAGGATCGACATGATCCGGTTGAGCAGCAGCATCCAGAACGAACCCAGCAGCCACCAGTTGTGGAACACCAGGGCGAAGGAACCAACAAACAGGCTGTACAGAACTCCAAGACCAACAACCGAAAGCACGCGCAAGTCGCGGCGCCTGGGCGCGGTCATTGCGAAGCCGAGGAATGCGGAGGAGTGCACTATGATGAACTCCATCAACATGATTTGTTCGCATCGAGCGAGCGAGTGAAGGCCGAATGCGGTGGGCTCCAGCCAGGTGACTCCGAAAAATCCGGCGAGGGCAAAATCAGGAAGGGCCGAAACAATCCGGCTGCCGATTACCCGGTGTGATGCCGCCCAGTCGAGGAGCCCCATCGAGGCGGAATATACCAGTTTCGAATCAACGCAGGGCCGCGCGACGGTCACTGGCGTGTACAGCGCCAGTTGCGCGACGATGCGACAGCGCTCCGAGATTTTCCGCCGAAATGCTCAGAGTTTCGACCAACGACGCTCTCAGTCGACGTTCAGTCACCGGCGCTCCAGGTGCCGCTGGCGCTGCCCTGGCCGCCATCGAAGGAGCATGACCATCCGCCCGATGCGGTCGCCTGGGTTCCGGCGGCATTGGCCTGGACGAAAGTGCCGCTGAAGCTGCAACTCGCGTCTCCGGTTCCGACACTACCCCCTGCGGATCCGAAACTGGCGCTGCCGTTCGACGAAATTCCCCCGCTGCCGGATCCCGGCGCCGTCACGGTTATTGCGCGCCCAAGAACAGTGAATGCCACTCCGCCGCTGACGCCCGCCGATTGCCCCTGATCCGTGGCTGTCCCGGAGTACGACCCGCTGTAGGAACCGTCGAATTTGTCGCGAACCGCGATGGAGGTTGAACGGCAGACCTCGCATCCGCTCTGGTCGGTCGCACAAATCTGGAAGTTGGCGGTTTTTTCGATTCCGCTTTCGTCCGCCGTTCCATTGATCAGTCCGTTGAGCTGCTGATGGATTCCAACCGGCGGGAACCCCGAGGTCGTGAAGCTGTACGGCGGATTGCCGCCCGATGGATCGGTCGTTCCCGATCCGGGGCCGCCACAGAGGCCGTTGGCGCCCGATGGCGCCGGCACGCACGCACTCTGGCTATACGCGATACCGGCCACGGCGGCGGGGAGAGGATTCTGCACCGTGAATACCATGTTGCACGACGCGGTCGAGGTGCCGGTCGGGCTCGGTGTCGCACTTTTCGTCGCAGTCGAGGTTTTCGTCGGGGTGGCCGTCTTCGTCCTGGTTGGAGTTGGAGTTTTGGTCGGCTTTGGTGTCGATGTCCTAGTGGGCGTCGGCGTCTTTGTCGGTTTGGGTTTCGCCGTTTTCGTCGCCGTAGGGGTCCTGGTCGGCTTGACTTTTGTCGCCTTCGCGGCGGCTTGCGCGACCTGACTCATCGATGCGACCGCGCTCACCTGTCGCAGCAGGCCGCCCTGAGCGATGATCGAAGCCGCCCCCGACGCATCGAGGCGGATGATGTCGTTCTTTGAATCGACCGCGATCAGCGGCAAGGCCGGCGCCGCACCCTGCGTTTGCGCGCCGTTGTCGGGATCGATCGCTACGAAGGTTCCGTCCGCGTTTTCGGCCATGATAGTTCCGCCGTCGTCGACTCGGACCCATTGCGGCGCAGCAAGTGCGCCGCCGCTCGACAAGATGCTCTGCGCGCCCGTCCCGGGATCGATCTGAATAATCGAGCTTCCATCGGCGGCGACGATAGTGCCCGCGCTCTCCACTGCAACGCCGAGCGGAGCAGTCAGCAATCCCTTCGAGGTCAGTTCGGTCTGCTCACCGGTCTGCAGATCGATCCGCACGATCGCGTCGGCGCCCGGGTCAGAAACAACCAGGCTGCCGCCATCGATCGCGATGCCGTAGGGATGGTTGAGAGCGCCGCGCGATGAAACCAGGCGCTGCGTCCCATCGCCGGGACTAATGGCGATGATGCCCGTGTAGTCGCCCGCAGGATCGAAGTTGACGGCGTAGATCGTGCCGCCGTTCTCTTGCGCCGAAGTTCCGGGAAACTCGGTCTGGGCGGAAGGCCGCGAAATCAGTACCAGGAAAATCGCAATCGCGAACAACGCCGGAACGACAACGATCCCGCGCCGCACACCATCAACACCACTCACAGGAGCTCCAGTTCACGAATCCCACAGGAACAAGCTCGCGAATGATGCCACACGAGAGAAAGGGAATCTATTGGCAGCGGAGGTCGGCGGTCGGAAAGCTCGATCCCCGCCGATCGACTAACGACAGATCTCGTCAAGCCGATTCAGGCAAGCGCGGGCGACATCTTCGACCAACTCGGCAAGGCGGCGGGCGGATGTCGGGGACCGACCTGTACCAAAGAGGAAGGCCCAGCCGGCCCCCGGTTCAGTCGGCGATCCAGCTGCCGTGGAACCCGTACGGAACGCGGCGCGGCAAGTGCACGCGCGCGATCGGTCCCTTCGCGAAGTTTTTCGCATCGATAACGACGAGGTCGCTGGCATCTCGCGCGCCATCGTAGACAAACGTCAGGATGTATCCTTCGTCCTCGCCTCGTCCGGCACGCGCGAATACCGGCTCACCGGCGCCATTGCCGCGGCCGCACTCCCACACTTCGCTGTTCCCGCGATCGAGGTCGTACTTGATCAAATGTCCCCCGAACTGGTCCATGCTGCCGAGCCCGGTCATGTAGCCGTAGCGGTGCTTGAGGCCGACGGATTCATCCGCGACGCGCGGGAAGTCCGCCGCGCGATCGTCGAGCGGCTGCTCGCGCACTTTTCCCGCCTTGCGGTCAATTACCCAACGGTGGAGGAGCGCCGGAGTGCCTTCGCCGTCGACCGGACTGAAAGCCAGCTTCTTGAACCGCGCCACATCGATGACGATGTTGTCGCCGTCCTCGTACGCGTTCATCGGATGGAACACGTAGCTGGGCTCGATCTCGTACCAGGTCACGTCGCGGTTGCTGCCATTGCGAGGCATGACGCCGAGGCGCGCTCCGTAGTCGTCGCTCCACCGAATCGGGATGCCGCCCTGCGCGAGGAGCGAGAGATCGAAGATCATCGAAAGGTCCATGAAGATCACGAAGTTCCGCGTGATATTCCAGTCGTGCATCATGGTCGGTCCCTTGACCGTGATCTCCTCGCTCTGCACCAGCGTGCCGTCAGCCGCCACGCGGTGATAGGTGAGATAGGGCGGAAGGGCGCCGTACCCGAAGAAGAGCAACTCCCCCGTGACGGGGCAGATGCGCGGATGCGCTGTCATGGCCGTCTTCAGCTTCCCGCCGAAGTCATGCGGACCGATCGTGTCGAGCTCCGGAGACACCATCCATGGGTAATGTCCCTCCTCGAGCGCCAGGATCTTCCCCGCATGCGCGACGATGTGGGTGTTCGCCAGTGACGCAGTCATGTCCGTCATCACTTCCGGGCTCGTCGCCGACGCATTGGCATTGTTGAACAGCGTGGTCCGCACGTAGCGGTTGCGATACCAGGCCGCGCGGCCGTTCTCGAGCCTTACGCCATGGATCATGCCGTTGCCGAGGAACCAGTGCGCCGACGTGCCGCTCTGCGGATTCGAGCCGTTGCGGAAGAAGCGGCCATTCAACTCCCTGGGGAGCGCTCCGGTGACGGGAAGGTCTGTCAACGTGACTTCGTCGAAAACCGGCGCGAAGTTGCCCCGCAGATGGAAAGGCGTGGCGAAGACTGAAGGTGCTGTGCTCATGGGTTACTCCGTGTTTTGAACGCGCCGCCCGGCGAAGGGCGACGCCCGGGCTCGATTTCCGAGACCGGGGTTTTATGGCAAGCTTTCATCGCGAAAGAGCCGCAATTAGTTACCAAGGGTAGAAAATTAATGCAAGCCATGCAGAAGCAGGGACGTACCCGCCGCAGCCGCCGACCTGTGACCACGGGCACGGGCACGGCCACGCGTGTCGGGCGACCGCCGGTAGTCGATCGCGAGCGCTTGCTCGATGCCGCGGAAGGGGCGATTCGCCGACACGGTCCAACCGTGTCGCTCGAGCGAATCGCGGCGAAAGCGGGAGTGACGAAGCCGGTCTTGTTCGCGCACGTCGGCAACCGCCGCGCGCTCGTCCATGCTCTCGCCGAACGCCTCCTGACCCGTATCGAAGCCGCGATCGGCGCGGCACTGGCAACCGCTGCGGGCGGACGTCACTCACTCGAAAGTGTCATCCGCGCCGAACTGGAGACGATCGCCGAGCACGGCGACCTTTATGCCTTCGTGAATGGTGCAGGAACGGGAGACATGACCCTCGACAGCACGCTCGCCTTCGCGCGCCGGTCTGCGGAGCCGCTGATCGCCGGCATCGCGCAGGACCGCAAGAGTCGTGGCCTCGACCCGGCGCCGGCGGAGGCGTGGGGATACGCGATCATCGGGATGCTGCACATGGCCGGGCTCTGGTGGGTCCAGAAGTCAGCGACCGAGCGCGATGCGCGCCGACTCGCGGCGCAGCTTACCGACCTGGCTTGGGAAGGCCTCGCGCCGAGGTCCTGAGCAACCGCGAAGCGCGCGGCACAGCCCCTGGCCTGCAAGCACCAATCCACAAGTGGTCGGACCCGGGCAGATCGAAAACATGATCCGTGCGCAACCGGGTTCGATTTTCCAAACCGACAGCGCGCGCAACTCGACCTTCAACTTCGGGAGAGTTCCGCCGCCTGCTCATATCAATCGCATTTGCCTGCCGGGAGCGGCCTGCGCATCGAGCAGTTCGGGGCCGTCGTTCTTTACGCTGTTAACCAGTGGCGACGCCGGGGTGATCACCAGGGTTTCTTCGGGCGCCGGCAGGAGGAGACGCTTCAAACGCCGCGGCTCAGTTTCGTTGCGGTTCATCC
>DATJWT010000278.1:0-4289 GCA_035500975.1 Binataceae bacterium (SeqCode)
AATCGATCGCCGTGAAAGTTTAGTTAGCTTGTCCGGCTCGGGATGAAAAGCCCCGCGAACGTTGGTTCAGTCGATCGCTTCCGGCTCCGCCGCGACTGAGATCGCCTCCGAGATAGCGTCGGAAGGGCGTCGGCCGCTCACCTCGTGTCCGGCGTGCGGATCAAGCCACAAGTAGATCATGGAAGACCCGACCGCGAGCAGGCCGGTGATCACGAACGGCAGCGTGAAGTCGCGCGAGGTCAGCGTCGCCACGCTGCGGCCGTGCAGGCTCACATGCAACAGCAGCGCGGCCGTTGCTACGCCGAGGCTCAGGAACAACTGTTGCGCCATGCTGGCGAGGCTGCTGGCGTTGCTCATCAGCACCGGGGGAACATCGGCGTACGCGAGCGTGCCCAGCGCGGTGAATTGCAGCGAGCGGAGGAATCCGCCGAACAGCAAAGTTGCGACGATCAGGGAGTAAGGAGTGGTCGGGCGGAACAGCGCATAGCTCATCAGGATGAGCGAGCTGACCACGCCATTTCCGACCAGCACGTTGCGGAAGCCGAAACGGCGAATGATCGGCGGAGCGGTCGGTTTCATGATCAATGCGCCGGCCGCGCCGGTGAAGGTGATCAATCCCGACTTAAACGGCGTCAGGCCGAACACCAGTTGCAGCAGCAACGGCATCAGGAACGGCAGCGCGCCGATTCCCATGCGGTAGAGTCCGCCGCCGACGGTCGCGGAGTTGAAGGTGGGAATCTTGAGCAACGCGAGATCGATAATCGGAAAGCGCGCCCGCCGCGCGTGAAAGATGTACGCCCCCGTGCAGAGTCCGCCACCGGCCAGCAGGCACATCACCAGGCTTCCCGGCAGAATTCCGCGGCCCACCATTTCGAAGCCGAACACCAGCCCGGCCAGTCCCAGGCCCGTCAGAACGAAGCCGCGGAGATCGAGTGGGGGAACATCTTCCTCGTGGATATTCTCGATGAACATCGTGACGAGGGTGATGCCGATGAGGCTGATGGGCACGTTGATGAAGAAAATCCATCGCCACGAATAGTAGGTCACGATGAAACCGCCCACGGGCGGTCCGACCACCGGGCCCAGCACGGCCGGCACCGTGAGATAGGACATCGCCTCGACCAGCTGGGACTTCGGGATGGTCTTGAGCACGATCAGGCGCCCGACCGGAACCATCATCGCGCCGCCGAAACCCTGGATGACGCGGGCGGCAACGAGTTGCGAGAGCGAATGCGAGATACCGCAGAGAATCGAGCCGAACGTGAAAAGCGCGATCGCCGTGCGGAACACCGTGCGCGACCCGTACCGGTCGGCCATCCAGCCGCTGATCGGGATGAAGACCGCGAGGCTCAGGAGGTACGAAGTAATCGCCAGGTTGAGACGGATGGGGTCTTCATGCATCGAGTGCGCGATCGCGGGCAGGGCGGTGGAGATGACCGTGGAGTCGAGCATCTCCATGAACAGGGCGCATCCGACGATGAGGGGGGCGAGAAAGGTGGAGATTTTTCCGCCTTGCGGACTCGCGGGTCCAAAAACAGCGCGCGCTTCCACAGATGATGAACCGGGTTCGTCCAGCGCCACTAGAGTAAAAGTCTCCGCAGGCTCGGTGGGCTAAAGACACAGGCCCCCGCATTGCAGCTGTTTGACAATATCAAACAGCTGGCACCGAATGAACGCCGCGGCGCCGGCGCGATAAGCGAGAGGCCGCGGCAGGGACGGCGCTGCTACTCTTGCCTGCGAATTGCATCGATCACTTTGGTGCCGGCGGGCGGGTCGGGATCGGTGCGCGTGGTTTCGGTAATGCGGGCGGCGGTCATGTAGAAGCCGATAGTCATGATCAGCTCGACGACTTCGCGTGGCGAGAGGAACTTCATCGCCTCTTTCACCACCGCTTCGTCGGCTCGCACTTTCTCGACCACCTGCTCGGTGAACCGCAGTATCGCGCGCTCGAGTTCGTCGAAGCACGATGCATCGAGCTTGCGCTTCGCGATCGCATCGACCTGCGCCTGGTTGGCGCCGACCGCGATGGCGATAGGCACGTGCTGCACCCATTCGTACTCGCCGCCCTCGATCCCGACCGCCAGCAGAATCGCCATCTCGCGCAGCTTCGCGTCGAGTTGCTGACGCCCCAGGATCGCGCCGCCCAGGCGCGTGAACGGGATGAAGCAGGTTTCGGCATTGGCGAACATCCTGAAGATGTTGAGTTGCACGGGCGCCTCTGCGAGCGCTTGGCGAACATCTTCGGGAAGCTTGTCGATATTGGCATACGGAACCAGGCTCATGGGCACCTCCGCGGGCGGATCAGAGTCGTTGAGGTTGTCTGTAGAAGAATCGTGCGGGATTGTAAAACCAGCGCCGGTTGCACCTGCCGGTAGAAGGAGTAATGAGAAGGCAGGGGTTGTCTTCAAGGAGGTCCCAAGCCATGGGTCTGCCAAACGGAGTTCACCATCTCGCCATTTGCACCAAGGACATCAAGGGCCAGATCGAATTCTTCACCCAGGTCTGCGGGATGGAGCTGGTCGCGCTGTACTGGATGCACGGCGTGAAGAATACCTTTCATGGCTTTCTCAAACTGAACGACAGCTCGTCGATCGCTTTCGTACAGGGCCCGGAGATTGGCGAAATCCAGGGCATCAAGGGCGTGTCGCATGCCGGTTCTCCCGCGCAGCCGGTCGCGGCGGGCGTCATGCAGCACGTCGCGCTCAACGTTGACAACGAAGCGGACCTGCTCACTATGCGCGATCGGGTGCGCTCGCACGGCTACTGGGTGATGGGGCCGCTGGACCACGGTTTCTGCAAATCGATCTACCTGGCGGCGCCGGAAGGCATCATGCTCGAATTCTCAACCTCCGAAGGAAAGGGCATCAACGCCGATGCCTGGCTCGATCCCGAAGTCCTGCGCCTGGCCGGCATCACGCCGTCAGACCTGCGTCGCTATCGAAATCCCGCCGCGTTCGAGAGCCAAGGGGGCAAGATCAAGAACCCACCGCCGAACAACGGCAAGCCGATGATGGACAACATGGAGCGGCTCTTCGGCATGACCGACGAGGAGGTAACGGCGAAATTGAGTGAGCCAACACCTCCCGTCGACGTGACAAAATAAGATACTCGACCCCTTCGCGAGCCGCTGACTGCGGCATCGGCATCTGCCTGCTCCGGCGCGAGCATCCGCTCTGCATTCCCCGGATTCCAGGGGCAGAGTTCATCTGCTTTTCATAAATTGGATCGAGCATCGAGCTGCGCGATGACGTAAGATCACCGCACAATCGATGGCACGTGACATGCTTCTTTGCCTGGACACATCAGTGAGTGCCCGGTTTCTCTTATTGATGATGGGAAGGTTTGATGACGATGAACGAAGTTAATGACGAACTCGTGCGCATTCGCGCATATTACATTTGGGAACGCGAGGGCCGTCCGGAAGGGCGGGGTGAGGATCATTGGCACACGGCGTTGCGCGAGCTCGAAGTAGAAATGATCGTAGCCAACGGCGCCGCAGGAGAAGTATCAAACGGCGCCAACGGGGAAGCGGCGAAGGCAAAGTCGAACACGAAAGCAACCGGCGCATCACGACCGCGGAAAAGTCGCATCGGCTCGATCGTGGCAAAAGCCAAAGACACGTTCGAAGGGGACACGACGGCGGAAAAACCGGTGGCGGAACCCAAGCGTAAGCGTGCGCCCAAGGCGGACAAGGATCCGGGAAAGCGATCGCCGCGGACTCCGTAACGCGGCCAGCTGTCTCCCGCCGCGGGCGCTTGCGCGAAAATAGGAATTGGTGGCGCTGGCGTGGACGCCAACTCATCGTCGGCGGGCACGGCGGCCCGCCCCACCAGCAGAGAAGGCTTCAGAACACGATCGGCAGCTCCAGGTACTCGCGGTAGATGAAGTCGCGATGCGCCAAGAGTTGGTTGGTCAGAGCTGCCATCACGCCTGGGTCGCGTTCTGAGTAGAAATCGCGGAACCCGGTGGCCATTGGGCACAGGTCCGGTTCGAGTGGTTTGAGCAGGGCGGCAAACGTCGCCCAGTAGATATCGAGCGCGGTCAGTTGGCTGCCGATAAAGAAGCGGCTGCCTTTGGCTTTCTGGCTGGACAGGCGCGCATCCAGGAAATTCAGAATCGCCGTCATCTTTGCGGGAGCTCCCGCCGCAGCCTCGGCGCTATAACCATACTTGCTGCCGAACTTGAGCCAGAATCCCTTGACGTTCTCCGGCGAAGCGGGATTGGTGACAGTCGAATGAATCATCGTGAGCCGCTTTGACCATCCGAACCCGTTCTGGCCGCATAGTTCG
>DATJWT010000279.1:0-3649 GCA_035500975.1 Binataceae bacterium (SeqCode)
GCTATCGGGTGCCGCAGTCTCGCGAAATTGCTTCAGGCGATAGCTCTTGATCCTGCCGCCCCGGGTGGTGACCTGCGCGACATATTGGTCGGTTTCGATCGTGAGGAGCCGCTCCGCACTAAGTGGCGCAGCCGGCTGGAGCGACGAGGCCGGGGACGCACTGGTCACCACCGGCTGAACGGCGCTCGGCTGCGCCGTCTCTGCCGATGAGGCGGCGGACGATGGCATCGCGCCGGCGCTTGATTGTGCCAGGTTCTGCGCTTCCTGGGTCGGCGGCGGAGCTATCCGCTTCAGGACCAGCTCCTGGTAGATGAAGATCAAACCCAGCGAGAGAATGACCGCGAGCAATAAACGGGTGGTATCCAAGGATCTTCCTGACTAGGGCCTCTTCGCGGGGACGGGGTCGTAGCCGTGTCCACCCAGCGGATGGCATCGCGCGAGCCGTCTGAGAGCCATCGCGCCGCCTCGCATCAGTCCGTGCTCGCGAATCGCATCCGACGCGAACCGCGAACACGACGGTTCAAAGCGGCACGCGGGACCAGCTACGGCATGAATCACCGGCGAAATTGTTGTGCGATAGATCGAAAGCAGGGCGAGAGCCGATAGCCGCGGGATCTGGCTGAGGGTCTTCATCATCGCGCCTCGAGGCGCTTCACCGCATTGACGGTAGCAGCCGCCAGCTCGCGATTGATAGCCGGGGTGTCGAGAATGCCGGCGCCGGCCAGCGCGATCACGACGATCGACACTCCGCGCGGAACTTCGTCCCGCAAGGTCAGCCGAAAGCATTCGCGGACGCGGCGTTTGAGGCGATTTCTCACGATGGCATTACCGATTCGGCGCGAGACCGTTACTCCCAGCCGCCGCTCGGCTTCTTCCCCCAG
The DNA here is from genome assembly GCA_035500975.1 of Binataceae bacterium (SeqCode). Taxonomy (GTDB): domain Bacteria; phylum Desulfobacterota; class Binatia; order Binatales; family Binataceae; genus JAFAHS01. Next base: position 882 of record DATJWT010000279.1, read on the forward strand.
CCTTCCCGCATACAGCACGAAATGTTTGCTCTGAACCCGGGCGCCCTTGCGCTGCAAGCGCAGGAACTCGGCGCTGCGATGCAACCGGTCGGCGGCGGTGAAGCTCCGCGACGATCGTGGAACTGCTAGCCGGGCTGCTTGCGTGGAATCGTGGTGCTCAGGCGTTTGCGCCCCTTTGCGCGCCGGCGCTTCAGCACCTTGCGCCCGCCGGGGGTTGCCATCCGGGCCATGAAGCCGTGGGTTCGCTTTCGACGTCGATTGTGAGGTTGGTAGGTCCTTTTCATCTGCGGCCAATTTTATCTATGCCCGGGTCAGGGCCCCGGGGAGTTGGATTCCGAAAGAGCGCGATTTTACGTTAGAATTTCCTTCAGGGATAGCCGCAATCGAACCACACTGACGCCATTGGGGCAAGGCTCCGGCTTCCTTAAAGAGCCCAATCGGGGACATCCCGATTCCATCTAACCAGAAATGTACCTGCGCGACACTATCGTTGCTCCCGCCACCGCTCCTGGAGCCGGCGCAGTCGCAATCATCAGGCTGTCCGGGCCGAAATCGCCGGAGATCCTGCGCGCCATCTGGAAGCCCGTCAGCGATCGTGCCCTCAAGCCCCGGCGGGTCTACCTGGGTGACGTCATCGACTCCGGGACGGGGGCGCATCTCGACCGCGCCCTCGCGTTCATCATGCGTGCGCCCCATAGCCTGACCGGCGAGGACGTCGCCGAATTGCAGCTTCATGGCGGCCCATTTCTGGTGCGCCGGGTTCTTGCCCTGGCAGTCGCGCATGGCGCCCGCATGGCCGAGCCTGGAGAATTCACCCGCCGTGCATTTCTCAACGGCAGGATGGATCTGACCGAAGCTGAGGCAGTCGCGGACCTGGTCGGGGCTCGCGGCGAAGCGGGCTTGCGGCAGGCCCTGGCTCAGCTGTCCGGTGTTCTTGCCGAAAAAGTTCGCGGGCTCCGGGAAAAGGTCGTTGGCATCCGCGCGCATCTGGAGGCCGAGATCGATTTCTCCGACGAGGACATCAAGCTCCCTTCGCGTCGCGAGATGGCCGGTGAGATCGAACGCATCATCGGCGACGTCGCCGTTCTGCACGACAGCTTCGCGCGCGGACGGCTCGCCCGCGAAGGCGCGCGCGCCGCGATTATCGGCAAGCCTAACGCCGGCAAGTCGAGCCTGCTCAACCTGTTGCTAGGCATCGATCGCGCGATCGTCACCGACATCCCCGGCACGACCCGCGACGTTATAGAAGACACGATTCAGCTCGGTTCCGTTCCGCTCACGATTCTCGACACTGCCGGCCTGCGCGAGGGACGTGACGAGGTCGAGCGACTTGGCATCGAGCGGACCCACCGCTCGGCCGTCGAGGCCGATCTGCTGATCGCGATGTTCGATTCTTCGCAGCCGCTCGATTCCGACGATTCGGCGATCGTCGCGCTGTGCCGCGATCGCGCGGGGGTCGCGCTGCTGAACAAGAGCGATCTTGGGCGGCATTTTGCGCCGTCGGATCTGCAAGCCGCCGGAATCGCGATGCCGATCCTCGCGATCTCCGCGCTGAATGGCGATGGTCTCCCGCGTGTGCGCCAGGAGCTCTCGTGCGCGATCGATGCGCTCGCGGGCCCCGGCGCTGAAAGCGGGATTGCGATCTCGCGCGGACGGCATCGCGATGCGCTCGCGGCGGCACTGCGCGCGCTCAAGGCTGCGCGGGAGAGCGCGCTGCGCGCGATGCCGCCCGAGATCGTCGCGGTCGATATCGCGGCCGCGGCCGATGCACTCGGCGCCATCACCGGCGAAGTCACCAGCGAAGATGTGCTGGATAAAATCTTCGCCGAGTTCTGTATCGGAAAGTAGGAAAAGCCTACAGACCGGAAATCCCCGGAGAACGTACGGATTTCTGTTGCTTTGCTCCACCTCTTTCCTGCGCGATAATCTCCCGTCCAGCCATGAAGTACGACGTCATTGTGGTCGGTGCCGGGCACGCCGGTATCGAAGCTTCGCTCGCCGCGGCGCGGATGGGCGCGAAGACCTTGATGCTCACGCTCAACCTCGACCACATCGGCCAGATGTCGTGTAATCCCGCGATCGGCGGAATCGGCAAGGGCCACCTGGTGCGCGAAATCGATGCGCTCGGGGGCGAGATGGGTCTGGCGATCGATGAGACCGGGATCCAGTTCCGCTTTCTCAACACCCGCAAGGGTCCCGCCGTGCGTGCGCGCCGCGCGCAGGCCGACAAGGCGGCATATCGGGCCCGCAGCAAGCGCGTGCTTGAGACGACTTCGAATCTTGCGGTACGCCAGGGAAGCGTTGAGCGGTTGATTGTCGAAGACGGATGCGTGCGCGGCATCGAGACGCAAATCGGCGAGGTCTTCGAGGCTCCGACCGTCGTCATAACGACGGGAACCTTTCTCAAGGGTCTCGTTCATATCGGACTGAAGAATTATTCCGCGGGACGCGCCGGCGATTTCGCGGCGATGGGTCTTAGCGAAGATTTAACGAAACTGGGATTTCGCGTCGGTAGGCTCAAGACCGGCACCTGCCCTCGGCTGGATTCGCGAACGATCGACTACGCCGGACTTGAGATTCAAAACGGCGATGAGCCCGCGCCGGCATTTTCGTTCCGCACAAAACAGATCGATCGGCCGCAGATTCCCTGTCACCTGACGCACACGACCAAGCTCACACACGAAATTATCCGCGGAGGTATCGATCGCTCCCCAATGTACTCGGGCGTGATCCAGAGTCGCGGACCACGCTACTGCCCTTCGGTCGAA
>DATJWT010000280.1:0-11001 GCA_035500975.1 Binataceae bacterium (SeqCode)
CGCCAACGCCCTCGCGGTCTTGATGAGTTCTTCCGGCGCGACGACCTGGTTGGCCAGTCCCAGGGTGAGGGCAGTTTTGGCGTCGATCATGTCACCCGTCATCACCAGCTCTCGCGCTTTGGCCTGGCCGATCCGATGCGCCAAACGCTGTGTTCCGCCGAACCCGGGTATCAGTCCCAGGTTGATTTCGGGCTGACCGAAGCGCGCTTTCTCGCTGGCGATTACCAGGTCACAAGCCAGGGCGAGCTCAGTTCCGCCACCTAGCGCAAACCCGTTGACGGCCGCAATCACGGGAATCGGCAAATCTTCCAGGCTTGAGAGCACTCGATGTCCAAGATGCGAAAAGTCGAGTCCTTCCGCAGTTGACATCTCTGACATCGCGGCGATGTCGGCCCCCGCGACAAACGCGCGATCGCCTGCACCGGTGATAATGAGCACGCGCACGGAGGGATCGTGCCGGATCTCGCGTACTATCCGCGTGAGATCCTCCAGCACTTCCCTGTTCAGTGCGTTGAGTGCGTTCGGGCGATTTACCGTCGCAGTCGAGATCGGACCTTTTTCAAAAACTATGTGCTGCAATTCCATCGATCTCATTCCTCTGCTCTGGGCGCAGGAACCGCCTCAGTTTGTTTGTCGCCTCGGCACCATCCGGACTGCTTGAACCAGTTGCGATCGCTCTCCGAAACCGTGCCGCTCGGCGCAGCGTAGGCGTAAACCACGGTCTTGTTCTGGGTGTCCACCTGGCATTGTACATCGACTTCGGATCCGCCCGGTGCCTTGATCGGCACCTGTTGCCAAACCGTGGCTGGGGCGTTCTGCTGAAAGTAGGATTGGTTGCCGGTCGTGATTCCAGATGAATAGTTGACCGGCTTGGCCAGTGCCTGCTCGCAGACCTTCTTCGATTCGAACTGGCATCCGATATCGCTCAACGCCGCGGTGTTGGTCTGAGACCCGCCCGAGGTCGAACACGCGCTGAGCAGCCCCAGCATCGCGGCCGCCGCGATCGCGATCGAGAACTGGCCAAGCCGCCTGCTCCTCATGGCTCAATACTCCGGCTTGAAATCAAAATGATGAATCGCCTCGATGAAGCGCGCGGTGCGGGTTTGCGATCGCATCACGACGCTGTTGGTCATGGCTCCGCCCGAAAAAAACCTGACACCGCGCAGGTAGTCTCCCGTCGTAACACCGGTCGCCGCGAACATCACGTTGTCTCCCGCCAATTCTTCCAGCGTGTAGCGCCGTTGCAGGTCGAGAATGCCCGCCGCGAGACACGCCTCGGCTTCCTGGGAATTGCGCGGCACGAACCTGCATTGCATTTCTCCGCCGACTGAACGAATCGCTGCGGCGGCTAGCACGCCCTGATGTGCGCCGCCGACGCCGATCAGCATGTCGATCTCGCTCTCCGGACGCGTGGTCGCAATCGCGGCGGACAAGTCACCGGCGGAGAGCAATTTGATACCCGCGCCGGCTTTGCGAACTTCCGCGATCAATTTCTCGTGGCGCGGACGGTCGAGGATCGCGATTCGCAAATCTTCGACGTATACCTTCTTGGCTTCAGCCAACGCCTTGAGATTGTCGGCTGGCGACCGATCGAGATCGATTACGCCGCGGCCCTGGGGTCCCACGGCGATTTTGTCCATGTAAGTGTCAGGACAACGGAGGATTTTCCCCCGCTCCGCCAGCGCGACGCACGACAATGCATTGGGGCCGCCGGTGGCGCAAATCAGCGAACCTTCGAGAGCATCGAGCGCGACGTCGACTTCGGTGCCGGCTCCATTGCCGACGATCTCGCCTTCGTAGAGTGATTCGGCTTCGTCGGCCTTGCCCTCGCCGATTACGATCTTGCCGTCCATCGCAATCGAGTTGAGGGTCTTGCGCATCGCCTCGCAGGCAGCCCGATCCGCGGTCCGCTCGTCGCCTTTCCCGATAAACCGGGCCGCGGCCAGCGCCGCGGCTTCCGTCGCACGTACCACTTCAAGCGCAAGGTTCCGCTCCATCCGGTTCTCCGTTCATTTGCGGTTGGATAAATGATTGCGGCCGAACAGGTTGTCTATCAGAGTGTAGCCGTCACCGACCTTGATGCCCGTACTCGCGCCGTCCGCTTCAGTATAGCGCCTGGCGGCAGCACCCGAATCCCTAAAATTCGCGGATGTCATCAGGGCGAATGGAACGGGCTCGGGTGAATGGGTCTTGAGTTTCGATGGAGTCGCATGGTCGGGCATGAGCAAGATGGCGAAATCGCCCATCGCGTCGAGACCCTTGACCATTGGACCCACGATCAGCTCGTCAATTTTCTCGATCGCTTCAGTCTTCAGGTCAGCGCGGCCCATATGACCCGCCTCGTCCGGTGCTTCGATATGGAGCAGCAGGAAGTCCCGCTTGCGCAGCGATTCGAGCCCGTAGCGTCCCTTGGCCCCGTAATCCGTGTCGAGGAAGCCCGTGGCGCCTGGAACCTTGATAAGCTCCAGTCCCGCCAGCCGGCCGATCCCGTTCACGAGATCCACGGCGGAAATCACCGAACCTTCGTACCCGAAGCGTTCCCTCAAGGTGGGAACGGCGGGACGCGTCCCCTGACCCCAGAACCAGATCGAGTTCGCCTCGGCCAAGCCGCGCTCGCGTCGGCTACGATTGACAGGATGATTCGCCAGGATCGTCGCAGCGCGACGCATCAGGTCACCCAGGCGGTCGGCGCCTTCACCTTTCGGCAGATGCGACTCCACTTCCTTGCCGGTGATGTCGTGCGGCGGCGTCAGAACGGTCTTCATCGTTCCATTGCGCCACACCACCAGGTGCCGATAGCTCACGCCATTGAAGAATTCGATCCCATCGCCTGCCAAATGCTCACGGAGATCGGAAACGATCTGCGCCGCTTCCTCGCTGGTGATATGACCCGAGGTAAAGTCGTTCATAACCATCGCATTGCCGCTTGGCTTCAGGGACACCAGGTTCATTCGGAACACGACGTCTGCCGGCCCCATCGCGATTCCCTGGCTGGCCGCCTCGATCGGCGCGCGCCCCGTGTGATAGCGGCGCGGGTCATAGCCCATCATGGTCATCGTTCCGACATCGCTGCCGGACGGCATCCCCTCCGGGATCGTAGCGACCAATCCCAGCGTACCGCGCGTGGCGAGCAAATCCATATTAGGCTTGCGCGCTGCCTCCAGCGGCGTCTTGCCCCCAAGTTCATCGCAGGGCCAGTCGGCCATCCCGTCACCGTGGATAATGACGTACTTCATGGGTGAGCTCAGTCCTCGAGAATCTTCATCACTTTTGCGATGTCAGGTTCCACCACGATCGTATTGCTGAGGTTCTTCAGCGCGGTATCAGGATCCTTCAGGCCATGGCCAGTAAGAGTGCACACGCAGATCGATCCCGGACGGATTCCGCCGGTTGCGGCGAATTTCAGCAGGCCAGCCACTGAAGCGGCAGACGCAGGCTCGGCGAAGACCCCTCCCGATGCGATCATTCTGTACGCCGCGAGAATCTCCGCGTCGGTCACCGTATCGATGATGCCGCCGGATTGATCGCGAGCATCAGTCGCGCCTTTCCAGCTTGCGGGATTGCCAATTTTTATCGCAGTCGCGACGGTGTGCGGATCGTCAATCGGATGCCCGACCACGATCGGCGCGGATTCCGCCGCCTGGTAGCCCATCATCTTCGGCAGCCGCGTTGAGAGTTTCGCGTCCTTGTATTCCTGGTATCCCGCCCAGTAGGCAGTGATGTTCCCGGCGTTGCCGACCGGCAGAAAGTGATGCGACGGCGCTTCACCCAGCTGGTCGCAGATTTCAAATGCGCCGGTCTTTTGCCCGGCGATGCGGTCCGGGTTGACGCTGTTGACGAGTCTAATTCGAACCGGGTCGCGCTCCGCCAGATCGCGAACCACCTTCAGGCAGATATCGAAATTCCCGATTACCTCCAGCACGCGCGCCCCATGCATCACCGATTGCGACAGCTTGCCGAGCGCGACCGAGCCTTTCGGAATCAGAACATATGCCTTGAGCCCGGCCCGGCCAGCATACGCCGCCGCGGATGCGGCGGTGTTTCCGGTGGATGCGCAGATGACGGCCTTGGCGCCCTCGCCGAGCGCCTTGGAGATAGCCAACGTCATCCCGCGATCCTTGAAAGAACCGGTCGGGTTGGCCCCCTCAAACTTCAAGTAAACCTTTATGTCGGGACCGAGACGTTCGGCCAGTTGCGGCGCCTCGATAAGCGGGGTGTTACCTTCGTTTAGAGTTACTACCGGGGTGCGCTCGTCCACCGGCAGGAAGCGCCGATAGTGTTCGATGAGGCCAGGCCATCGAGTGAGGCGCCCTGCTTCCTGCGGCTTCCTGCTCGCCATATTCCCCTACAGATTTTCCTCGATACGAATGAAGACTGGGTTGGTGTCGACCATCTTGAGCCGCCTGATCCGGGCGAGCGCGCGCTTTAAATTACGCTCCGGAGTGTCGTGAGTCCGCATGACGATAGGCACCGTCTTCTCCGCACCGCGATCCTTCTGGATCACCGACGCGATGGAGATTCCATTGCGTCCCAGTATCGACGCGATCGCACCCAGTACTCCCGGCTTATCGCGCGCCATGAACCGCAGGTAATATTCGCATACCACGTCATCCATCGGCTTAACATGGGCGCGTTTCACGTGCTCGACCGGCAGTCCTAACGCGTGCGGCCGTGCTGATGCCCCCGCAATTCGATCGCGCGCGATCTCCAGGACGTCCGCCATGACCGCCGTCGCGGTCGGCATCTGTCCCGCGCCGAGCCCCCAGTACATCGTGGAACCGAGCGCCTCTCCATGGATATAGATCGCGTTGAACGCTCCGCCGACACCCGCCAGCAGATGATCTGCCGCGATCATCGTCGGATGTACGCGTGCTTCGATCATTCCGTCATCTTCTTTGGCGATCGCGAGCAGCTTGATGGCGTAGCCGAGTTGCCGGGCATACCCGATATCGTCCTGCGTAACGCGGGTGATGCCCTCGGTGTGAACCTGGTTCGGCGTCAGCATCACACCGAATGCCAGCGTCACCAGCAGGCAGAGCTTATGTGCGGCATCATGCCCTTCGATATCGAGCGTGGGATCGGGCTCCGCAATTCCACTCTTCTGCGCATCTGCCAATGCGGTTTTGAACTCGACCCCCTGCTCGCTCATCGTGGTCAGGATGGAATTGCAGGTACCGTTGACGATTCCATATACGGCCCGCTGGCGATCGCCGGCGAGCGCCTGCCGCAGCGTCCTGATGATTGGAATGCCGCCGCCGACGCTGGCCTCGAATCCGACCGCGAGTCCCCGCCGCGCCGCGGATTTGAAAATCTCGGCGCCGTGCTCCGCGAGCAATGCCTTGTTGCCGGTGACGACGTCCTTGCCTGCAGCCAACGCTTTGAGGATCAACGAGCGCGCCGGCTGATGGCCACCGAACAGCTCCACCACAATGTCGATCTCCGGGCGCTCGACCAGGGCGGCGCTATCGCGCGTGATAAGCGCCGCCGTGATGCCGAGTGCGCGGTCGGGGCGCAGGCTCCTGTCAGCGATCGCCGCCAGCTCCAGCGGCCGCCCCAGCTTGCGCGCATAAGTGGCAGCATTGCGGCGCAACAGTTTCACCACGCCGCCCCCTACCGTCCCGCATCCGAGCAGGGCAATCCGTACAGGTTTCACGGTACTAACCACCAGACCTTTGGTTGAAGATTCGGGTCAGGAAGCCGCGCGGCGCGGACGCTGCGATTCGAGCCGCGCAAGCGCATGGCGGATACCGCGAATTGCCTGGCGCGTTCGATGTTCGTTCTCGATCAGCGCGAACCTGACGAAGCCGTCTCCGTCAGCTCCGAAGCCAACCCCCGGCGACACGGCAACCTTCGCTTCCGCTATCAGGTACTTGGCAAATTCCATCGAGCCCATCGCGCGGAACTGTTCCGGAATGGGCGCCCACACGAACATCGTCGCCTTGGGTTTCTCGACCGGCCATCCAGCGCGGTTGAGTCCGTTACAGAGCGCGTCGCGCCGGCTCTTGTACATCTTGTTGATTTCGGCGACGCATTCCTGCGGTCCGTTCAGTGCGGCAATCGCCGCGACCTGCACGGGAGCGAACATTCCGTAGTCGAAATACGACTTGAGCCTGGCCAAAGCGCCGATCATCTCCCGATTGCCGACCGCGAATCCCACCCGCCATCCGGGCATGTTGTAGCTCTTGGAAAGCGTAAAGAATTCGACCCCGATATCTTTAGCGCCCTCGACTTGCATGAACGACGGAGCCTTGTAGCCGTCGAAGCACAGGTCCGCATACGCGAGGTCGTGGGCGACCATGATCTCATTCTCCCGCGCGAAGTCCGCCACCCGTTTCATGAAACGCAGATCGACGGTCGCGGTGGTCGGGTTGTGCGGGAAGTTCATGATCATGAACTTCGGGCGCGGCCAGGTCCGGCTGACGATCGCGGTCAGCTCTTCGTAGAATTCCTCTCCGCTCGCGCGCAGCGGAACGCCTTGCACCTGCGCGCCCGCGATGATGCAGCCGTATTGATGAATCGGATATGTCGGCGTAGGAGCCAGCACCACGTCGCCCTGGTCGAGAATGGCCAGCGCGAGGTGCGCGATGCCCTCCTTCGATCCAATCGTGACGATCGCCTCCGAATCGGGATCGAGTTCGACTCCGTAGCGGCGCTTGTACCAATCGGTGATCGCAAGCCGCAGCTTGTACACTCCGCGCGACACGGAATACCGATGGTTGGCTCCCTTACTGGCAGCCTCCACCAGCTTGGCGACGATATGCGGCGGCGTGGGCTCGTCCGGGTTCCCCATGCCGAAGTCGATGATGTCCTCGCCGGCGCGGCGTGCTTTCTGGCACAACTCGCCAATCGCATTGAAGACGTACGGTGGAAGCCGCTTGATTCGAGGGAAGTCCATTTTCATTGACGTTTGCTCACCCGGCGCGCCATTAGCTCATTATTCTTAACGGACGGTCAGACCCGTCGCCAGTAGGGGGCATTTTGCCGGCCTTTTCACTCTTCAATCGCTGGCGGTCACTCCGACCGGAACGGTTGCACGCGGTCGCAGCGACCAGTAGACGGGCGCCGCGACCAGCGAAATCAACCCTGCTATCTGCCACTCGAAGGGAATGCCGGAGGTATCCGCGATAACGCCGCCGGCCAGCAAGCCAATCGACCCTCCGAGCGTTCCGAAGGTACTGCTAAACGACAGCAACGTCGCCCGCTGGTTCGACTCGATCTGCTCGTTGAACCAGCTTTGCAACAGCGGCTGCATCCCCCCCGTCGCCACGTTCATCGCGAACAACATCGCCAGTGACAACATCGGACGATGGCCGAAGACTCCTGCCAGGAACAGCATCAAGCTCGCAAACACCACCAGCGTGGTCACCCGCTTCACCCGGGCGTATTCATCGGATGCGAACCGGATCGTGATTTCCGCGCCGATCATGCGTGCCAGCGTAAGTCCGGAATAGATCCATCCGATGATCCAGACTCCGACATTGAAGCGCTCGTTAAACATGATTGGCCATTCGAGCCAGTACGGAGCCCAGGCCGCAAACGAGATCGCACCCGCGAAGCTTAGCCACAGCACCGTCTCGGTCTTAAACCCGAGTTGGACCGCACCGCCCATCTGCTCGACGATGTGCCGGGGCATCGATCGAAGATCCAGGTGCGCATTGCGCGGTGTCTCACCCTTCATCAGGCGCGCACCCACGATGCACGAAAGCAGGTATCCCGTAGCGCCGAACAGCCACGGCCAGGCGATATTTATATCGGCGATGTATGCACCGACCATCGCCGAGCACATGAACGCTGCGCTCGATAACTGGGAGATGCGGGAGAACAGCCGATCCTTCAACTCGTCGTAGCCCGCTTCATCGAGCGCATCGACACCCCACGCATCGATCGCTCCGTTGCAAAAGGTCGTACCGATACCATCGATGCTCTCCGCAATGAGGAACACGTAGTAATGATGCGCGAAGAAGTACGTGATGAACGCCGTCACCCGCAGGAGTGTGCCGGCCACGAACGAACGCCGCCGTCCGAGCGCATCCGCGAACGCACCCGTGGGGACATCCGTGAAGAAAAGAACGATAAAATACGTGGCCAGCACCGAGTTGATCTCGAACTGGCTCAACCCGCGCGACTTGAGAAAAATCGGATAGACGCCGAACAGAAATCCGCCGGCGAACGAAAACATCAGCCACACCGCATAGTAGCGGCGGAGTATTCCCTTGATTGTCGAACTGTCTTTGAGAACCGCTTCCATCGCACCAACCCCATCGCAACGCCTCATCAGAGGCTGTCGCGAGCAAAGAAAAAAGCCCTGGGCTCCGAAGGGCCCAGGGCTTTTCTCCAAGCCGAGTTTCGGAGCCTAACTCATGTAGAACCGCGCGTAGCTCGCGCTATTTGGGCTACAAAACTCGACATGCTCATGGAGATTAGCGGCGGGGTCAGGCCCGGTCAAGCTCAACTAATGTCTCGACAGGCCGGAAGTCATGGTTCCGATTCTCTCGCCGCCACCCATCCTTTAATATCGAGTCAGCAGTCCGGCCTGGTTCGACCATGGCATCACCTGAAGAGACCCAGCTCCCTCAATTTTCCAGCGCCGCCACCGAACCCGGCGTGGCGACTCGGGCGTGGCGCTTCCTCAATGTCGTCTGGCTCGCGGCGCATGTTTACGTCGGTTACAAGGCGGTTCAGCTCTGGACGCGATTCATCTCCAAACGCAACCGCGACCAGTTGTTTCGCAGGCAGGATCTGCGCGCAGCCCGTGCGGTGTACAAAACCGCGATTCGGCTCGAAGGCCTGCTCATCAAGGCTTCGCAATTCATCGCTACCCGCGCCGACATCCTGCCGGACGAATGGGTCTCAACCCTGGCCGGCCTGCACGATCGGGTACCGCCCCGCCCTTTCGCGGTCATCCGCAATCAGATCGAGACCGAGTTGAAACGGCCGCTCGCTTCGGTCTTTGCGGAATTCAACGAGACTCCCATCGCCTCGGCGTCGCTCGCCCAGGTGCATGCGGCCCGGCTTCACGATGGCCGTCGCTGCGCGGTCAAGGTCCAGTACCCGAATATCGAAGGGATCGTGCGGGCGGATTTGCGCAACATGATGTTTGTGCTCAAGGTGCTCGCCTGGGTCGAGCGCGATTTCGATTTCCAGGTCGTCGCTCGCGAGATCATGAAGTACATCCCGATGGAGCTCGACTTCGAGCATGAAGGCGAGAACGCGCGCATCGTGCGGAGCAACTTCGGAACCTGCGATGACGTAGTGGTACCTGAGATCTACGGCGAGTTCACCACTCGCCGCGTGCTCACGATGGAGCTGGTTGACGGGATCAAGATCAGCGACGTCGCCGCCCTCGAACGCGCCGGTATCGACAAGCGCGCAGTGGCGCAGCATCTCATCGATCGCTTCTGCGACATGATCCTGCGCGACGGTTTTTTCCACGCCGATCCACACCCGGGTAACATCCTGGTGCAGCCGGGTCCGAAGCTGGTGTTCCTGGACTTTGGCCTGGCGAAGGATTTTCCCGTCAAGGTGCGCGAAGGGATGGTGCGTTTGACGTTCGCGATCCTCACGTCCGATCGCAACGCGATCCTGCAGGCCTTCCGCGATCTCGGCTTTCGCACGCGTTCGGATTCGCCCGAATCGCTCCTCGCGCTGGCCGACGCATTTCTCGGGCAGTCGCTGCGACGCAACAAGGCATATGCGGACAAGGAACTGGTCGAGCAGTTCTCCGAGGAATTGCCCAAACAATTGCGCGCGAATCCGATCGTCGAGGTGCCCGGCGATGTGCTCCTGGTAAATAGAGTGATGGGGCTGCTTAGCGGTCTCGGCAAGACCCTCGATTCCGATGTGAACCTGTTTGCGACCCTGATGCCCTATGCGCAGCGCCTGATGGCGGTTTCCGACGCGGCGGCGGCAACCTGAGCGCCGACTTGCTTCCTTCATTCCCCCGACTCGTGCATCCTTCTCGCAATTCATTCGATGGCGCCTGCAAAGGGGGCCGTCTCCGGAGCGAATATGTCTGACAAACGCGAACGACTAGCCGGCCTGGCCGCGGAGCTTGCGGCTGATTTTGCGACTCGAGCGGGCCAACACGACCGGGACAACTCGTTCCCGGTAGAGAACGTGACCAAAATGAAAGAGTGCGGATACACCGCACTCGTTATCCCGGAAAAACACGGGGGCCTCGGCGCCGATCTCGAAGACTACGTCGCGTGCCAGGAACAATTGGCCCAGGGATGCGGCGCCACCGCAATCTCAATCAACATGCACCTCTTCGGGCTCGGCAGCATGGTGGAATTTTCGACGGGCCGCCCGGAGGAGGCTCTCTTCTTCGACGCGATCGGCAAGATGAAGCAGATCATGGGTGGCGGAATCAGCGAGCCGGAGACCGGTGGCGATTGGGGTTTCTTTGCCACCAAGGCGCGCCGCGACGGCGACCACTACGTTCTCAACGGCCGCAAAACCTTCACCAGCCTTTCCCCGGTTATCGATCTCTTCATGGTTATGGCGACGCTGGAGGACCATCACCCGCCTGCTGCGGCAACCTTCGTGGTGCCGCGAGGCGTCCCCGGCTTCGAGCTGGTCGAGACCTGGGACGCGATGGGAATGCGCGCTACCGCGAGCCACGACCTGATCATCAAGGACGTGCGCGTGCCCGCGGTCGCGATGTCACAGCCGCGTCCGGTCGGGCCCATCAACAGCCAGGGCGTTTCCTTGTTCGCATGGTTTAGCCTCTCGGTCGCGGCGATTTACACCGGGGTGGCTATTGCCGCGCTCAAGTTCACCAAGGAATTCAGCGGGCGCTTCAAGCCGCTCTCCCTGCCTCGTCCCATCAAGTACCTGCCCGGCATTCAATTCGCGGTCGCGGAGGCCGAGGCGCTGATCGCACAGTCGCGCGCTCTCTATCTCAGCACTGCGCGCGAATACGTACGAGATAGCGCGTCGTTCAAAGGCGACGAAGGCCTGGCGCGGCTCGTGATGGCCAAGTACGTGGCGACCAACAACGCG
>DATJWT010000281.1:0-15286 GCA_035500975.1 Binataceae bacterium (SeqCode)
GCGATTGCGACTGCGTGGTCGCCGGCTTTCGCTGGCACAAAGGAGGGCAGGGCACGGCCGTCGGCTCATTGCTGCTCGGACTCTTCGATGACGCGGGGGCACTGCAGCATGTGGGCGTATGCGCGAGCTTCACGCAGGAAAAGCGCAAGCAGCTCGTCGAATATCTCACGCCCTATCGTCGCGACGCCCTTACGAATCATCCGTGGAAGAGCTGGGCCGCACCCGAAGCGGGCGAAGGCGGCCATCGCATGCCGGGCGGGCAGAGCCGATGGAGCCAGGGCAAGGATCTGTCGTGGGAGCCGCTGCGAGCCGAGTTGGTCGTGGAGGTCGCATACGAGCATATGCAGGGCAGCCGCTTTCGGCACATGGCGCAGTTTCGCCGCTGGCGCACCGAGAAAAAGCCGACGGATTGCACTTACGCGCAGTTGGAAGTCGTTCCGCCGCAGGAGTTGATGGCGATCTTCTCGCGCGGTCGATAGTGTCTGCTAGGCTTCAGGCGTCTTTCGATATCGCATTCGCCACTCGCGCGTAGGGTCATCGTCGGGGTCGGGAGTCTCCTGTGGCGGTCGCAACTCTTCGGGCACATGGCGCAGGTTCACGCGAATCCGGGTCCAGGTCGATGATCGCCCGCGCATCGAATCGACGAGGATGTCATCGACCGCCAGGTAGCCCGCCACTTCGGTGTGTCTGGACTTCCATCTTTCGAGCCCTGCCAGGGCCGCATCGCGATTGGGCGAGTTGGCGACGACCACCAGCGGCATCTTCGCGCGCGGCTTTCTCGCAACAGACTTTGCGCGCGACGGAGCAACCCGCCGCGGTTCATTCGCCTTCTTCCTGAAGTGCGGCGGCCAGGGCGCGTCGCCGAGTCCGGCAGCCTCGTCCCTTGCCGCGAGTTCGAGCAACTTCTCCAGCGAGCCGGGAGCGTTGTCGATGCCCGCATGCGGCTCGCCTGTTTCCGCGAAGCGCTTCGGCATCGTCAGAACCGTGAAGTCCGCGGGCTCGCAGTCCGGCACCTCATCCCAGTAGAGCGGCGCCGACACGCGCGCATCGGGGAGCGGTCGGATCGAGTACGCCGAACAGGTCGTGCGATCTTTCGCATTCTGATTGTAGTCGAGGAAGACGCCGTGGCGCTCTTCCTTCCACCACTTCGACGTCGCCAGCGCAGGAACACGCCGCTCGATTTCGCGCGAGAGGGCGAGAGCGGCGCGACGGACTTCATCGAAGGTCCATTGGGGCGCGATGCGCACATTGATGTGCATGCCGCGAGAGCCGCTCGTCTTGGGCCATCCCTGCAGGTCCATCTCCTCAAGAAGCGATTTCACTTCCATCGCGACGGTGCGCACGTCCGCCCAACTCACACCGGGTCCGGGATCGAGATCGACGCGCAGTTCATCCGGATGTTCGAGATCGTCCGAACGCACCGGATGCGGGTGCAGTTCGATGCATCCCAGGTTCACGACCCACGCCAGTCCCGCGGCGTTATCGACCACGATCTCTTCCGCGGTGCGCCCGGACGGGAACGACAGGGTAATCGTGCGCAACCACGAGGGACGCTGCGCGGGAGCGCGCTTCTGATAGAACGCCTCTCCCTCGGCACCGTTGACGTAGCGCTTGAGAACGATTGGACGATCGCGAATCGGCGTCAGCGCCCCCGGGGCGACCGACAGGTAGTAGCGGACGATATCGAGTTTCGAGAGCTTTACATCGCGCGAGAAATACAACTTGTCCGGATTGGTCACCCGGACCTCGCGACCCTCGATCAGAAGCAACTCGGCAGCTTCCTTCGGCACAGGGACAGTCTATCCATTTGCCCTTGTTGCGAGCCAAGGAAGGAGTAGGTTGGGTGGGACGTCTGCCTCTCAACTTCACAAGGCATCTCCATGGAAAAGATCAACCTGGCCGAAAAATTCGGGCGCTTCAGCGATTTCTGGAGTCCCAAAATCGCTGCAGAATTGAATGACAGCTATCTCAAGCTCGCCAAGTTCAAGGGCTCATTCGTATGGCATCGGCACGAGAAGGAAGATGAACTTTTCCTGGTCGTGAAGGGCAGCTTGCTGATCAAACTGCGCGACGGCGAGATTGCTCTCCGTCCCGGCGAGTTCACCGTCATCCCGCGCGGCATCGAGCACCTACCGATCGCGGACGATGAGGCACACGTCGTTCTGATCGAACCCAAGAGCACGCTCAACACCGGAGATCAGAAAAACGATCGCACGGTCGAAAAGCTCGCCTGGGTCTGAATCGGTTACTGGAAAAAGCCTTTAAGCTTGTCGAGCGGGCCGGAGCCGCCGCTCGAGGGCGTGTTGCGCGCGGCCGGTGTACTCCTTCCAATCAGGCTGTTGAAGCCGCTGACTCCGCCCTCGATTATCTTGCCCGGCACGCTGATCGCGCCCATCGCGATACGCTCCGCCAGCTTGGGAATGTCCGGCACCACCACGATCAGCGGCGGGCGGCCGGTGATGTAAACCGGGATCGTCACCGACAGGCCGAACGTCAGCTTGATGTCCATGCTCATGCTGATGTTGTTGTCGAAATCGAACCATCCGTCGCCCGCGAGCGCGTAGTCCGTCGACTTCACCGCCAAATCGTGGGTTGTGACGCGCTGATTGACGATAACGAACGTGGATTGCGCGTTCTGCAGCTCGGTGTCCGGATCGGCGAGCATCCCGCTATGGTCCGACATGAAGGTCGCATTCACTATCTGGCTGACGCCCGGCGCCGCCGCGATCTTGTTGATCGCGATCGCGACGATGTTGACGCCGGCGATCTTGCCGTTGGTGATTTGCAGGTTGCCGTTACCGTTCAGGGTCGGCTTGATCGCGTTCCAGTCCTTTCCCGAACCTGACATTCTCACGTTGCCGCTCAGCGAACCACGCAAGCGCCGCTGAGTCTTGGGATCCAGCGCCAGGAAAGCCTGCTGCAGATCGACGTTGCGCAAGTTCGCATTCACGTCGAACCGCGGCGGCGTAGTCATCGTCATCGAGCCATTGGCAACCACGGTCCCCGAAAATGCACCGACCGAGAGGGGATTGGCGGCCAGCCGCTTGTCGGCATAACTGCCTGTGACGTCTAGGTTCTGGTACGCCGCCCCGTTCAGAACTCCCGAAGCGGAAGTTATCCGCGCCGCGACGCGCGGGGCGCTGGCGTCGCCGTTCAGGCTGCCCTCAACGTGAACCTTGTTGAGGACTTCCTCTTGCGGGCGAGTGGGCACGAATGCCGACGGACGAATCGTGTCGGCATCGAACTGGTAAGTCGTTTGCAAGGGTTTGACGGAACTGACCACGCCCGAAGCGCGTGCATGCGCCGATGCGACCGAGAAAGTCGACGGCTGCAGCGTGATGGTCTGGCCTTTCAGCACGATGGTGGCATTCAGGTCCGCCAACCCCGGCATCTTTCCCTGGGATGCGCCGATCGATGCACCGGTCAGGACTACGGAACCATCGCTGGCAAACGGGCCATCGCCGAAATCGAGCGTTACGTGCGCTTGCGCCTTACCCGTCATGCGAAAACCGTCGAGCATGGGCACGGTGGTGGTGACATCGGTGAGGTCGAAGTTGTTGGTCTCGACGTGGATATGCGAAGGGCCGGTGTCTGGAAACGCCATGTCGCTCAGGGTCCCAGCGAGATCGGCAAGCTGGAGGTGGACGCTATCGAGATTGAAGGTATTGGAGATGAGACCGACTGAACCTTTCGCTTCGACGGTCATCGGCAACTTCGGCGGTTTCTTGAAGTCCGTGGAATACGCGATGCTGCCTGCGCCCATGTCGCCGGTGATATCGAAGTTGAGCGCGTTGATTTCTCCTTTCAGCGTGCCGCTGATCGAAATCGGATCGGGCATCGAGAGTTCGGCGGGCAGGCTCGTGCCGACGCCTGCGAGCGTTTTCAATTGATCGACCACGAACGGGTCGGCCTTGAACTGGAGGTCGAGCGGAATCGAGCCCGTGTCCACCATCCGCTTGTGCAACAGCGGTCCGACCGATCCTGAAGCCGTCAGATTCTGGGCATCCTGAAGAAAAGCCAGCTTCGTATCGACCTTGAAATCCCCGAGCAGGCCGAAGTCGTCGATCTCGGCATCGAGGTGGTGG
The DNA here is from genome assembly GCA_035500975.1 of Binataceae bacterium (SeqCode). GTDB lineage: Bacteria > Desulfobacterota > Binatia > Binatales > Binataceae > JAFAHS01. Next base: position 4,086 of record DATJWT010000281.1, read on the forward strand.
AGCTCGATGGGAGCGCCTTCCTCGCCCTCATTGCTGTAGTGAAAGCTGCCGTTCTGGATTTCCACCGAAGATACAAAGAACGATGCGATGATGGGGGAGACCGGGGTGGGCTTTCCGGGTGGCCCGCCGATGGTGTCGGTATTGAGCGAACCGTCCTCTTTTTCGATCACGCGAACGGAGGGATCGACCAGCGTCAGGGTGTGGACCCGCACGTGACCGCTCAGAATCGGGAGAACATCGACCTCGAGCGTGGTGCGCGGTGCGGTGAGGAAGGGCTCCTGGCTGAAAGCCGGATCGTCGGCGATCTTGAGCCCGCTGATTTCGATCCATACTCCAAGCCCCACTCGGGCGCTGACCTGGTCAACCTGGACGGGCCGCTCGAGGGCATCGCTCAGGATCTTGATGACGCGAGCCTGGTTGCGTTCGATCAGGGAATTCAGGTTGGAAACGGCGTAGATCGCGATCGCGAGCGCGACGAGGAGGATGAAGCCGCCCGCCGCGGCGAGGATTATGATTGTTCTTCGCGTCATGCTCTCAGTGGCGGTATCGCGAGCGCATAGAGACTAGTTCACTACGAAACGAATGAAAACGTTACCTCGCGAAACGGGGCTTGACGCGATAAGCGCCTAACGCCTAACTGACAGCACGAATCTTCGGAAAAGGTGGGCTTCACACTGCGCCGCGAGATTGTCCCGCTACTGTTGCTTGCGATCCTGATCCAGGTCCCCCGCGCATTCGGGGCTGGCAAGCAGGGCCCACTGGAAGCGATGGCGCAGGCGAAGTTCGGCGACCTGAGCGCGTGCGAGCAGAAGCTCGTAGGGGCCGTGCCGACCGGGGAGAGCGTCTTTTGCGGAACCATCCCCAAGGCAGACGATCCCGCCAATGACCCGGCTCGAGCCGATCAATGGGGTCACGAACGTGAAGTTCGCGCGACGTTGATCAGATGGCTATGCGCCGATCGCGAGGCGAAGCTGTTCGTCGATCCGAGAGGGATTCAGCTCACCGGCGCGAAGGTGCTCGGCAACCTCGAGTTGGACTTCGTCAAGGTGCCGTTCCGCATCAAGATAGTTAACTCGGCATTTACCGGCCGGATCCACCTGATGTACGCGGAGGTGCCCGAACTCAACCTCAGTTCGTCCCGGACCAAGGTTATCCAGGCCGATGAGCTGGTGGTGCCCGGAGGCGTCCTCCTGGAGGACGGATTCCAGGCCGAGGGCGAAGTCGATCTGATGAGAGCAAAACTCGGTGCACAGCTGAATTGCCGTGGCGGCCATTTCGACAATCCCGGGGGGCTCGCGTTGCGGGCAGACGGACTCCATGCGACTGATGTCCTGTTGTACAAGGGGTTCTTCGCCCGCGGCGAGGTCAACCTCGAGCGCGCCAGGCTCAACGGCGATCTGGTCTGCGACGGCGGGACGTTTCTGAATGCCAAAGGGAACGCCATCAACGCGGACGGAATCGTCGCAAGTGAGATTTTGATGCGCGAGGGATTTCGTGCCGACGGCCTGGTCAAACTCCAGAAGGCCAGGGTCTCGGGAAGCCTCGACCTGATCGGTGGACTTTTCACCGCGCTGGATTTGCGAGAGGCCGAGGTCGGCAATCTCAAGGATAGCGAAGCGAGCTGGCCGCCCGCGGGCAAGCTGCTGCTCGATGGCTTCGTCTACGGCCGCATTGCCGAGGGACCGGACGATCCGCGCGCGCGCGAGCGATGGTTGGCGCTGCAGCCGGAATTTTCACAGCAGCCCTACGAGCAGCTTGCCAAAGTCCTGGAGCAGGAGGGGGACTACGCCGGCGGTCGCCACGTGAAGATCGAGATGGAAGATCGGTCGCTGCTCGAGGGGCCAATCAACGACTTGAAGTGGTACTGGCGCATCCCGGCCAAGCTTTGGAGCCTGGTTCTCAAGGTAACTATCGGCTACGGCTACGCGCCGTGGCGGGCGCTGTACTGGGCGATCGCGATCGTGATGCTGGGCACATACCTGTTTGGCAGGGGTATGAAGTATGGCGTGATTGCCCCGGCGCATGAGAAATCGGAGAGCAATTTTCCGTTCAGCGCATTCTGGTACTCGCTGGACGCGTTCCTGCCGGTCGTGAATCTCCGGCAGCACGATCATTGGGTGCCGAAGCCCCACCACGTGACCGTCTGGGGCATCCGGTACGATGAATTCCTGCGTCGTTACCTATGGTTCCACATCCTGCTCGGATGGACGATCACGACGCTGTTCGTCGCCGGCGTAACCGGCGTCCTCAAGCACGGTCTCTAACTCGCGGCTGACATCTTGCAGTACGGGCGACGCGCAACTAGCGTCCGTTTGCGAAATCTCTGCAGCCGAGGTGCATCAGCATGAGCGGAACTCCGGGATCGAAGCCGGGCCCATCGCGAGGAGTCTTCCTGACCGTGATGGCGATACTTTTCGTGGTGCTGGCGATCTCGAACATCACGAAATCACTGCAGCACATGAGGACCCCTCATCTGGGATTGGTGATTTTCGGCTATCGCCTTCAGACCGTGGCTGCTAACGCGATCTTCGGCCCGATCTTCGGGGCGGTTCTGCTCGCGTATGCGTGGGGAATCTGGCGGATGAAGCGATGGGTCCTGCCGATCGCGATTATCTACGCGATGTATGTGCCATGGAATCTGGTGCTGTTCTGGTTTGCCAATGGCGGAGCCCCGAATCGCTCGCTGGGCTTCATCATTCGGTACCTGCTGGTCGCTCTTACGGGTTCGGTCGGCACCGGGCTCTACCTGGCATACCATCGCGAACGTCTTACCTGAGCGGCACCTTCTTGCGACGCGCGGCCAATTTGGGGAGATTGGTCGATGCTCTGAATACGCAGGGGGTTGGAAGATCTGCGATGGTTGGTTTTCGGAAATCGCGCCTGGGTGCGTTGGCGCTGTTGATTGTTCTTACGTGGGGAACGCATGCGTTCGCGCAAGCCGTCGCGAAACCTTCCGCCAAGCCAACTCCCGAATCCTCCGAGGCGAGCGTTCAAAGCCCTCCCAGCCAGGAGCAGCTCCGCTTCGCGAACGAATACATCAAGGCCGTCAACGATGGCGATCTCAAGGCTCTCCGCCGATTAGTCGCTCCCAGGACGCTCGCCTGCTACAACGCGCGCACTGAGCCCTACCTGACGCAATGGCTGGCGCGGCAAACACACGATCCCATCAGCGAGCCCTGCAAGATTACCGTAGAGCCATACGAGGACAGTGAGATTCACGCGTCTACGCTGTACACGTTGCCGGTGCCGCCGACGCACCAGATGAACTTCAGTACGGGCGACGTCGTGCTCGGGCGGCCAATCGCGTACCAGGACGGACGCTGGTACGTGACCGCGCCGTGTCCGACCGATTTGGGAATGGAAATGCTCGTGAAACGCGAGAAACGGAGCGCCGCGCAGCAAGCCCGCTTCGACGCGCTCTACAACGGTCTCAAGGATCCGATGTTGTCGGATTTGAAAAAATTGATCGGCGAAAACAGGATCAACGACGCGTGCGCCAAATACACCATCGCGGAAAAGATTGACTACAAGACCGGATGCGCGGTGGTGAAGCGGCTGGCGGCCTCGATGGGGATCGAGGTTAAATGAAGCGATGAAGCTGGGAATCCATCTTCCGCAATTCGGTGCATCGGCAGAAGAAGTCGCACACGTTGCGCGGCGGGCCGAGTCATCGGGATATTCGTCGATCTGGGTCAGCGACCACATCGTGGTGCCATCCGGGGGTGGCACGCTGCCGGCAATCGAAATCCTGGAGCCTGTCGCCACGCTCGCCTACGTCGCTGCGGTCACCACCAGTATCAGGCTGGCGACCAGTGTGATCGTGGTGCCGTACCGCAACGCGCTTCATCTCGCCAAGGAACTGGCGACGCTCGATTGTCTTGCGGGCGGCAGGCTGGTGGTGGGCGTAGCCAGCGGATGGTTGGAAGCAGAGTTTCGCGCCTTGAGGGCGCCGTACGCGGAACGAGGCAGGTACACCGATGAGGCGATTCGGCTGATGCGCGCGTGCTGGGCGAACGCGACGCCGGAGTTCAAGGGAGAGTTCTTCGAACTCTCCGGAATGCGCTTTGGCCCCCGTCCCGCCGCGGGGAAAATTCCCATCGTCGTGGGCGGCATCAGCCGCCGAGCGGTGCGCCGCGCGGTGGAGCTTGGGGACGGATGGCACGGCACGCGGATGACGCCGGTGCAGGTGGACGAGCGGCTCCGATGGCTGCGCGAGATTGCCGCGCGGCAGGGGCGTAACCTGTCGGGCTTCGCGCTATCGCATCGCGTCTACATCGGCTTTGCCGATAAATGGACGGAGACGGGCGGCTACGTCGAGGGCATTCTCGCACCGCCTATCGAGTTGGCCGAGTACCTGAATCAGTTCGGGGAACTCGGAATCCAGGAAATCCTGGTCACGCCGCTGGGCGCGGATCGCACCCTCGATGCGTTCATGGATCGCTTCGACAAGGAAGTCAGGCCGCACCTGAAATAAAAGGGTTCAGCGCTTCGGCTCGGCTTGTTGAGGGGTTTTTTCGCCGCCGAAGACTGCCTGAGTAATATCCTTGCCGGTCTGCTTGAGCCGTTTCATCAGGCGCCGTGCCCATACGAATTCTGCGCCCAGGATGCTCAGCCCGAGCAGGATAACCAGCCAGCCCGGACCCGGTGTGAAGATCATCGCGACTCCCAGGAGCAGAACCGTGAAGCCGATCACAGCGACGGCGATGCGGCGGCCCTGCCGCAGGGGTTGCGTTAACATTCTTGATCTTCGCTCGATTCCGTCCGTCTAGAAGGTATCAGGGCGCGGACGCGCAGCGAACAGAATTGCCGGAATGAAAAAGCGGGCGCCTGCTCCCGGCAAGCGCCCGCTCTCGTGGCTGGGGATGGGTCCTACTGCTCGGGGACCAGCTCGACGCGACGGTTTTGCGCCCGGCCCTCATCGGTGTCATTCGGCGCGACAAAGTTCGTCTTGCCGAAGCCCATGATGATCAAGTTAGTAGGCGAGATACCCTTCTGCTCAAGGTAGTTCGCCACCGCTTCCGCACGCTTCTGCGAGAGCCGGAGATTGTAGTCCTCGCTCCCGATCGCATCGCAGTAGCCATTCACGTGGATAAGCACATTCGGATGCGCCTGGATCACTGACGCGGCGTCGTCCAGCACGGCCGCATCGCCGGGGCGGATGTTGTACTTGTTGAAATCGAAGTGCACTCCGCGCAGCACCAGCTTCTCTTTCACTGGAGGAGGCGGCGGAGGAGGCGGCGGTGGCGGCGGGGGAGGAGGTGGTGGTGGCGGTGGTGGCGGCTGGATAATCGGGTCGCAGACGAAGTGACCTGTGACCAGGCCGACCACTGCACCGACACCGGTGCCGATCAGCGTGCCGGTAATGATGCGCGGCTGGGTGGTCTTTTGATTGCCGTTTACGTTATCGGCAATCGCGAAGCCGATACCGGTGCCGACGGCGGCGCCTGCGGCGGCTCCTGCCAAGGCGCACTTCCCCCACTCGCGGTTGGCGTCGATTTGCGAGCAGCCAGTGGCTGTCAACGTCACTCCCGCGGCCAGGACGGTCAGTAGTCGAGAACGAAGTCTCATCGTGTCCTCCCAAACATGAATGAAGAAATTTCGCTCGCCGCGTATCGTGTAGCTTGGCGAAGGAGGCAGATGAAACAGCTTTGCAGAGATTTAACAATCGGTGGTGTGGATGCTACAAATTGGCGCAATGATGGCGTAATCCGCCCGCAATGCAGCGGACATGAGAAGCAATCGGGGCCGCCCTGGGCGACCCCGATGGTCGGTCAGAAGAAGAGACTTTCCAGTACCTTAGCGAAAACGTGGGGCGCGCTTTTCCATCTGGGCGGTAACGGCCTCGATCTGGTTGGGGCTGCCGATGATGGCGTCCTGTTCCGTGCTCTCGGCAAGCAGGATCGGTCCCGCGTCCGCGTCGGAGTAGTTGTTGATAATGCGTTTGGCGGCGCGGATCGCGGCCGGGTTCTTCTGCGCGATTTCCGTCGCCGTCGCCAATGCCTCTTCGCGAGGGTTCTCGCAGATGCGCGTGGCGAAGCCATAGGCGAGCGCTTCTTCCGCGGTGAAAATACGCGCGGTGTACGTCAGTTCGCGGACCACATCTTCGCGCGCCAACCGGCGCATGATCGCCATTCCGGACATGTCGGGGACCAGGCCCCACTTCGCTTCCATCACCGACATCCGGGTTCCCGGCGCCACGTACCGGATATCGGCGCCGAGCGCGATCTGAAATCCACCCCCAAATGCGACGCCGTGGATCGCCGCGATAACGGGCACCGGCATCTCGCGCCAGACCCATACGGCGTACTGCGCGCGATTGGCGATTCCGTGGGTGCGGGTTGCGAGCGATCGATTGACCACGTTGGCGTTACTGGCCGGTTCGCGCTCGCGCATCCGGGCGAAATTGCTGGTGTCCAGTCCGGCGCAGAAGGCGCGCCCTTCGCCGGACAACACGATCACCCTCAGGGATTTGTCCAACTTGAGTTTCTCGCCCGTGTCCACCAGCTCGGTGAACATCGCATCGTCGAGCGCGTTCATCTTCTCGGCCCGCACCATCCGCACATCGGCGATGCCGTCATTCACCCGGACGCTGATTCTTTCGCTCATGGCTTATTCCTCTGTCAGGGGTCTGAATCTAGTTGGTTTGGGAATTTCGCGAAACTCTGGTGCGAGAGGCGGGACTTGAACCCGCACGCCTTGCGGCACTGGATCCTAAGTCCAGCGCGTCTGCCATTCCGCCACTCTCGCCTCGGGCATCCAGATTAGGCGTTTAGTATCGTCGCGCAAGCGCCGCGCACCGACGGCCGGATCCGGCATTGCGACACAGGTGCATCCTTATGGTAAGTTGGGCGGATGCAAATTTCCCCTATATTTCGCCCACTGCGGGCCACTTTAGCAATCGTAATTGCGGCTCCGCTCCTTTGCTTTTCCGCCGCCAATGCAGCTGGCGATACGGTAGTTGCCACGGTCGGCAGCCATAAGATCACAGAGTCCGAGCTCGACGCGAAGATTAAGCCCGAAATGTCGGCGCTGGAAAGCAAGATCTACGATCTGAAGCACCAGGCGCTCGAATCGATGGCCGATGAATACCTCATCGAACAGGCCGCCAAGAAGGCCAACATGAGCGTTCCGGATTACCTGAAGAAGGAGATGGAAGGTAAGTCAACCAAGGTGACCGAAGCCGATGCGCACAAGTACTACGACCAGCGCAAAGGCCCTGGCACGCCTCCATTTGACCAGATCAAGAGCCGCCTGATTGCGGCGCTTCAGAACCAGAGCGACCAGGAACAGCGCGAGAAGGTATTAGCGTCGCTGCGCAAGGATGAGCCGCTCAAGGTCCTGATCAAGGCTCCGCGAATCGAGGTGGCCAGCGCCGGGCATCCATCCGTCGGCCCCGCGAATGCCCCGGTCACGGTCGTGGAGTTCTCGGACTTCCAGTGTCCGTTTTGCAAACGGGTGGAACCTTCTCTAAAGCAAGTGCGTGACAAGTACGGCGACAAGGTCCGCCTAGTGTATATGGACTTCCCGCTGCCGATGCACAATCACGCGCTCGATGCCGCCAAGGCAGGGCGTTGCGCAGCGGAGCAGGGCAAGTTCTGGCCCTATCACGATGCGATGTTCGCCGATCAGTCAAAGCTCTCGCCCGAGGACCTGAAGAACCTCGCGAAGACGCTCGGACTGGACACCTCGAAGTTCAACACCTGCTTTGACCAGGCCAAGTACGAGGCCGGGGTGCGCGCCGACATGAACCAGGGCAAGGCATTGGGCATCGACGGGACGCCCGCGTTCTTTATCAACGGCCGCATGCTGGTCGGGGCACAGCCGGTCGAGAGCTTCGACCAGATGATCGACGAAGAGCTGGCTAATAACCCGAGCGCGGGCAAACAGGCCAGGAACTGATTGGCGAGGATGGAATTTATCAGCCGTTAGGTTGATTTACTTGCAATAATCGCGAGTTTGGCCCTACTTTGAATCAGCACGATCCAGAGGATAGAGAATGTCAGTCACGTTCCCCTCGACCGAGTATTTCGGCGCATTGAGAGACAAGATGGCGGCGGAGCAGGAGAAGTTCCGGCGCCTCGGCTTTATCGACACCACCTTCGGAATCAAGGTGGGCAGCAACGGCAAGGCGCGTAATTTCGTGCTCGAGTTCGAGGTCTTCGAACTCAAGGACGTGCGCGAGGTCGATTCCATCGATCCCAAGAAGGTCGATTTTACGATCGAAGGCGATGCGCGTGTATGGCAGGAGATGATCGAGAACATCCATCGCAACGGCGAGGCCGACTCATCTCACGACATCAACACGCTGGCGCACTTCGGTGAACAACTGAAGGTCGTGTACGACGATCCCGATGGACACGACAAGCTCTACCGCTTCATGGAATCGATCCAGAAATTTTTCGACCTCTCCAGCAAGGTCGACGTGCGGTTCAACTAGGCGGGAATCAGAGGCGCGGAGGCGCAGCTTACCATGGCATACCTGGCGACGCGAAATTTCATCGAGGATAAGGACTTCGTTGACAAGTGGCTGTACACGATGAGGACCGGCGAGCTGGATCTCTCGTGGATGAACGCCAGGACCGAGAAGGTCAAGCCGCACGAAGCCAATCCGCGCCGCGGACTCACTTATCGCGATATCGATCTGGGCACCTACGGCTTCACCGACGTGCCCGAAAAGGTACGCACCAATCGTTCATACGCGCCGCGCGGCGCCGAGATTCCCGAGGGACTGCCCGACGCGCAGCCGTGGGTATCGCGCAAGAGCGAAGTGTGGGCCTTCAATACCGAGAGCTACTACGAGGAAGCCGTCACGCGGCAGTGGAACGTTACCACTGACATTCCGTGGGAGCGCCTCGATGGTGTCGAGATGCCGGAGACAACCGGCAAGGCGCTCTCGCAGCTCATGACCTTCCTCACCGAAGTCGAAATGATCGCGACCGACACGCCCGCGATGTGGTTGCCGCGCCTCAACCCCGATTTCGTCGAGGTCAAGGCGTTTATCGCGTCGCAGGCGATGGATGAGGCCCGCCACACCGAGGCTTTCCGCAAGCGCGCGCTCACCACCGGATGGGGCCTGATGAAGGCGAGCCCGATGAACGAGATGGCGCTCAAGCATCTGCGCGATGCCGACTCGTTCAGTGAAATGTCAGTAGCGTTGCACCTGGTCGCGGAGGGTAACGTTCTCACGTTGTTCCGCTTCAGCGAGTACCTCTCGCCGACCGACGTCGACAAGCGCATCTTCCGCCTCGTGATGCAGGACGAAGCCCGCCACGTGGGCTACGGCATGCAGCACTTCAAGTATGTGCTCGATCACTTCCCCGAGAAGCGCGAAGTCGTGCATGCGCATCTGGATGAAGCCGAGAACATCTCCTTCGCCGGCGCGGCCGCGACCGAACTCACCGAGTCCTTCATCATCCTGGCCGGCGGCGGGCTCAAGAAAGAGAACATCGAGGAAGGCGTGAAGACAGTCACGCGCTTCAACCTGAAGCAGATGGAAGAGCATTTCGAGCGCCTGGAGAAGTGCGGGATGCCGGAGCGCAAGGAGCGCTCGAAGCTCTACCAGATGTTCCTGATGGGCAAGGCGGCCGCTGAAGCCGCGGGAATCAAGCTCAACTAGGGAGTCGCCGTGGCATTTTACGCTGACAAGGATTACTCGATCGACGAAGCCAGCATGGAAGCGGCCAACCAGGTCATGCAGGGCAACCTGAGCCTGCACTGGTACGACGCGAAGACCCAGAAGATCAAAGGCAAGCCGGCCGACCTGCGCCGCGGCCTGACCTACGAGGATCTCGACATCGGTGACTACGGCTACTCGAGTATCCCCGAGCACGTGCGCAACAGCCAATCGATGGTCGCACGTGGCAGCGAGAAGTGGGGCAAGCTGCCCGACATGGGCTACGTGGTGAATCGCAAGTCCGAGGTCTGGTCCGAGAACGTCACCAGCCTTTACGAAGAAGACAAGGCACGCCGCTGGGTTCCCGCGGTCGATGTTCCCTGGGCCGAGCTGGATACGCATCCGCTGGCGCCGGAAGTCGAGGCCGCTTGCGCGCAGCTTCACACCTTCCTGCAGGAATGCGCGCTGATATCGCTGGATTTCTCATCGCGTTGGGTGTCGCTGGTCAACCAGGATTTCATCGAGCAGAAGAGCTGGATGTGCGCGCAGATGCTGGACTGGGCGCGTCTCAACGAGGCGTTCCGCAAGCGCGCGTTGTTCGGCGGATCCGGCTTGAAACGCGCGAGCGCGACGGCCGAACAGGGACTCAAGGAATGGTTGTTTGCCGACACTTTCCCTACCGGTTCCGTATCGATCAATCTCTCATTGGGCGGGTTTCTGCTTGCCTTGTGCCGCCACGTCGCAGCATTCGCGCCGAGCAAGGTGGATCGCACCCTGATGGGATACGCGATGCAGGACCTCGCGCGGCAGACTGCTTACGGTTCGGGCCAGCTTCGTTACTTCCTGAGACATCGCCCGAGCGAAGTGGAAGCGATGCAGGAATATATCGATGAGACCGAGCACGTGATGCTGGGATTGCTGGGCAGTCCCGAACTGCTCGAACCGCTCATCATCATCGCCGGCCGCGGGCTGGAGAAGGATCAAATCAGGGCCGGCCGCGTCGCGACCTCGAAATTCATCGCGCTGGCCACGCGCGAGTACTTCGAGCGCATCGAAGCTGCCGGACTTGAAGGACGTTCAAAGCGCAGCCGCATCCCCGCCGTCATCAGCCGGATCGAAGTGGCTGCTTGATGCGGGGCCGCTCTGTCGCGATCGTCTGCGGGATAGTGCTGCTGGCGTTCTCGGCGTCCGCCTCCGCCCAACTTCTGGGCGGTGGAATCAGGCAGCGCCTGGAAGGGATGCGTGACCGGGCGACGCTCAAAGACTCCGACGTCCACTACGATCCTTCCGTTCTGACTGTCGGGAATTCGCGCCAACAGGTGGTCGCCGCCTTCGGGCAACCCAACGCCACCCAGGGCGAAGGTCCGTCGCGCGAGGATGTGTACGCATTTTATCCCGACGGTTCCAAGTTCGTGGACCCGCAGGTCAGCGCCGGAACAATCGCCGCCGCGGTCTTCACCGCGGGCATCTCGCTCGCCGCGCGGCAGGCGAAAATCATGATCAAGGAAAAACAGATTACCTGCTATCGCGTGCACTACGACGCCAACAACAACATCCTGTCTGTCCAGGTCGTACCGCCCGAGATGGG
>DATJWT010000282.1:0-6287 GCA_035500975.1 Binataceae bacterium (SeqCode)
GTGATCAGCGTCAGGATGGCGCGGAGGTCGTTGGTGGGCGCCGCGATCGCGACCCGGCGCGTGTTGATGCGGCGATCCGCCAATCCCAGCGTCAGCAGCAAATCGCCGGCGACCAGACCGCGCAGCTCCATCCGCTCGACCAGCCGGTCGAGAATCGCGCGCATTACGAATGCGAGCGGCTCAATCGTCTCGATTCCATATTCCAGCTCGACGGATTCGGTGAAAACTTCCGTGCGGCGGCGCGGATGGAGCGGGCGCGGACTTTCTCCGCGCGCCAGGCGCACCAGCTCGATTCCACGGCGGCCCAGGCGGCTGCCGAGCGCATCGGGGTCCAGCCGCGCGAGGTCGCCGAGCCGCTTCAGGCCCCAGCGCGCGAGAGTGATTTCCAGGTCCGCACCGCCATCGCGCGCAGGGAGATTCAGCGAATCGAGCGGCAGCCAATCGATAAATTCGCGCTCGCGCCGCTCGGGTATAATCCGCATCCCGCCGCAGCACGCGGCGAGATGCGCGATCTCACGGTTCGCCGCGATGCCCACGGCGGCATCCATGCCGACTCTCTGCACCCGGCGCATCAATTCAGATGCGATCGCTTCTTCGGATTCGTAAAAACGGCCCAGCCCGGAAAGATCCAGCCACGCGCATCCGTCAACGCCCGGTTCCACCACGGGAGAGACTGACTCTGCTGCATCGGCAATTGCTTCGGACGCGGAGCGCTCCGCCGCGATGGAACGCGGCATCGCGACGAGTTGCGCGGCCATCGAGCGCGCCTGCGCGAGCGTCATCCCGGCGCGCACGCCCTGCTTCGCCGCAACCTCGGAGACGAACAGAATCTCGGCGTGCGCGGCGGGATTCTCGCTGATCACCAGCGGCACGCCGGCGAGGGAAGAATCAGAACGGATCAGCGCCGCAATGGGAAAATTGGCGACCAGGATGCATGCGATGCGCGACATGGCGAGTTACGCGTTGGAGGCATTGAGCCCTGGAATTTCCAGCCGGTGTTCTTCAGCGAACGATGGCGCCAGCGGATCGATCGCGCCGCAGAGAATTGCGCTGCCGCCGGTGCGCCCCAGCTTGTTGCGCACGGTCGCGGCCTGGATGACGAAGCCGTCGAACAGCGCGGGCGATGCGGGAGTGAGCCGGGTGAACGCCGCCTCGATGCGCGTGAGCTGCAAGCTCAATGCCGCGAAAGTTCCGCAGATGCGCCAGGGCGCGATCACGATCACGGCCGCGCCGCTGCGTTCCGCCTCGCGCGCAAGCCTGAGCGCGATGCTCTGCGGGAGGGGAGAGGAGTTTGCACCGATGTCGATTACAACGAGACCGAACCCGCCGGCCTTGAGGACCATCTCGGCGGCTTTGAAGACGGAAGAAAAGCGGTAACGGCGAAAGCGCCCGGAAGAATCGAAAGCGTGCTTGCGGTGCTCATCGACAGAGGCCCACAAGACCCGGTCCATGTTTGCGCAGCCCGCGGCGATATCGGCGGGATCGAAGCTGTGCGAGTTTTCGATCCACGCGACGACTTCGCCCGCGCGCGTAGCGGCGGACACGAAGCGGGCAGCCACGGTGGTACGGCCGGAGCCGAGGTGACCGACGATCTCACTGACGCGTCCGCGCACCAGGCCGCCATCGATGATGGCATCGAGGGCGGCGATGCCCGAGCCGATGCGCCGATGTTTCAGGGTCAGTTCATGACCCCGAAAGACCGCCGCGGAGATTTCCGCTGGATGCGCAGAATCGGGCTTATGGAGACTGATGACGGCCACGGATTATCTTCGCTTTTTCTTCGCTTTCATGTCCAAACGAAGCTGTAAAAAGATCGTAAGTGGCTGATTTTTCGAGGTTTTAAGAAGAAAAGCCTTCCAGGAAGCAAGGCTTCCAGCCTGTGCTTCCTGCCAATGTGCAGCATCTGCTCGAAACCGTTGAGCTGATGACAAGATCGCACGCAGATCCAGCGCGGTCCGAAGCAGTCGCCGATTGCTGGCTCGAGCAGAAAAGTCCCGGAAATAGGAGCCTTTTGATTTCGAGCCTGTGGAAATGACAACATTTGATAACATTTTTCAGAACTGATCCCGCGCCCTGACATTTCCGAACATTTTGACCGACGGGATCCGCAAGATTCCGGACATTTCCTGATGCCCGATTTTGGGAGGTGCTGTCTCGCGGTCGATTCCATCGATGTTGATGCGGTCCATGACGCGATGGTGCGCTATCGGCATTTTGCTGGCAAATCGCGGCAACGGTGAGGTGGCATCTGTACACAGGTTGTCAGCAGGACAGGAAGCACAGGCTGAAAGACGGTGCCACTCCAGAAAAGCAAAAAGATCCTGGATTCGTTGAACACGAAGCATCGCGGCATTTTTAGTCTGTTCTGACAGCTGCAAACGAACCCATCTGCTGAGGTCCCTCGGCTCCGCAAAAGAATGCTCCGCTCGGGATGACGTTTGGGGGAGGGTTTTGCGGCTTTGGGTGTTGGGGTTAGATTGCGTTTCAGGATCAGCGCGTGGACTTCGACGTAATCATCGTGGGCGTGGGCGGGATGGGCAGTGCGGCGGCGTGGCAGCTCGCGCGGCGCGGCCGGCGCGTGCTGGGTATCGAGCGCTTCGATATTCCGCACGCGATGGGGTCGTCGCACGGCGTCACGCGCATCATCAGGCTGCCCTACTATGAAGACCCGCGTTACGTTCCGTTGCTCCGACGCGCATACGAATTGTGGCGCGAGATCGAAGCCGCATCGGGAGAGCGCCTGCTCATCACGACCGGATCGATCGATGCGGGCGCGGAAGATGGCGACCTGTTCCAGGGCGCACTCACCTCTGCGCGGGAACATCGCCTTGCGCACGAAGTGCTGACGGGCGCGCAGGTCAACGAGCGATTTCCCGCTTACCAACTTCCGCCGGCGCATCGCGCGGTCTATCAACCCGACGGCGGCTTCATCGCTTCGGAGCGCGCAATCGTGGCCCACGTTCGTGCAGCGCAAGCTGGCGGCGCGGAGATCCACGCGCGCGAGCGCGTACTCGAATGGCGGCCGCGCGGCACCGATGGCGTGACGGTCATCACGGACAAGGGACGTTACAATGCATCGCGGCTGGTGCTGACCGCGGGCGCGTGGATGGGAGAACTGGCGGCGCCGCTCAAGCGCATCGCGATCCCGGAGCGGCAGGTGCTCGCATGGCTGCAACCTCTGCAGCCGGCATTGTTCGGGCCGGACAGGTTTCCGGTTTTCAACCTGGCGGTCGATGAAGGCCGCTATTACGGCTTGCCAGTCTACGAAGTGCCCGGCTTCAAGTTCGGCCGCTATCATCATAGGGGAGAGACGGTCGCTTCGCCCGACGATCTCCGGCGCGAGCCCGATGCGGAAGACGAGCGATTGTTGCGTGAGTTTGCCGAGCGTTACTTTCCCAGGGGTTGCGGTCCAACGATGGCGCTACGCACCTGCATGTTCACCAACACCGTCGACGAGCATTTCGTGATCGATCGCCATCCTGAGTATCCGCAGGTGATACTCGCCTCGCCGTGTTCCGGGCACGGCTACAAGTTCTGCAGCGTGGTTGGCGAAATCATCGCCGACCTGGCAGGTGGGGGCGGCACGCGGCATGACATCGACTTTCTCCGTCTTGCCAGGCCCGCGCTGGAACCTGGAGCGAAGCAATGAGCGACATCACGGTCTTTGTCGCGCGCAAGATTCTCACGATGGATCCGGGGCGGCCCACGGCAAAGGCCATCGCCGTGCGCGACGGACGCATCCTGTCGGTCGGGACGATCGACTCGATGCAGCCGTGGCTGCGCCGCTACTCGCACACCATTGATGACAGCTTCGCGAACCACGTGATCATGCCGGGGTTCATCGATCCGCATACTCATCTGAGCCAGTCCGGCACTTACATGTTTTTGAACTACATCGGGCCGATTCCTTCCGCCGGACCTGATTCGATCAATCCTGCGCTGCCGACCCGCGATGCGGTGATGAAGCGCCTGAAAGAACTCGATGCGGGATTACGCGAGGCGGCGGAGCCGCTGTTCGCATGGGGATTCGATCCGGGCATGCAGGGCGGGCATCTGCATCGCGATGAGCTCGACAAGATTTCGAGCACGCGTCCAGTCGCGATTCTTTCCTATGCGCCACACTTCATCTACGCGAACAGCGCGATGCTCAAGCTGCTCGGCGCCGACGAGTCGCTTACGATTCACGGCGTGGGGCGAGACCCGGACGGGCGGCTCAACGGCCGGTTTGTCGAGATGGAGGCGCTGAACTATGCGCTGGCGCCATTGCGCGGCCAGTTCGTGCGGGCCGATCAGAATGATTTCGGACTGAGGCGGATGGGCGAGGTTGCGCAACGCGCCGGAGTGACCACAACGGCGGACATGTTGTTCGGCGCGCGCAACTTCGAGTCCGAGTGGCGGTTGCAGCATTCGGTCGTGAGCGACCCGGCGTTTCCACTGCGGATGGTGCTGGTTCCGTATGAAGCGGCGATTCGGCAACGGTTCGAGAGCGACAGCGCCGGGTACATCGCGGACCTGAACGCGCGATCGACCGACAAGATTAGGTTTCACGGCGTGAAATTCTTCAGCGACGGTTCCTATCCCGCGATGTCGCTGCGGGTGCGGCCGCCGGGCTATCTCGAGGGCGGCAACGGGCTGCGCGGCGACATCCCGTGGGAGAACCTGGCAGAGCGCATGATGCCGTTCTGGAAAGCGGGTGTGCAGATTCATGCGCATGCCAACGGCGACGAGGCGATCGATGCGGTGCTGGATGCGCTCGCGAAGCTGCAGTCGATTCATCCGCGTTTCGACCATCGCCTGACCATCGAGCACTACTGCATCAGCACTCCAGACCAGGCGCGCCGGCTGAAGGCGCTCGGCGGTCTTGCCAGCGTCAACTGCTACTTCGTGCATTTTCGCAGCCAGATTCATAACGAGCAGGCGTTCGGACCCGATCGCGCAGAAGCAACCGCGCGGCTGGGATCGCTGGTGCGCGAGGGCGTGACCTTCGCGCTGCACTCGGATTTCTCACTGGTCGTCGCACCGCTCGATCCGCTGCTGTCGGTCTGGATCGCGGTGAATCGGATCGCGGCCGACGGCGTCACGGTGCAGGCGCCGGGCGAGCGTATCGGCGTGGATCGCGCGCTGCGCGCGATCACGATCGATGCGGCTTACGTGCTGGGAATGGAGCGCGAGGCCGGCAGCCTCGAGGTCGGCAAGTTCGCCGACTTCACGGTGTTATCGGACGATCCGACGGAAGTGGATTCACGCGCTATCCGCGACATCCGGGTATGGGGCACGGTCCTGGGCGGCCGCATCCAGCCGGGCGCGTAGGCTTGTCCTTCGCTTTACCGCGATTGTTTCTCGAGTCGAGCAAGAACGGTTGGGGGCTTTGCAGCACTTTCAGAAGACCCAATTGCGGTAAAACTGATTGTCAATCCGCGATCTTCGGGCGGAATAGGGCTCTCGGAGCCCGCGGCCAACCCTCAAGTGTGGGGAGCTGTTTTCGCATCGCTGCTGAGCGCGGACTTCATATCGGGCCCAAACCTGACTTGACAGCCAAGACCCACGGCGTGGCAAAAGAGGGCATCAAGCTTCCAACTGTAGCTATTTTCCACAACAAGTAGACTATGCTTGTCATGTCTAACTGCTTCTTGTGTCTCTGATTGTCGTTTTGAGAAGTTTTTGCTCTCGCTAAAACGGTGGGGCTATGTCAACGTAGGCGCGCCTCGAAGCTCGGTCGCGAGCTTGAAAGGGGGGCGGAACATGAGCGCGAATTCGGTCTTGCTGATTGATAGCGCCCCCGCGCTTACCTCTAAACTTCGCGCCGTCGCGGTTGGCGGCAAACGCGCGAGGCACGCGCAATCTTCCCATTCACCCGCAGCCCATCGTTTTCGACATACCGAACATAACAATGAGTGTTTTCCTTCTCGCGTTGCCAATACAGGAAATACGCAAAACGGGTTTTCATCAGGAAATGCAAAGCCGATCAATATTGATCCGAGACTTAGGCAAGTGAGGGAGGATGCTGGTCGGCATAGTCGCCTGGGCCGACCGGATTTGTGAACAGGATGAAAAAACTACTGTTCCTTGTCGTGGCAATTCTGGCGACTGGCTTCTGCTCCTGCGGCGGCAGTAGCAGTAGCGGCCCAAACCCGGCCTTTACGGGAGATTGCGCGCCATTGCCGCCGGCAGCGTTGACGCAGCCCTACATCGACAAGCTGACCAAGTTCGTCGAGAAGGCGTGCTACAAAAAGCAGGGCTGGCAGCACGATCAAAGACCCCGCTGCGCCGAAGGCGCTCACGTCAAA
>DATJWT010000283.1:0-5424 GCA_035500975.1 Binataceae bacterium (SeqCode)
CAACTGTGGGCATGACCGGCCTACCGGTCGACTATCGCCACCCGCTCCAGATGGCGCGGCGCTGTCGGATTATCGGCGACCACCCGATGCTGCGTGCATCGGTTGTCCCACATCGCGACCGACCCTGCGCGCCATCGAAACCGGCAGCTGAAGTCGGGATTCTGAACGTGTCGGAACAAGAACTGGAGCAGGGTTGCGCTCTCCGCCGGATGCATACCCTTGATGGATGAAGTGAAGTGAAAGTTGACGTAAAGGGCTTTGCGCCCGGTTTCCGGATGGACGCGCACCACCGGATGCTCCGCCGAGACCATCTTGAGCCCATTCTCGCCCGAGATGTCTTCTTTTCGATGAGCCGCCACGGCGAATGCCCTGCCGGTGTCGTGAATCGCCACCAGCCCCGATAGCATCCGCTGCATCTGGTCTGACAGCGCGTCATAGGCCGCATACATGCTCGCCCACATCGTGTCTCCGCCGACCTCTGGCGCGACGATGCATCGAAGAATCGATGCGATCGGCGGTGCCGCAAGGAAAGTCGCGTCCGTATGCCATACGCCGGCGACGAACGGTTTGTGCTCGTCGCTTTTGAACTCGATTATCTCCGGATGCCCTTCTTCCTTGAGCTCCTGCTGAAACGGATGAATGTGCAACTGGCCGAAGCAACGCCCAAACGCTTTGTGTTCATCGCGTGAGAGGTTTTGATCGCGGAAAAACAGAACCTGGTGCTCGAGGAACGCGGCGCGGACTTCCGCCAGGGTCGCGTCGTTCAGTTCCGCCAGATTGACCCCCTCGACCTCGGCCCCCAAAGCTCCTGCGACTCGATTCACCGCGAGGTGATCCCGGGTTTTCATCGGGATTCCTCCCCGTGAAGATTGCCGGCCGGTGAATCCCCAAGCGCCAACGCCTCAAACGGCGCATCCATATGTAACCGCACGATCCGTGTTCCGTCTTCGATCTGGAAGCTGGTTGTTTTGACGAATCCACGGCTTGTGAGAAAGGCGATGAGGCCCGCGTCAGCTTCGTATTCCTGCAACCAGGCGCGACGGGCGCCGGCGCTGATGAGCGATTCCCGAAGTCTGGCGAGCAGCCGGGTGCCCAGCGTCCTCCGCGAAGCCGGCTCCACTACCATGAACAGTCGGAATTGGCCGGCTGCCTCGGCGCTGCCGTGCATCCAGATTGGAGGATGCTCCGCGCAGGCGTAGCCGACGATTCGTTTGCCCAGGGTTGCAACAAATTGTCGTTGCTCGCCGTGCAATTGCGGGAAGGCTTTCCGGTTGTCCAGCCATTCCTTGACTCCCGGCGCCATCGGCATTTCCACCAACGACGCATCGCCGAGGCTCTCGATTGCGGACCATTCTTCGTCGCGCAGAGACGTGCCGGAAGCGGTCGACCGCAGGATGGTGTTGGCGGCGGCGATCAAGTCGGGCCAGTTGCGATAGCCATACTCGTGCGCCAGGGCTCGCTGGACGACACCCAGGCTGATGCCGTCCTGCTTCGCACGACGCTTGGCCTCTTTGCGGAGAAACTCCTCCGATGCTCTTGCCGGAAGTGTACGCGATGGAATCTTGTTCGCAGACATAACCCTTCCCTCACGCCCGATGTCCGCTAACGGGCAGAAGAGTTACGCGAAAGAGACTCAGGCTTGGTGGGCTCGGCCCTCTCCGCGGACGGGTAGCCGCCTGCTCGGCTTTAAAGACAGTAGCAATCCGCAAATTGCCGGACAACAGTTCGGCCACAATCAGTCATTGGTCCTCTGATGGGCGGGCGCCTTTCCTCCGCAATCACGCCCTCAAATTTCGCACTCCAGGTGAATGTCTTCGGGCTCAAGCTCGAATAGCTCCGGATCCGGCTCTGTCGCCACTACGCAGCCCAGGCGAGTGTAAAAGTCGACCGTGTTCTCTGAGGGAGTCGCGGAAACGTAGAGCCGCCTGCCGCCTCGCTTTCGTGCGGTGGTCCTGGCCAGTTCAAAAAGCCTCGCGCCCAGGCCCTGGCCTCTATATGCATGGCTCACGTGCAGGAATTTTAATTGCAGACGACCGTCGCCGATAACCCTGCTCTCAAGCACGGCTACGCCAACCAGTTGCGCACCATCGAAGGCGCCATGAAACCATCCGCCGTGATCGAAACAGTCAAGCAGGATCGGCGTGTATTTCTCCGCTTCGCCCGGCGGCCAACCGGAAACCTCGATATGCTGTCGTCGAAGCACCAGCGCTCCGCCTTCAAGATGATAGATACCCTCGATCACCTCGCTGCGATCTATACTCCACACTTCCGCGATCTCTCGCCGCGTCAGCTCCCTCATCTCAATCATGGAATGCCGACCGCCGCGTTAGTTCTGCCGGGCTGTTCCGCCGACACGCTTGGCCATGAAGATGTCCGGTTTGCCGAAGCCGTTCGCGTCGGGGATTATTCCCACGATTGCGTAGCCCAGCTTCTGATAGAACTCGTACTGATGCCGACGAAGGTTTCTGATGTTCCGCACGTGCGTCCAGACATCGGGATAGAGATCAACGCCCGCTAATGACGTCTGGTTCGTCTCGTCGTCGGCGCCCAGGTAAACGGTGATTCCTCCGCGCGCGGCGACATGCTGCTCCAGGTCCTTCACCAGCGCCCGTCCGATTCCCCGCTGCTGCCGGTCCGGTCTGACGACCAGCGGATGCAATTCCCATGCATGCCCGCTGTAGTTCCGGGTGCCGCCGATCCATCCAACGGCCTCCAGGCTCTCCTCGTCGATAGCCACGCGGCTTATGCGATCCGCGACGAACCAATCGCGCACTTCCGCAATCGCGGTCGCGAGGTCCGGATACGCCCCCGGCGCATTTTCCCGAAAGCCGTCCACCAGCATCGCACCGATTGCTCGAATACGCTCCTCGTCGCCGGAACCGAGATCGATGATTCGAATCTTCACAACGCGATGAACTCGCGCAAAATCCGCAACGCTACTTCCGGTTGATCGCTTACCACCGAGTGTCCCGCGGCGGCAACGCGCTCGAAGCGTACCAGGTGCGCCCGCAGCATCGAGGCCATCTCCTGCGCTGCCTCGACCGGGCAAGCGGGATCGTCTTCGCCAGACAAAATCAGCGTCGGGCAACGAATCTCGCCGAGCCGCGGCCTCAAGTCAATCGTGCGCAGCTCGCCTGCGAGCAGGCGCATCGTCATCTCCCCATTCGCGAGCATCCGCATCTGCTTGCTCGGATCTTCCCGCTTGCGCGTATACAGCGGCAGGCAGTGCTCCGCGTACCGCGTGCTGTTCTTCAGGTTCGGAGTTTTGAAAAAATTCCTGGCGGCCTCGTATGCTTTTGACCCCCCCAGTCTCCTGAACACTTCCAGCGAGGCTTCCGGATGCGGCCGCGCCTCGGTCCCGTAGAGCACAAGCTTGCTCACGGCGTCGGAATAGCGCGCCCCATAGGCGATAGCGACGTACCCGCCGTACGAATGCCCCAGTACGATTGGCTTCTTGATTTCGAGCGCGTCGCGGAGCGCGTGAATGTCTTCCGCAAAACTGTCGACATTCCATCGCGCCGGATCACACCGATCGCTGCGGCCGGTACTGCGCAAGTCGGGAAAGACGAGCTGCGCGACATCCGCGAGCGGCAACAATTCCTCCTTGAGATAGGAATGATCTCCGCCGGGACCGCCATGAAGCGCGACCACGGTCGGCCGCTCGACCATCCGCGGCCCATCAGGTACCAGCTTCGCGCCGACTACATCGAAGAACAGCCGCCCGCCGTTGATTTCGATTCGCATCGCGAGTCGCGCAGCCTACTCTCGTCGTTTCATTTCTGCCGCCGGCGCGCTCGCGCCTTCGAAGACTTGCCCCTCTCGCGTTTGGCCGGCTTGCGCGATGCCGCCGCGCGGGTCGCCTTGCGCCATAGTTCGCGCGATGCCTTGCGCGCCCCTTCGGCCATCGACGCGAGCTTGGCCCACGTTATGGCGGGATCGACCACCACGAAGCCTGCGAACGTGGAAAATCCGCAGTCGCTACCCGCCATTACGTTCTCGCGTCCCACCACCTTGGCGAGCCGTACGATGCGCTCGGCGATCAGATCGGGATGCTCGATAAAATTGCACGACGAATCGAGTACCCCAGGGATCAGCGCCTTTCCCCCGAGCTTGATGCCCTCCCATACTCTCCACTCATGCTCGTGCCGGGGATTCGACCCCTCGAACGAAATTGCTCCGACATTGGCCTTCAGAACCACATCGACGATGTCCTTAAGCGGCACATCGCGATGATGCGGACCCTCGTAGTTGCCCCAGCACAGATGAAGCCGCACCGAATCGGCCGGGATGCCTGCGAGGGCGTGATTCAACGCCTCCACGTGCAGCGCAGCCTTCTTGCGGAATTGCGCCACCGACAGATCGTTGAACTGAATATGACGGCCCATCGCGAGGTCCGGGCAATCAACCTGCAGCAGAAGCCCAGCATCGTGAATCGCCCGGTATTCCGTTTTCATCGCGTCCGCAAGCGCCGCCAGGTACGCGTCGTGGCTGCCGTAATGATGATCAGGCAGAAAGAGCGAGATGACACCCGGCGAGGCTGCGCTCATGAAGACTTCCTCCGCCTTCACGCCCGCTGCCGCTTTCTTGAGGTTCGCAATATCCAGGTCCAGATCGCGCGTGCCTTGGTATGAAATCGGTCCCGTACAGGCCGGTGTCTTGAGAACTGCCGCCACGCTTGGAAACAGGCGCGCGGCATACTCTGGAAAATCCTGAAGATCGCCCAGCTGAGTTCCGCCGCTCCCAAGGCCGATGCTCTCGCCGCCAAAACCGGTCATCCGGTCCTTGATGTAGTTCGAGTAACCCGGCTTGCTCATCTCGCCATCGTTGATGATGTCAACGCCGGCCTCGGCCTGCTGGTGGACGATCGAATCGACCGCACTGCGAATGCTCGAATTCAGCGCATCGCGATCGACAGCCTCACCCGCCTCCTTGGCCGTAATCATTCCGAGAAGTTCTTTCGGTCGCGGCAGGCTGCCGGTGTGAGTCGTGAGAATTCGCCGAGTGCTGCGCTTCATCTAGCGAGCCTCCTTCCATGTTGACGCTGCCACGTGGAATCTAAATCAGACCTGACGAATTAACCACCCACGCATCTGCGCCATGTCGTATCCCGATACAGCCCTCGCGTCATGCTAAGCTGTGAGGATGCCCTTTGGCGCCGCCACAATCGTGCTCATCCTGTGCGCGTTGTTCGTGTGCGGGCCCGTGCGTGCCGCAACCACTCCTCCACCTTCGGACTTTGCCGGTGTCCCGCTCGGCACCTCTTTGGGCGATCTCAAGCATCAGCATCCCGAAGTGGCGCGCAACCCCGACAGCGATCGCCAGTTCCAGGTCTACCAGACCCTCGCGCTCAAGGGCCTCGACTCCAAAAGCCCGGTCGCCTTCAGTATCTACAAGGGCCGCGTGGTGGGGGGACAGGTGATGCTC
>DATJWT010000284.1:0-4756 GCA_035500975.1 Binataceae bacterium (SeqCode)
GCGACGACCCGCGACTACTACCTGCACTGCATCGACAAGTTCGGCCCCCAACGCTGCATGTTCGAAAGCAACTTCCCGGTCGACAAGGCCTCGTGCTCATACGCCGTGCTGTGGAACGCCTTCAAGAAGATTGCGGCGGGATTCAACGTCGAAGAAAAGGCCGCTCTATTTCACGGCACGGCCGCAAAGGCATACCGATTGCCGCTAGGCGGCGGCTGAGTTCTTTGCCCGAAAAGAATCGGATCTTTTCAGGAAAGAAAAAGGCCGGAAAGCTATTGCCTCCCGGCCTTTCCCCCGCTGCCTGACCATTCTCAACGCGCGGGCACGGTCTGGCCACCGTCTCCCGCCTGCTCCCCTTGGGTCTGGAAGCCATAGAACTGAACGTTGTATGGAGACCCCACTCGCCGCGCTCGCGCGGTGAACGTCCCGGTCGTCTGCCCGGCAAATATCGTCAGGCTAAGCGGCAGGTCCTGGATCACGCTTGCCGTCGGGATGAAGGAGTTTCCCGAAGGTTCAAGTTGCGCGCCCAGCAGAATCACGGTGTTGATATCGAGCGGCTCATCCAGTGTGACCGTGCCGGTGATCGGAAAGTAACCGTTTATCGCCGTAGTATTCAGCTCGGTGCTGACCGTCCACGTCGCGGGCAACGGCGGCCGCATGATCGCCACCGAGAAATCGATCCCTATCGGTATGTTGACCGTGAACGGATGGAGTGTCCCGTAGGTGTACAGGCCCGCGGAAAGGGCGGACACCGAGGTGTAAAGGTTATAGACCTCTCCGTAATTCATCGTGAGAGACGCATTGAGAGTCGCCTGGCCCGCGGGCAGCAGACCCGTGAACTTGGTGCTCCAGTCGCTATCGTCCCGCTGCACCAGCCTTGATTGCTGCAAGCCGGTTAGCTCTTTGGGGTCGAAACTCAACGGCGCGGGGTTCTCTGGATCCGCGGGAGTATTCGAAAACGCAACCAGGTTTGCCTGGTTGTTGACACCGGTTTGAGCGAAGAAATCGAAGTTGCTGGCCTGTGGCGTGGTCACCGGCGTTTTCACCTCCCAATCCTTTATGAAAGTCGTGAGGTCCTCCGACCAATGCCATTTTTCCGTCTCTCCGTAGCGGCCCGAAAAACTGACGCCGACGTTCGGGCCTATTTTCGGACCCGAGCCTCCTTTTGTCTTGATGCCGACCTTGGCTTTGACGGCTCCCTGTATGGACCATGACACGGTGCGATCGTAGCTTTGCGAGCTTTTGACCTTGGAGTCCTTGTTTTCCGCTTCCGGCAGAGCGCTCAGCAGGGTGAGCTGCGAGGTCGATACCGGGTCCCAGCTGTAGCTGCTGGTAAGTTGGGCATTGAATCCGCGCATCGACTTCAACGGATAGTCCTCGAGAAACGCGTTGCAGCCAAAGCCGTCCGGAATGCATTCATAAGTGCCGCCACGTTGCAGGCGGGCGTTGCAGTAGCTGACTCTTTCGGTCACCGGCGAATCGGTGGAAATGTTGGGGACCGACTGGATCCAATGACGTGCGACGATCTCGTGATTATATGAGGTGCCGCCGGTTGGCTTTTGCAGGAGACGATAGGTTGCCGTCTCAACGTTGAGCGTCGTGGAAGTCGTGAAGCGGTTGCCGATGAACTGCGCCAGGTCCGGCAGAAAGGTACAAAGACCGCGCGGCACGGGGAACCTGTTGGAGATCGCTTGCGTGAAATAGAAGTTGTAGTCGAAACGCGGCTGAAAGTAGATGCTTTGCAGATTCAGTGTCCTGGTGAGGTAGTGGAAGAAGGGCTGCGCGGTCAGAAACTGTGATCCCTGCGCCGGCGGCAGTTGCGGAGACGGCGAAAGGAAATCATCCAACTCCATGTTGCTCGCGGTGGATTCCGCCGAATTGGGCGCCGGTGTCGCGCTGCCGTCATCGACAGCCGCCGCCGCGAATTGCGCGGGAGCGATCCCGGACAGCGTTCCCAGCGTCCGGCGTGTCTCCATGTATTTGCTCTCGTACAGCTTGCGCCACTGATTCGTTCGGGCCCGAAGTGTCGCGCTGTCTACGTCCACGTCTCCCCCGGGCGCCGACGCCTGTGCCGATTCTGACGCGCCGGTCGAATCTTCGGAGTCAGATGCCGGGATAGGGTCCTCGTCGGAAGAGGTGGGAAAGTCGACCATGTTGGCGGTCTGCAACAACGCATCGTTGGAATATCCGTTGAACACGGCCAGCGCGGGTGAATCGACCAACGCCGCGACCCCGGTTACCTCCTCGAGCGCCTGGCGGTCAGCCTGGGTGGGGTTCAGGACCACCAGGATTTTGCCGGTCAACAGGAAGTTATTTGTCGTCGCGAAGCTCTCGATCTGCTCGGGGGTGACCGTTTCCCCATCATAAATCAGGACATCGAAACCCGTGCTCGCCTCCGTCCCTGTGCCCGGGGTGATGTGGTAGGCGTTTGCCAACTCGTCATAGATGGGACCGCTCGGCGATCCCACTACCAGCGCCTCCGATGGCGCTCGGGGTGGTACACCGCCGCCGCTCCCTCCGCATCCCGATGAACCGAACGAAAGCAAGGCTGTCATCGCGATGCCGGCCAGCAATTGCCGGTACCGCAAGAATGATGGTTGAGGCTGACGCATTCCGAACCCTTTCCGTGGCCTGGACACGTCAGCAGATGCTAGAAGCCGGCTCCCATGCGTGCTACGCGGGCGTTTATTCAGCGTCTCCAAAAGATTATCTGTGCGTCTCAAACTGCGACCTGAGGCAAAGAAAAGGCCGTAAAGCGATGCTCCCCGGCTTGGGTGTCTTGACCGTCTAAAGTTCCTCTCCCGCAGGGAGAGGGTGGCTCGCGGCGCACCGGACTCTCTCTCCGGGAGGAGAACTTACGTGGTCGTTTCCGACAATGTAGGCGTCACCATCACCTCGACCGTGATCGTCTGCTCTCCCCCGCCCAGCGCCACGCCCTTCACCGGCGGCACATCTGAATAGTCGCGGCCCCATCCGAGCGTGATGTGCTTGCTCGATGGCATGACATTGTTGGTCGGATCGAGGTCAAGCCATCCAAACCGCGGGCAATACACCGACACCCACGCATGCGATGCTCCCGCGCCGACCGCATCTTCGCCGGTCATCAAATACCCGCTGACGTAGCGGGCCGGCAGCCCGATCGATCGCAGGCACGCGATCATGACGTGCGCGAAGTCCTGGCATACACCGTGACGCTCCCGAAGCGCATCTCCGACCGGGGTCGAGACGGTAGTTGCCGCGGTGTTGTACTTGAAGTCAGCGTGGATGCGCCGGCACAGGTCGAGCGCGCCTTCGAGTAGCGGAACGCCGGCGGCAAATGACGGCCGCCCGTACTCGGCGAATTCGGGCAGGCACGCGACGCGCGGCGATTCGAAGATGAATTGGAACGCCTCGAAGGTGTCTTCGGTGTCATGCCGCTCCACGGCAGCTTTCACCTGTTCCCACGGCGGCGTAAGGCCCGGATGAATCTGCTCGATGTCGCGGGTCTCGACGATGCTCCGTGAAGTTATCTTGAGCACGTGATGCGGTTGCTGTACCGAAAATGCCGCGACTGAATTGCCGAAGAAATCGGTCCGCAGCAGGGTCGAGTCGGGTTCCGGATCGATAACCAGTTCGTGCTCGATCGGGGTCTGGCCGTGTGTCGTGCGCGGCAGGAGGCGCGCTTCGGTGTAACAGATCGAAACCGTGTCGGCGTACGAGTAGGTGGTCGAGTGAGTGGCGCGCAGAATCATGGTGCCGCCATTTGCCGCGATGCGATGGTGTGATCGAAGTAGTCGCGCGAGATCGTCTCCGAGAGCGCGCGAAGTCCATCGGCGAGCGAGACCAGGAATGCTTCCGCATCGCCGCGCTCTCCCGCTGCGTTGCGATTTATCAGCTCCGAGGCGTCCGCCAGTTCCACCGCCGAGAGCAGTTTCACTGCGACGCGCCATTCCGGTGACATCCGCGCGCTGGTCGTGCGCTTGGGCAAGGCTTCAACGTAGTCGCGTAGATGCTCGAGCTGGAACGCGACCGAGCGCGGGTTTGCTTCATCGAGCAGCAGCAAATCCAGCACCAGGTCCGGCTGCGTCGAAGTCAGGTAGCGCGATCTATAGGTCAGCGAGCTGTCCGCTATCTCCAGCATCGCCGTGAGCGCGCCGCTCTCGTCGCCGGTTTTCACGCTCAGTCCGTGACGCAGCAGCTCCACCATCTGCAGCGCGCGCTCCAGCCGCCGCCCGATTTCCAGGAAGCGCCATCCGTCGCCGCGCGTCATGCTTTCCAGCACCAGGCCGCCGAATGCCGACAACGTCGCGATCGCGTCGTCCAGCAGGTTCAGCGTCCTCCCCGTGCGCAGCGGCTCTCGCGGCTGTGTGCGGGCAAACTGGCGATCGAACCGGTTAAGAATCCGCCACGCATCTGCCGAGAAGCGATCCCGCAGCAGGTATGCGACACGCCGCAATTGTTCGAGCGTCCATCCGAGGCTGGTCTTTTCGCTCGAGTCATGGATCATCGCGACAATCTCGCGCTCCAGCATCAGGTCGCGATCCGACGAGATGCGCCCGTTGCCCCATGCCGCGGCCTCGGGCGGCAGATGCCCCAGCGCGGCCAGGATGCGTACGCTGGCGTTGATTCCGGCGGCGCTCGCGCTGTCGGATTCCTGGTTGATACGCGCGAGAACTGCGCGCGTGATCCGCACCGCGAATTCCACCCGCTCGACGTAGCGCCCCAGCCAGAACAGGTTGTCCGCCACGCGGCTCGGCAACTCGAACGTCGCGCGGCT
>DATJWT010000285.1:0-5021 GCA_035500975.1 Binataceae bacterium (SeqCode)
AAAGGCGAAGGGCGGCATCTGGACTCACAGGGAGCCGTCCGCGCAAAATGACAACCAGAAAGGATCTGAAGTGGCCAAAGTCGAGATTTACACCACCAGTTATTGCCCCTTCTGCACGCGTGCGAAGAGCCTGCTCAACGCAAAAGGCGTCGCGTTTGAAGAAATCGACGTGACCGACGACGAAGCTCTGCGCGAGAAGATGGTCGAACTGTCCGGCGGACGGCGGACCGTTCCGGAGATCTTCATTAACGGCAAGATCATCGGAGGTTATGACGAGTTGCGCGCGCTGGACCTGCGCGGAGAACTCGATCCTCTGCTGGCATAGCCCGCAGCCCGAGGATTAGGCTCGCAAACGTAAAACGGGCGGCCGCGGGAGAGTCCCGCTGCCGCCCGTTCATTTGCGCGAGATCGGCCTCTACTGGTTGTTGCTCGGCGAAGCGACCAGACCTTCGTTCATGTGATGCAGCGCGTTACGATCGACGGACGACTCGTACTGGATCGCCTCGGCGGTGACCGTCACGGTAGACCCGTCGTTCGACACCTGGCTGTCTTCCTTGATGATCGCATCAAGCGTATCGGGGTACTTTTGCAGCCCGATCTTCTTCAGCTTGTCCTGCATCTTGGCAGCGTCGATCGCGTCCGGCGTGAACGGCTCGGAGTATGTAATATCGCCAAGCTTGGTGTACGGCTTGCCCGGAGGGGGTTCGCCGGTCGTCACCCACACGTGAGCGGTATCGACGCGTTGAACGAACTCCTGCTTCTTGGCCTCTTCTGCCTGACGCTGCGCCTCGATGGCGCCGCAAGCGCAGAGGTTCAATGCCAATCCGACAGCCGCAAGTTTCCAGATGGTTGATGCGCGCATTTCCCTGTTGGCTCCCCAATTGAGTCAATTGTAATTATAGTGCCGCGTCGTGAATTGTCTAATCAACGCCCCATGGCACCCCTGCTCTTTTATTTCACTTAACCCCGTTGCTGCGCAAACGGCCCCGGGGCTTTTTGCCCCGCCGCAGCGAATGAATGTCGCCCCCGGGGCCGTGGCATGACCCGGTTCGCAGCCTGCTTTCTGCTGGTCTTCGGCGAGCTTGCCTTTGGTGGGACTTTCGCCCTGGCAGTACCGCCGTTCTTCAAGGTCGAGCGCGGCTTTTACAAGTCGACCGCCGGGGTCTACCTGGCGGCAGGACTTATCACGGCCGTGGGTTTTGCCCTGCTGGCGATTCGCGGGCTGACAATTGTCCATCCCTCACCCGCCGCCCTTT
This sequence comes from Binataceae bacterium (SeqCode), assembly GCA_035500975.1. Lineage (GTDB taxonomy): Bacteria > Desulfobacterota > Binatia > Binatales > Binataceae > JAFAHS01. The sequence continues at coordinate 1,257 of DATJWT010000285.1, forward strand.
GGACGGCCGCGGCGTTATGGGCTGCATTCTCGATCGCCAGCGCTATCTACCTCGCGACTTTATGGGGCGAAGACGGATGGCTGCGCGCCCGGTCGTACACCGCTTCGCTAGTACTCGGACTCATCGCCGTTATCGTCAGCGCTGTTATCATCAAGCCGGACGATTTCGGAACGCTCGCGGCGGTGTTCTATGGCCTGACCGCCGTGACCTCGTCGCTGGTCCTTGGGCTGGTGAGCGGCGGCATGATGTTCGGGCATTGGTACCTTATCGATCCGAACCTGCCGGTCGATTACCTGAAGAGCTTCGTGAAGATCCTCGGGGGCACGCTGGTGCTGGATATCGTGACATTGGCGGTTTGCCTGGGGGTTCTGGCGATTGGCGGCGGGGCAGCGAGCGCAGCGGTGGGTTCGTTGGTGGATGCTCACACCCTGCTGCTCGCATCGCGGACCCTGCTTGGACCGGTGGCGACGCTGATATTGACCTGGATGGCGTGGCAGACGCTCAAGGTGCCACAGACGATGGCGGCGACGGGGCTGCTGTATATCGCGGTGATGTCGGCGCTGGTGGGAGAAATGCTGCGCGGATTTATTTTGTTTCGGACAGCGGTGCCATTCTAGGCATACGGTAGGAAGGAATTCTGTACCGCGAGCGAAGACGCTCGCGCATCGTCGGCGGGCACGGCGGCCCGCCCCACCATTTTTCCCAGAAAGGGCGCCTTTCCCGCCGTGGGCACGGATGCTAGTCGATTAAGCGTGGCTGACGAATACGACAACGAGCGATTCCCGGGGAATTTCTACCAGGGGATGATCCTGAAGCTGGACCGCGCCCGGGGTCGTGGGGTCCTGCGATCGCATAGCGGCAAGGAATTCGAGTTCCTCTTTCCTTACGTGCACGTAGTGGGCGCAAAGATCGGCGGCGCGATGCCGGGAATCGATCTGATCAGCGAGGGCGACGTGGTGGGCTTCGATGTCGGGTGGACATCGAAGGGGCTGCGCGTGACGACAATAGCGCCGCGACCCTAGTACAGGCTTCCTTTCATCCAGAAAAGACGTTGTCCGGAGGCCGGCGCCGTTGAGAAAAAAGTACCGGCTGGAAGCCTGTGCCACTCAGGGCACTCATGCTGATGCTCGGATCATTCCCCACTCGATGCGGGTCTGCATCGAATAGGTCAGCACGCCGCTGTTGGCGTGGGGGGCAAGGATACGGGTCATCCTGGTATCGAACTCCTCGGAATCGCGTTCACCGAGAATTTCTTCTGACCACGTCGCACGCGAGTGCTCGCAGCGCAGGAAGTCATGGATGCTTTGTGAGACCTGGATGGGTCTAGTGACAAGCGACCCGGCGCGTTCAAACGCGGGATGCGTGAGGATCGGCGAGCTGATCAGACTGGTTGCGTTGCCCCACCAGGTTGGGCGTTTGCCCTCGCGACGTTCAAGAAAGTCCAGCATGAAGTCGGTCGCATCGGCTTCCCATGGCGGATCGATGGGGGCATCGCCGGCGAGCAACGCAAGAAAGGCGCCCGGCGACAGCGCATCGCGAAACTTTGGCAGCACCCGATCTCGATCCATCCAGTGGATGCTCGCGCCTGCGACGATCAATCCGTATGGCCCGTTGAGCTCCGCATCCTCGGCTCGCGCGCAAGTCCATCGGATCTTCAGATCATCGGTTTTCGGCAAGGAACGTGCGACCCGCAGCATCTCCTCGGATGGATCGATGGCATCGATGCGATCGACGCGGTCAACCAGGCCAAGCGTGAGTTTACCGGGACCGCAACCCGCATCAAGAACCGTCCGCGGCTGATCACGCATCAGCCCGAGCAGTGTGTCGTAAACTTCCTTCGAGTAGGCGGGCCGGAAGAGATAATTCTCGGCCATCCGCTGCGAGCCAAAACGCACTCCCATCGAACGCCTGACCACAAAAGCCACTTCAGCCCCGCTTCTTTTGAAACATGCGCCAGAACTTCACTCCGAGCGGGTACATCTCGCCGATCACCTCGTAGCCATGCGACGAGTAATACGGCACGTTGGCCGGCGTAGCGGTTTCCAGGTACACACCCGCGAAGTCGGTGCGTTGCTCGGCCATCTCGCGCAGCGCATCGAGCAGCGCGATGCCGTAGTGCTTGCCCTGATGGTCGGGATCGACGCCGAGGAAATTAAGATAGATGTGACGCTGGGGCGGATGGTTGCGTGCAAGGGTATCGGTCAACTCGAGTGCGCGCCGGGTGCCGCCCCATCCCACCGCCCGAAGCATCGCGGGCATGTGGGTCAGTCCGAATGCCAACAGCGTAAGGATAGAGGCAGCGCCGCCGCCTGCGATCACCGCGGCGCCCGCCACGCGGCCATTGTCCAGCACGCCGAGGACGGGCTCGCCCTCGCGCCGCTGAACCGCCAACGCCGCCCTGAATACATCCGTGAGCCTTGGAATGCGCTTTTCGGGCTCCGCCACGACGCTCTCCGGCAGAATCGCCATCAGCGCGGGATCGCGGACAAAGGCGCGACCCAGGGCGACCGCGGCCTGCTCAAACTGGTCGGGAAACAAGACCGATACATTAGGTAAGCCAGGCATATAAAAACCCTTACCGAAAACCGATCACGGAGCAACGCGTGCGCCGGGTTGCAGCACGCGCGCAACCGCATCGCGCCATCCCGCCAGGAGCACCTCGCGTTCGGCGTCTTTCATCTTCGGTTCGAAGACCTTCGCACCGCGATGGAAGACGTTCAGATCGTCCTGGCTCTTCCACACCCCCGTCGCGAGCCCCGCCAGCATCGCGGCGCCCAGTGCGGTCGTCTCCGCCATCCTGGGACGCCGCACGGGCTTGCCGAGCAGGTCGGCCTGGAACTGCATCAGGTAAGGGTTCATCGATGCGCCCCCGTCTGCCCGCAGCTCGTTCATCGTTCGCCCCGTGTCGTGCTCCATCGCGGCAAACACGTCGCGCACCTGGTACGCGATACTGTCGAGGGCAGCGCGCACCAGGTCCGCGCGCGTCGTGCCGCGCGTGATCCCGAGAACCGCGCCGCGCGCGGCAGCATCCCAGTATGGTGCACCCAAGCCCACGAACGCGGGCACCATGTACACCTGCGTCCGGTCCCTGCTCTTGCGGGCGAGGGCCAGGCTGTCCGATGCGCGCTTGAGCAGACGGAGTCCGTCGCGCAGCCACTGGATCGCAGCGCCTGCGACGAAGACCGAACCCTCGAGGGCATAGACATTTGATCCCCCGGGTCCCAATGCCGCCGTCGCCAGCAATCGATTACGAGAGTGCACGCGGTCGCCCCCGGTGTTCATCAGCAGGAACGCCCCGGTGCCGTAAGTCGATTTCGAATCGCCCGGATGCACGGCGCCCTGTCCGAAGAGAGCGGATTGTTGATCGCCGATTATCGAACCGATCGGTATTGCTTTCCGACCCAACACGCCGGGCGCGACTTCCGCGATGGGACCGCGCGAACCTGCCAAGGCGGGCAGCATCTCGCGCGGCGCACCCAGCATCGCGAGCATCGCGTCGTCCCATTCAAGCCGCGCGAGATTGAGCAGCATCGTGCGCGATGCATTGGTGTAGTCGGTCACGAAGCCGGCGCCCTTCGAGAGCCGATAGACGAGCCAGGTATCGATGGTGCCGAAGCACAGTTCGCCGCGCCCGGCGCGGGTGCGCAGCGCGGGCTGTGCATCGAGCAGCCACTTGAGCTTGGTTCCTGAAAAGTAGGGATCGACCAGTAACCCGGTGCGCTCGGCAACTTCGCTTTCGCGATCGCGCAGCGCCTGGCAAATCTC
>DATJWT010000286.1:0-2680 GCA_035500975.1 Binataceae bacterium (SeqCode)
TGGGCCTTGCCAAGCACATGCTCGGAGTGGTGACGATCGAACGCCTCGAGGAGCTGGCGCGACAGGGAAACCTGCGCCACGTCGATCTCACGGTGCGCGATATCGCGGGCGGTCCGATCGGCGACCTTGACCCCGCCACCACGGCGGCAAACTTCGGCAAGGTCGGAGCCGATGCGACCCAGGAAGACAAGGCGCTGGCGATCATGAACATGATCGTGGAATCGATCGGGGTGCTTGCGATCGCAAGTGCGCGCGCCTGCGGCCAGGAAAATATCGTCCTGACCGGCAAGCTCTCGCGACTGTTCAGGTTCGTGCAGGAAGCAAAGCGGCTGGCTTTTCCGTTCGGCCGGCGCTTCCTTATTCCTGAGCACGCCGACTACGCGACCGCGATCGGCGCCGCGCGAACCGCCCAGAAAGACTAGCCGGCAGTCCCGACCACGCGCGATCGCGCGTTCGTCCCGGCGGATCTGCGGCTTGCCGTCTCACCGCTGTTTGTTGGATATACCTGTAATGGCCTCAGAGTTGCTCAAAGGCTTCCGGATGCTCGATCTCGCCGACGAAAAAGGTGCGCTATGCGGCAAGATGTTTGCCGACATGGGCGCCGAGGTGATCAAGGTGGAGCCCCCGGACGGATGTTCCACGCGCACGATTCCACCGTTCCTTGAGGACAAACCCGGCCCGGATCGCAGCCTCTACGCGATCGCGTATCACGCCGGAAAAAAGTCCGTCACCGCCAACCTCGGCACTGCTGAGGGTCGCGGGCTGATCGCGGATCTGGCGGCGAAGTCTGACTTCCTGGTCGAGTCATTCCCGCTGGGACATCTCGATTCTATCGGGCTTGGCTACGACCAGTTGTCGAAGAGCAATCCGCGGCTGATCTACACTTCGATCACTCCTTTCGGCGACAAGGGTCCCGGGCGCGACTACAAGTGGGCCGACATCATCAGCTGGGCGGCGGGCGGCATGATGTACCTGATGGGTGAGGAGGGAAAACCTCCCGTGCAAATGAGTCTGCCGCAGGCCGGCCTGCATTCCGGCGGCGAGGCCGCGGTATCCTCGCTGATTGCGCACTACCCGCGCCAGGTGGATGGGCTCGGCCAGAAGATCGTCGTCGACATGCAGGCCTGCATCGTGTGGACGCTGATGAACGAGCAGGCGATGCCCCTGTTGCACGGAGACTACCTGCGACGCACGGGAGTCTTTACTGGCTCGGCCGGTACGCACCGCAAGATGGTCTACCGATGTAAGGATGGGCACATGTCCACCCTCATCGCGGGCGGTACGCTCGGGGGCGCGTCAACCAAGGCGCTGGTCTCGTGGATGAACGAGAGCGGCTTCGCCGCGGAGTGGATGCTCAAGAAAGACTGGACCACCTGGGTGCCGGGAATGTTCATGAAGCTGACCGAGCAGGATCATTTCGAGATCAATGACCTCGAAGACCGTGTGCAGAAATTCTTCATGACCAAAACCAAACGGGAAATCTACGATGAAACCTTGAAGCGGCGCATGCTGCTGGGTCCTGTCTCTGATGCGAGCGATATCGCGCACGATGAGCAACTTGAAGCGCGCAAATACTTCGTCGAGGTCGACCACGGTGACACGCTCGGACGCAAGCTGACGATGCCGGGCGCATTCGCGAAACTCAGCGTCACTCCGGTCGGACCGCAGGTGCGGGCGCCCCGGATAGGCGAGCACAATCGCGACATCTATGGCGGTCTGCTGGGCCTGAGCGAAGACCGCCTGGAGACTCTGCAGGCCGCGGGAGCGATATAGCCATGGGCCGCTACGCGCTTGAAGGCGTCAAGATTCTCGACTTTTCGTGGGTCGGTGTGGCGCCGATTACGACCAAGTACTTCGCCGACAACGGCGCCGACGTGATTCGTATCGAGTCCGCGGCGCGCCTGGACGTGCTGCGCCTCGCGCCGCCCTGGAAGGACGCGCGCCCCGACCCCAACGGGAGCCAGTTTTTCGCCAGTTACAACACGTCCAAGAAGGGAATCACGCTCGATCTCAGCAAGCCTCGCGCGCGCGAGCTGATAAGAAAGCTCGTGCCCTGGGCCGACATCGTCGCGGAGAGTTTCACCCCCAAGGCGATGCGAAACTGGGAACTCGACTACGAACAACTTCGCAAGCTCAATCCGGAGCTGATCATGCTCTCGACCTGCATGCAGGGTCAGACCGGACCTAACGCGATGTATCCCGGATTTGGGCAGTTGATGGCCGCGATCTGCGGCTTCTACTACATCTCGGGTTACGACCAGGACTCCCCCTGCCCTCCGTACGGCGCCTATAGCGATTTCATAGCACCGCGCTTTTCCGCATCGGTCATGCTCGCGGCGCTCGACTACCGACGACGCACGGGCAAGGGCCAATACATCGACATGTCGCAATACGAGGCGGCACTGCAGAACCTGTCGCCGGCATTGATCGATTACTTCGCGACCGGCCGAATCATGGGTCCGCGCGGCAACGCATCCGGACGCTACGCGCCGCACGGCGCCTATCGCTGTGCCGACGAAGACGGCAACGAACGCTGGATTGCGATCGCGGTCGAGGACGACGCTGGCTGGAATGCGATGCTGAATGCACTTGGCGCGCAATCCAACGATCCGCGATTCCATGCGAAGAAGGACCGTATCGCCAATGCCGCCGCGATCGACGAATTCGTGAACACTCACAC
>DATJWT010000287.1:0-6940 GCA_035500975.1 Binataceae bacterium (SeqCode)
GCGACCCGCGGCAGTTTCGCCGGATCCTTCGCCAGCGTAAACGGCGAAGTGGCGACGATGTACTTGTTGCCCGCATCCAGCGCCTGCCAGATAACTTCCAGCGCGCGATTGAAGCCGAGGTCATCGATGAGCGGGCCGGCCTTCTCTGCGATCGACGAGAATGCACCGCACAAGGCGCGGTCCTCCGGGTTTGCTCCCGGCGCGGCTTTGATTTCTCCGGCGAAGTAGCGCTGCGCCATCGAGAGCACGCGGCTGGTCAGGTTCCCCAGGTCGTTGGCGAGTTCGGAGTTGTAACGCTCGATCAGCCGCTCCTCGGTGAAGTCCACGTCGAGCCCATACGCGGTTTCTCGCAACACGAAATAACGAAGCACGTCGGGACCGTAGGTCTTGCCATACGCGAGCGGGTCCAGAATGTTGCCGGAACTTTTGGACAGTCGCTCGCCGCCGAAGTTCATCCATCCGTGTACGTTGAGATGCCGGTAGATCGGCAATCCGAGCGCCCACAGCATCGAGGGCCAGTAGATCGAGTGCGTCTTCAGGATGTCCTTGCCGATGAAGTGCTCGGTGACCGGAAGGATTTCCTTCAATGCCCCATCGCTGGTGTCAGGCAACTCGCTGACATACGCCCAGAACGCGTCGTACCAGACATAGGTGACGTACTTGTCATCGAAAGGCATCTCGATGCCCCAGTCGAGTCGGGTCTTGGGGCGGGAGATGCAGAGATCGTCGAGCGGCTCATCCAGCATCCGCAGCGCTTCGTTGCGATAGCGCTCCGGCCGGATGAAGTCCGGGTTCTTCTCGATGTGTTCGCGCAGACGCTGCCGATGCTTCTCCAGCTTGAGGAAGTAGTTCGCTTCCTTGAGGAACTCGACCGGTTTCTTGTGATCGGGGCAGATCTTGCCGTCGATCAATTCCTTTTCGGTGTAAAAGCGCTCGCAGCCGATGCAGTAAAGCCCTTCGTATTCCTTGAAGACGATGTCGCCCGACTCGTAGGTCTTTGCCAACATGCGCTGAACGAACTTCTTGTGAACGTCGTCGGTAGTGCGCACGAAGAAGTCGTAGCTGATGTCCAATCCGGCGTGCGCCGCCTTGAACAAATCGCTGATCTTGTCGGCGAATGCTTTCGGTGAAAGGCCCGCCGCGACCGCCGCATCGCGGTTCTTCTGACCGTGTTCGTCGGTGCCGGTGACGAAGGTGACGTTTTCGCGGCCGAGTTTGCGGCGCTGATGGCGCACGAACGCGTCGGTCGCGAGATATTCCAGCGCATGGCCAACGTGCGGCGGTCCGTTGCTGTAGGTGATTGCGGTAGTGATGTGGATGCGCTCAGCCATCGGAACAAAAAAGCATAGCGCGGCTGGATGACCGACGCGACATGGGCGAAATCACTCGAATCGTTACGGCGCAGACTGAAGTCCGCGCCCACTTCAGGACCAGGCTATTGCTGGGCTGGGGGTGGGCGATCGGGGTTACGCGAATCGACCAGGTCTTCGAGCGTGGCCTCAACGATGCCGCCCTCGTTGTCGAGCTGAATCGATACCGTCTGCTTCAGGATGTTCTGGCGAACCACCTTGCCATCGCCTTTGACCGATTGCACGCGCTTGCCCTGGTTGGGCAGGCTGCGTTTGAGCTCCACGTAAGTCGCATATTCGTACTTGAGGCAGCACTTCAGGCGGCCGCACATCCCCGCCAGGCGCGAGGGGTTCAGCGCGAGCCCCTGCTCACGCGCCATCTTCACCGTCACCGCATCGAAGTCGCGCAGCCACGACGAGCAACAGAGTTCGCGCCCGCACGGTCCCACGCCGCCCGTGACCTTGGTCTCGTCGCGCGCGCCGATCTGTTTCATCTCGACGCGGATGCGCAGGGTGTTGGCGAGATCGCGCACCAGGTCACGGAAGTCGATCCTGCCCTCGGCGATGAAATAGAAAGTCACCTTGCGCGCATCGTGCGAATATTCCGCGGTAACCAGCTTCATCTGCAGGCGGCGTTCGTGGAGGCGGTCGATGCACAGGCGGCGTGCTCGCGCCTCCTGGGTGAGATTACTTTCCTCGATATCCAGATCGGTGATGCTGGCGATGCGGCGGACCTGTTTCAGTACCGACAGGTCGATGGTTTGCGCGGGCTCGTGCGGTTCCACGACCACTGTGCCAATGCGCTCGCCGCTTTCGGCATCGACCAGCACGCGATCGCCGCGATTCAGCGTGAGGCCGCCGACCAGGTAGTTGTGCAGATGGCCGGTAGGCTGAAAGGCGACCGCAACTATCTTGGGAAGCTGAATTCCGCCTTCGAAAGGATCGATTTGACCGCTCACCTATTCGCCCCGCAGCGCCAGCGCCGCATTCATCCAGTATTGCTCGGCTTGCAGACGAGGATTCGCCATCGCGTCCACGGCGCCGCATGCTTTGACGGCGCCATCGAGGCAACTAAGAATCGCCTCGGTGGGCATCGCACCCGCCAGCTCCGTGATGACTTTGGGATAATCCATCCCTTCAGCCCCAAGCAGCTTGCAGCATAGCACTTCCTCGAGCAGACGCGCGATCAGCTCGAAGTTCTCCGCGGCTTCATCGCGACTGCGAAAATGCTCTTGCGCGAGCTGCTGGGCGGATACGAAATCGAAGCCGCGCGCCCTGGAGAGAGCATCGAGCAGTTCGTTCATCGCCGGCTCTTCGGACTCGGCGAGTGCCAGCGCTCGCGACGCACTTCCCCGCGCCCGGCGTGCGGCGGCCGCTCGCTGGCCGGCGTCGCCGATTCCGCGCTCGGCGAGAATCGCTTCGAGGTCAGCGGTTGAGAGGGCACCAAACCGGACCGGGCGCATCCGCGATCGCACGGTGTCGAGCAGCATGCGTTCGGCGGAAGCGATCATGAAGATGATCGCATGCCCGGGCGGTTCTTCCAGGGTCTTGAGGAGCGCGTTTTGCGCCGGGATGTTGAGTGTCTCGGCATCGTCGATAATCGCGATGCGCACATTCGATCGCGTAGGCTTGAGCCCCAGATCCGAGATCAACGCCCGAACCTGTTCAATCAAGACGTCGGTGCGGTTGGCGGCGCGCCCGATGCGCGTGAAATCGGGATGCACTCCCGACGCGATCTGAACGCACGATGCACAGCACTCGCATCGAGGCGGTTCCGCGCTGGATGCGCGCCGCCGACCGGTTGCGCTTGGAGGAGGCGCGGATCTCACGGGGCATCGATCGATCTGACAGCAAAAGTCGGGACCGCCGGATCGCTCGCAAAGAAGGCCGTGAGCCATCGCCGCCGCGACGATAGACTTGCCGATTCCGCGCGGTCCCGTGAGCAGGTAGGCGTGCGATGGCCGCCGCTTCAGTTCGGCAAGCAGACGTTCCGCCGTCTCACGATGCGCGCGCAGGCCGCTCAGTGGCATCGCTGCTTCACAAACGCGGAGACGGCATTGAAGATGTCGGTGCGGACTCGCTCCAGCGGGCGGGAGGCATCGACTACCCGCACGCGCTCGGGTTCGGTGCGGGCGATTTCCAGAAAGCCGCTGCGCACGCGGCTGTGAAACTCGAGCGCTTGTCCTTCGAATCGATCGGGACCGCGCGTGGCGCCCTTCACGCGGGCGCGGGTACGCTCGATGCCGGTCTCGACGGGAAGATCGAGCACGAGAGTAAAGTCGGGTTTCATCGTATCGCTGGCGAGGTTGTTCAACTCAGCCAGCAGTTTCAGATCGAAGCCGCGACCATAACCCTGGTAGGCGATCGTCGAGTCGGAGTAGCGATCGGAGATGACGATCTCGCCGGCCGCGATGGCGGGGCGCAGTTTCTCGCGCACGTGTTGCGCGCGATCTGCCAGCACGAGCAGCAGCTCCGCGGCGACATCGAGCGAGACGGCAGGATCGAGAAAGATCGACCGGATTGCCTCGCCCGCGCGGGTGCCCCCGGGCTCGTGAGTTACGGTCACGCGATGGCCTTCGCGCCGGAGCGCATCGGCCAGGATTGCAGCTTGCGTGGTCTTGCCGGACCCCTCGACACCTTCGAGCGTGATGAACAGACCGCCTGACATTACCCGCCAAGATACCAGCGCATCAGCTGCGGCTGAAACAGGGCATAGAAGCCCGCGGCGAGCGAAAGAAAAGGGCCGAAGGGAACCTCGGTGCGCAAAATCGAGATGTCGGTCTCCGGCAAATCGGTCGCAGGATCCGCCATCGGTTCTGCGGTGCCGCGACCCCCGCTTAGCACCATCGCAAGACCTCCCACTGCACCCAACAGCGACCCGAAAAAGAGCGTGAAGACAACGCCCGGCCAACCCAGGAATGCCCCGATCATCGCGAGCAGCCAGACATCACCCATCCCAACGCCTTCGCGCCCGCGGACCAATTCGTAGAGATAGCCGATGAGGAACAATACGGACCCGCCGATCGCCAGCCCGATGAGCGAGCTTTGCCACCCGACCTCGTCGGGCATCAGGAGCGTTGCGCTGGCGATGCCAACGACGATGCCGGGTATCGTGATCGCATTGGGGATGATTCGCCAGTCGTAGTCGATGAGCGCGATTGGGAAGAGGGCCGCACACAGAACCAGACGCGCGATCGCGCTGCCGAGCGGAAAATTGAGATAGAGGAACAGGGCGGCGACGGCTAGCCCAATCTCGGCCAGGAAATTGCGAAACGGAATCGTGGCGCCGCACATGATGCAACGGCCGCGCAGTCCGATGTAGGCGAGAATCGGCAGGTTGGTCCATATGGGGAGCGAGCGCTCGCAGCTTTCGCAGAAAGATGCGGGCGCTACGATCGACATTTCGCGCGGCACGCGATACGCGATTACCGACACAAAGCTTCCGGTAACGGCGCCCAGCACGAATGCGAGCGCGCCTCCGATGCCCTCCGGCAGATCCATCAGCCTTCCGCCTTTACCACGCTGACGAGGACCTTCCGCTCTCGCGGGCCGTCCCATTCAGCGAGCATGATTCCTTGCCATCGCCCGAGTGCAGGCTTCCCGGCTGCAATCGGGATATTGATCGACGTCGACAGCATCACGGACAGAATGTGCGCCTGCGAGTTGCCCTCGCCGTGACGAAAGCCGCCATTGCGGGGCACGAGCTTTTCCAGGTGGCCCAGCATGTCGGTTGTGACATCGGGGTCCCAATTCTCCGAGACGATCACCGCACAGGTGGTGTGTGGAACGAATAGATTGCACAGGCCCCGATCGACACGCGCGCTTGCGACGGCGCGATTCACCTGCTCGGTGATATCGACGAAGGCCGCGCGTGCGGGAGTCTTTACCGTAAATTCCGCCATCAACATGAGTTTACGACCGCCGGTGATTAACCGCTATCCGGGGCCTTGGCATATCCCCTCCAGGGGGATAGGATAATAGCATGCTCCACACCAGCCATCCCGAGATTCTCAACCGCCTCCGTCGCGCCGACGGCCATCTGCGCACCATCATCGAGATGATCGAAAACCATCGCGAATGCGTTGTCGTAGCGCAGCAGCTTCACGCGGTGGAGAAGGCGGTCCAGAACGCCAAGCGCATCTATATCCAGGATCACATCGACAATTGTCTCGAGGAGGCGACCGGTGCGATGCCGCGTGAGGTGCGCAGCTCGCTCACTGAATTCAAGGAAATCGCGAAGTATCTCTGACGGAGCAATGCGGTGGAACACGCGATTCAAGAGAGCGGTGCGGTGCTGGTCGGACACCATCATGATTCGCATCCACACGCGCACGGCGTGGTCGATCGTCACCTGATGACCACGGAGCGCGGGCTGCATGCGCTGAAATGGTCGTTCGCCGTGCTGGCGATTGGCGCTGCTCTGCAGGCCGGCGTCGTGATGATGTCGGGGAGCGTCGCGCTGCTTGCCGATGCGATCCCAACGGAGCAGATGCAGCGAAGGCGATTCCATTGGGCATCGCCTTCGTGCTGATGCGCCGAAAGGCGACCGAACGTTTTGCGTACGGATACGGGCGAGTCGAGGATTTGGCCGGGCTGGTCGTCGTGCTTGTGGTCCTGCTGAGCGCGATCGCCTCCGGCTACGAGGCAGTGTCGCGCCTGTTTCACCCCCATCCGGTGGAAGCCCTGGGGGCGGTGGCCGCCGCAGGGTTGATCGGCTTTTTCGCAAATGAAGCGGCGGCGTTCATACGTATACGGACCGGCAGGGAGATTCATAGCGCCGCGCTGGTGGCAGATGGCGAGCACGCGCGCATCGATGGATTGACGAGCCTGGCAGTTGCGGCGGGCGCGGGAGCAGTGAAGCTCGGTTATCCGATTGCCGATCCAATCATCGCGTTTGCGATCTCGGTCGTGATTTTCGGCATCGTCCGCGAGTCGGCAATGACGGTCTTTACCCGCCTGCTCGATGGCGTCGAACCCGGGCTCACCGCCGATATTCGCGGGAGGGGCCGGCGGATGCCGGGGATTCGAGACGGATTTCACGTGCGCGCGCGCTGGATAGGACATCGTCTGCACGCTGAGGCGGACATCGCGGTCGACCCGATGCTGTCGGTCAGCGAAGGAGTCGAGATCGCCGATCGTTTTAAGGAGGAAGTGATGCATCACGTTCCCGGCATTCACGCGATGCACGTCGGAATTCGTGCGCCGGAAGGAGGCGCGGCATGATCCAGCATCGCCGGTTGTTCCTCCTGGTCGCAGCAATCGTCTGGGTGACGGCGGTGACTGTGTACCTGTTCGGAAAGAAGTGGCTGCTGTTCGGCGCGGGTGCAGCGGCGATCGCGGTTGGAATCCATATCGTATTGATGGCGATAGCGTTCGGCTTCGGCGGCGCATCGCTGATCGGATTTGTGGTTCGGTGGATTCACGGACAGCCAATGGAGATCGAGACACCCGCTACCAGCGGTCGCGTGATCCATTGGGCGTGGGCTTACGATCCGCTGGTCTGGATGCTGACGCTCGGCCGCGATCGGAGCTTTCGCGAGAAGACATTGGATCTGGCGCGACTCGCCGAAGGTGAGTCCGTCCTCGACATC
>DATJWT010000288.1:0-3248 GCA_035500975.1 Binataceae bacterium (SeqCode)
TGGAAGCGCAAGTGCCCGCTCATCCGCTTCGAGCAATGGTGCATCAAGAGCGGCGGCAAAATCTCCGATGCCGAGCTGAAGCAGATCGTCAAGGAGACGGAGAAAGAGCTCGCGGATGCTATCGAGTTCGCCCGCGCCAGCGAGCTGCCCGATCCATCCGAGGTTACCGACGACGTCTACATCTAGAGGTCTGAGATAACACCATGCCACAGCTAAATTTCATCCAGGCAATCAACACCGCAATCGCCGAGGAAATGGATCGCGATCCCCTGACCTTCCTGATGGGCGAAGACGTGGTGCTCGGGGCGTTCGGCGCGACCAAGGGCTTGATCGACAAGTTCGGCGACAAGCGCGTGCGCAACACCCCCATCAGCGAGGCCGGCTTTGTCGGCGCCGCGGTGGGAGCCGCGATGGCGGGGACGCGCCCGATCTGCGAGGTCGAGTTCGCGAGCTTTTTCTATTGTGCGTTCGACCAGGTCTGCAACCAGGCCGCCAAGCTCCGCTACATGTCCGGCGGGCAGGCCCGCTTGCCGATAACGTTTCGCGCGGTGTTCGGCGCTATGGGCGGTGCCGCAGCGCAGCACTCCGAGACCGTGTACGCGCAATTTCTCAGCGTCCCCGGCCTCAAGCTCGTGGTTCCGTCCGGCCCCTCCGACATGAAGGGTCTCCTCAAGAGCGCGATTCGCGATGACAACCCGGTGATCGTTTTCGAACACGGCGGCTTGGGCCGCCTCAAAGAGGAAGTGCCTGCCGGTGACCATCTCGTTCCGCTCGGCAAAGCCTCCATCAAGCGCGAGGGCAAGGACGTCACCGTGGTCGCGATCGGCGCGATGGTTCCCAAGGCGATGAAAATCGCCGACAAGCTCGGCAAGGAAAACATCTCGGTCGAGGTCCTCGACCCGCGCACCCTGATCCCGCTCGATGAAGAAGCGATTCTCAATTCCGTTGCGAAAACCAATCGGATCGTGGTCGCCGATGAAGGTCACACCCGCGGCGGAGCTGCCGCCGATATCGCGGCGATCGTCGCGGAGAAAGCCTTCGATTCCCTCGATGCGCCCGTGAAGCGCGTCGCATCACTCGATGTGCCGATTCCCTTCAGCCCCCCACTCGAACGCGCCGCCGTCGCCGACGAAGCGCGCATCGAACGCGCAATTCGCGATCTGCTGGGCAACTGATGGCGCTCCGGCGGTAGCAGCGTGGCGATTGAAGTTGCGATGCCCAAGTTTGGGCTCACGATGCACGAAGGGACCGTGCAGCGTTACTTCAAGGCGGTCGGAGAATCCGTCGCCGTCGGCGAACCTCTCTATGAAGTCGAAACCGAGAAGGTGCTCTACGAGGTCGAGGCGCCCGCAGGCGGTGTCGTCGCCGCCTGGCTCGTCGCGGAGGGCGACACGGTCGATTGCGGCGTCGCCGTGGCGGTTCTCGCCGAGCCCGGCGAAGACCTCGCGGCGATATGCGGCCGGTACGCCGCCCGCGCTTCGAGCAATGGCGCGCGCAGCCCGGCGTCTGCCGCGGCCCCTCAACCTCCAGCTCCCGCTGCTCCATCGGCTCCCGTCACCGGCGGCGGTCGTCGTGCGGTAAGCCCGGTCGCGCGCAAGCTCGCGGCCGAGCTCGGCATCAATGTCGACACCGTCGAGGGCACCGGACCCGGTGGGCGCGTTACCAAAGAAGACGTCGAGCGCGCGGCACAGCAGCCGAAGGCTGCCGCCGCACCCGCCTCCCCTCAGGCTGCAGCTCGCGCTCCCATGCGCGGCGCACGCAAGACGATCGCGGAGCGGATGCATCAATCGCTGCGCGACTCCGCCCAGCTAACGATCACGACCGAGGCCGACGTCACCCCGGCAACCGAACTGCGAGCCCGGCTCAAGAACGAGTTCGACCTCACCTACACCGACATGATCGTTCACGCCGCCGCGCGCGCCCTGCTGCGTCATCCGCGCGTCGCCGCACGGCTCGAGGGCGCCGAGATTGTCGCACCGCCGCAAATCGATGTCGGCATCGCGGTCGCACTTAGCGAGGGGCTGATCGTCCCGCTGATTCGCGATGCGGCGCGCAAGCAGCTCCGCGAGATCGCGATCGAATCGAAAGCCTTGGGCGAAAAGGCCCGCACCGGTCATCTGAAGCTCGAGGACGTGACCGGCGGCGTTTTCACCGTCACCAACCTCGGCACCTATGGCGTCGATGCGTTCACCCCGATACTCAATCCGGGTGAGACCGGAATCCTGGGAGTCGGACGAATCGTGGAGAAGCCCGCAATCTATCGCGGCGAAATTGCCCGGCGCGCGATGATGACCCTGTCGCTGACGTTTGATCATCGCGTGGTCGATGGCGCGCCGGCCGCGGAATTTCTGCAAACCGTGATCGAATTCTTCAACTACGGCGAGCGATGAACTACGCGCGCCGTTTCATTCCCTGGACGATCGGCTGCGTCGCGATCGCCGCGTTTGCAGTGCCCGCCCTCGCGCAGACCAGGCCCACGCCGAAGTCGCAACACGAAGCGGTCGCCGTGCGCGCCCCGCAGCCCAAGCCGATCGATTTCGACAAGCTTACCCAGGAAGCGACCGACCTGCTCTCGAAGTACATTCAGATCAACACCACCAATCCGCCCGGCAACGAATTGCCGGCCGCAAAATTTCTCAAGGACAAATTTCTCGCCGACGGAATCCCCGCGACCACCTGGGAGCCGCTCCCCGGGCGCGGCATCGTCGCCGCCCGCCTGCACGGTATCGGGAAGCATCACAAGGCTCTGCTCCTGCTGAGCCACATGGATGTGGTCCCGGCCGATGCCAGGGAATGGAAGGTCCCGCCTTTCTCCGGCGAAGTTAAGGACGGGACGATCTGGGGCCGCGGTGCGATCGATGACAAGGGGCCGGGCGTGATCTTCCTGATGTCGATGCTGGCGGTGAAGCGCGCCGGCATTCTGCTCGACCGCGATATCGTGTTCGTCGCGACCGGCGATGAAGAGGAAGGCGGCAGGAACGGCGCCGGATGGTTCGTGGACCATCAGCCCGCCGTCTTTTCGGATGTCGGCTACGTGCTCAACGAAGGCGGCGGCATCCGGGTCGAGCCTGCCGACAAGCGCGTTTACTATTCCGTCTCCGTCACGGAGAAGACTCCTCTATGGGTTCGGATCACCGCCACCGGCCCCGAAGGGCACGCGTCTGCACCGCCCGCGGAAACCGCGGTCACGCACCTGGTGGCGGCCCTGCAACGGCTCATCGAGTACCGCTCGCCGATTCGCGTAATCG
>DATJWT010000289.1:0-2783 GCA_035500975.1 Binataceae bacterium (SeqCode)
ATCGTCGAGTCGCGCCGCCTGCCCGGTTCCGGCGCGGGCCCCAGCCCCGACCGGATGTTCATCGGATCGGAAGGTATCCTCGGGATCATCACCGAGGCCTGGATGCGCTTGCAGGACCGCCCGACCTTCCGCGCCGGCGCCTCGGTTCCTTTCGATGACTTCATCGCTGCCGCGAACGCCGTGCGCCAGATTTCGCAGTCCGGAATTTATCCGGCTAACTGCCGTCTGCTCGATCCCGGCGAGGCCTTCAATGCCGGCGCGACGGAGAAGAACGAAGCCGTGCTGGTGCTGGCCTTCGAGTCGGCCGACCATCCGCTGGAACCGTGGATGAAACGCGCGCTGGAATGCTGCGCCGATCATGGCGGACGTGTTCCCGCCGATGCCGGCAAAACCCGCAGCGACGAAAAGGCAACTCACGAAGGCGCCGCCGGTGCGTGGCGCAACGCGTTCCTCAACGCTCCCTATCTGCGCGACACGGTGGTCGCGATGGGGATGGTAAGCGACACCTTCGAAACCGCTATCACCTGGGAGCGCTTCCCCGACTTCCATCGCCAGATGATGGAATGCGCGACCAATGCGGTGAAGCGCGTATGCGGGCAGGGTACTGTGACCTGCCGTTTCACGCACGTCTATCCCGATGGTCCCGCGCCGTACTACACCATCCTCGCTCCGGGCCGTCGCGGCTCCGAAATGGAGCAATGGGATGAGATCAAGGCGGAGGTATCCGACCAGCTAATCAAGCTGGGCGGCACCATTACGCATCATCATGCGGTCGGCCGCGACCATCGCCCGTGGTACGATCGCCAGCGCCCCGAAGGCTTCGCGCGGGCTCTCAAAGCCGCCAAGCGTGCTCTCGATCCGAAGGGAATTCTCAATCCGGGTGTGCTGATCGATCCAGCCTGAGCGTTAGTCGTCGAGCTTGAGCTGCTTGCGCGCCGCCTCGCTCATCATCTGCGGATTCCACGGCGGGTCCCACACCAGCTCGATATTGGCGTCCTCGCATCCGGGCAGGCCCAGCAGCTTGTCCTGGATGTCCTGCGTAATCATCGCGCCCATCTGACATCCCGGTGCGGTGAGCGTCATGATGACGTTGATCACTCCGCCCTGCAGCGCCACTCCGTACACGAGTCCGAGGTCCACGATATTGACCGGGATTTCCGGGTCATAGCATTCGCGTAGAACTTCGTAGACTTCCGCCTCGGTGATGGTGGGTGAATTATCCATCGTGTCAGTCCTAGTATATAAGACTGGAAGAACCGGAAAAAATGATCTCCGGGGAGATGAAACGATGCCCGATGTAGAAGATCTTTATGACGAAGCGGTGGACCTCTACGCCGACGAAAAATACGACGAAGCGATAGAGGTCTATCGCAAGGCGCTCGAAGTCGATCCCGGGTACACCGACGCCGTCCACGGCCTGGCGATGTGCTACCAGGCGAAGGGCGATATCGACTCGGCGATCGCAGTAACGAAGAAGCACATCGAGCAGGCGCCCGAGGACATTCTCGCGTTCACCAACTTGAGCATGTTTTACCAGAAGAAAGGCATGATCCAGGAAGCCGAAACTGCCGGCGCCGAGGCGCGCCGCCTGGACTGGAAGCGCCAACTGCGCGAAGCGAAGCAGAAGTAGAGGGGATTGGATGAAGCTCAAGGACAAGATCGTGATGATCACCGGCGGCGGCTCGGGGCTGGGCCGCGAGATGGGTCTGACCTTCGCGCGCGAGGGCGCAACGATTGCCGTCAACGACATCAGGCCCGAGTCGGCCCAGAACGTTGTGACCGAGATCGAGCGCGCGGGCGGCAAGGCTCGCCCCTTCGTCGCCGACGTCTCCTCCAGCGCCGCGGTCCGCAAGATGTTCGCCGATTTCATCGCGGCGTTCGGCAAGATCGATGTGCTCATCAACAATGCCGGCATCGGCCGCACGCGCGAAGGGAACGAGTTTACCGGCCTGGTTGATGTGGCGGACGAGGACTGGCACAAGATGCTCGCGACGCATCTTGATTCGACCTTCTACTGCACGCGAGAGGCGCTCAAGTTGATGATTCCGCGCAGGTCTGGCCGCATCATCAATCTCGGCTCCATCGCGGGCACCACCGGCCTTGCCCTCGCGGTCCCGTACTCCGCCGCAAAAGGCGGAATCATCTCCTTCACCAAGGCGCTCGCGAAAGAAGTTGTCGGCCACGGGATCCTCGTCAATTGTATCGCACCCGGCTTCATCGAGACTCCCATGACCGCACTGATTCCTCCCGAAGGACGGCAGGGGGTGATCGCCATCACACCCATCGGGCGCTTCGGCGAACCCCGCGATATCGCGTGCGCCGCGCTGTTTCTTGCGACCGACGATTCCAACTTCATGGTTGGCCAGGTAGTGAGCCCCAACGGCGGCTACGTGATCTGAGTTCAAGCCGAATTCGGGATCATGTTGCCAAGAGTTGCCGGCGTACTGATCCCGATCTTCTCCCTGCGCACGCGCGATGACCTCGGCCGCGGCGAGATTCTCGATCTCGTCCCGATGATCGATTTCGCCCGCGAGATGGGACTTGGGCTCATCCAGCTTCTCCCGCTCGATGAGGGCGCCCCCGACGAAACCAGCCCCTACAGCGCAATGAGCATCTTCGCGGTTGACCCGGTCTGCCTCTCACTGCAGGGTCTCAGCGTCGGGCGGATTTTCCTTGGTCTCGCACGACGCAAGGTCTCAGCGTCGAAGCCCGCCGGAAGAGTCTCCGTGCGCGCCGCGAAATTGCCTCTGCTCGACCGCGCCTGGCGAGCATCACCGGATCGA
>DATJWT010000290.1:0-14622 GCA_035500975.1 Binataceae bacterium (SeqCode)
TCAGATCCATCGCGGCCGCGAACATCCATCCGCCGAAGATGCAGTAGCCGTGGACCTGCGCGATGGTGGGCTTGTCCAGATCGCGCCATCGCAGGGTATTGTCGAGGAACAGGCGCCGCGATCGTTCGTAGATGGCACGCAAGCCCTTTCCATACGGGCGTTTCTCGGCGTCGGCCTTTTCGTCCGGACTGCCCAGGTCGTGCCCTGCGGAGAAATGTTCGCCCTTGCCCGACAGGATGATCACGCGGACGTCGTCGTCGGCATTCGCATCGTTGAACGCGTCGTCCATCTCTTCCAGCAGCACGCGCGATTGCGCGTTACGATATTGCGGCCGGTTCAGGATGACACGCGCGATCCGATCTCTTTTCTCAAACTCGATTTGCTTGTATGCCATCTCTTGTTCGCGCTCCCTTATCGTGATTGCGCCTGGGGGCCAGGATCAAATCTTATCGCTCAGTACACGGGTAAAGGCTATGGCTCTTTGGAAACCTGATCAGACTTTTTATCCTTCTCCGAAAATGGCGATGAGCGCGCCGCGCGAGAAGCTCGGCTACGTGGTGAGCTTTAATCCGACGGCGCAGAATGGCAAGCACGATGCGTTGTGCGCGATCGATCTCGATCCGGCGTCGAAGACCTACTCGCAAGTGGTCGGCCGGACCGAGGTGACCGCGGTGGGCGATGAGCTGCATCACTTCGGATGGAACGCGTGCAGCGCGGCGCTGTGCCCTTATGCGCCACATCCGCACGTCGAGCGGCGCTACCTGATCGTTCCGGGCCTGCGCTCTTCGCGCATGTACATCTTCGATACCAAACCCGATCCGCGCAGCCCGCGCATCGTGCGCGTGATAGAGCCCGAGGAGCTGGCGGAACGCACGGGTTACAGCCGGCCCCACACCATCCATTGCGGCCCCGACGCCATCTACGTCAGCGCGCTGGGTGCACCCAATGGCGAGGGCCCCGGAGGAATCTTCCTGCTCGACCACGAGAGCTTCGACGTGCTCGGACGCTGGGAAGTCGATCGCGGACCGCAGTATCTCGCGTACGACTTCTGGTGGCATCTCGGGCATGACGTGGCAATCACCAGCGAATGGGGCACGCCGAACATGATCGAGAACGGCGTGAATCCTGATTTGTTGCTGGCGGGCAAATACGGTCACGCGATCCACGTATGGGACCTGCGCAAGCGCCGGCATTTGAAGTCGCTCGACATCGGCGCGGAAAACCAGATGGCGCTCGAATTGCGTCCCTCGCACGACCCGACCAAGACCTTCGGCTTCGTGGGCGTGGTGATTTCGACCAAGGACTTGTCCGCATCGATCTGGCTTTGGGATCGCAAGGGCGACACCTGGTCGATCAAGAAGGTGATCGAGATTCCCGCGGAGCCGGCCGACGAGTCGGTGCTGCCGCCGGCGCTCAAGCCATTCAAGGCGGTCCCGCCGCTCATCACCGACATTAACCTGAGTCTCGACGATCGCTTCCTCTATATCTCGTGCTGGGGCACCGGCGACTTCAAACAGTACGACGTGAGCGATCCGAACAATCCCAAGCTTACCGGCAACATCCGGCTGGGCGGCATCGTTTCGCACGGAGCGCATCCAAAGGGCGGCGCCCTGAACGGCGCGCCGCAGATGGTCGAGATGAGCCGCGACGGCAAGCGCATCTACTTCAGCAATTCGCTCTACGGCGCATGGGATGCGCAGTTCTATCCCGAGGGCGTCAAGGGATGGATCGCCAAGGTCGATGCGAACCCGAGCGGCGGAATGACCCTAGACAAGGATTTCTTCATCAAGTTCGAAGGGGAGAGGCCGCACCAGATTCGCCTCGAGGGTGGGGACTCTTCGTCTGATTCCTACTGCTACCCGTGAGCGGCGCCTGGCCGTGGGTCGCAGTCGCGGCGCTGGGGGCTTACCACGGAATCGATCCCTCGATGGGATGGCTGTTCGCGGTCGCGCTGGGCCTGCAAGACCAGAGCGCCGCGCGAGTCATGTGGGCGCTCGCCCCGATCGCGATAGGCCATCTCGTCTCGATCGGCGTGGTCGTCGCGATGTTCGCGGCGCTGCAATCGGTGATCGCGATTGAATGGTTGCGCATCGTCGGCGCGCTGGCCCTGATCCTGTTCGGGATCTTTCGCTTCGCGCGCCCGCGTGCGCATCCGCGCTGGGTCGCGATGCGGGTGAATTTCGGCGACCTCGGATTGTGGTCATTCCTGATGGCATCGGCACACGGCGCGGGCCTGATGCTGTTCCCGATCCTTATCGGCATGAATCCGCATGCCGGTGCGATGCATCACATGCATCATCACATGCCCGCCTTTGGCCACCCCGTTTCAATCATCCAGGCGGTCGCGGTGGTGCTGGTCCATACGGGAGCGATGGTGGTGGTCATGGGCGCAATCGCGATCGTCGTTTACGAAAAGGTCGGATTGGCGATCCTGCGCAGCGCCTGGATCAACCTCGATACGATCTGGGCGGGCGCCCTGGTCGCGGCGGGCGTGCTCTCTCTCATCATCTAGCCCACCTGCTTTCACTCCGTTCTTTCGCGTGCCAGCATTGACGGCATGCAGTCGCTGCGCCTGCTGCTGGTCGAGGACGAAGAGCGGTTGGCGGGTAACCTCCGCCAGGGGCTCACCGAGGAAGGCATCGCGCTCGATTGGGTCAAGTCGGCTGAAGAAGCCGAGCAGATACTTGCCCGGCACAAGTACGACCTGATGGTGCTGGATATCGGGCTGCCCGGAAAGAGCGGCGTCGAATTTTTGCGCGAGCGCCGCGGCGGCGGCGACACCACGCCGGTGCTTTTTCTTACCGCGCGCGGATCGGTCGACGATCGGGTGACCGGTCTCGAAAGCGGCGGCGACGACTACCTGGTCAAACCTTTCGCCTTTGCGGAATTGCTGGCTCGCATCCACGCACTCGCGCGGCGCAGTCCGGCGGCGCAGTCACCGGTTCTCAAGGTTGGCGACCTGGAGTTCGATACCGTGAAGCGTCGCGCACGTCGCGGCGGCAAAGCCCTGACGTTGTCGCCCAAGGAGGCGATGCTGCTGGAAGTCCTGATGCGTCACGCCGGCGAGGTGGTCACTCGCGACATGATTGCCGAGACGGTCTGGGATTCCGACTACAATGTGTTCACCAACCTGATTGAAGTGTTCGTCAACCGCTTGCGGCAGAAGCTCGACACCGATCCCAAGAACTCGGTCATTTCTACAGTTCGGGGTGTGGGTTACTCGATGAAGGCCCGCTAACGGCCGCGCCGCCATGAGTATCCGACTCAGGCTAACGATCTACTGGGCGCTCGTCCTCGGAACGATACTGATCATCTCCGCGTACGCGGCCCTGCGCCTCTTCGCGCACGAGCAATGGCGCCCGATGGATGCAGCGCTGCTCGAGGAAGCGGACACCACCTCGGAGGAGCTCGAACATGCAACCGTTGAGCAAGCTACCGCGACCATCGAGCGCTTGAGCCAGGAACGCGATGTCGGGCCGCATCGCCGCGCGCGACTGATCACCGCGCACGGAGTGGTCGCGGATTTCGGCGATCAACGCGCCGCGCCGCCGGATATCGCGGTCGACAGCGGCTTTCGCGGCCTGCTGATGAGCTCGAACCGATCGTTTCGCTTCGCGATTATCCCGTTCACGTTCCAGGGGCAGCCCGCGATGCTCCAGGACGGTATCGACGTGACGCCCGTGCGGCAGACGATCCAGCGTTTGAGAAAGGCGCTGCTTCTCACCGTGCCACTCGTACTTCTGCTGTGCGTTGGAGGCGGCTACCTGCTCGCGGGCCGCGCGCTCGCGCCGATCGCGGCGCTGGGCAACGCCCTGGGCGCTATTCAACCCGACAATCTGCGCGGCCGGCTCGAGACCGCGCCGGTTCGCGACGAGATCGGCCGGCTCGTCGAGACCATCAATGCCCTGCTGGATCGGCTGGAGCGCGCTTCCGCCACCGAACGCCGATTCGCTTCGGACGCCGCGCATGAGTTGCGCACCCCGCTGGCGGTCTTGCGATCCGGCCTGGAGGTTGCGCTGGCGCGAGATCGCACTCCCGAGGAGAACCTGGCGGCATTGGAGAATGCCCATCGCGAAGTCGTCAGCCTCTGCAAGATCGCCGAGGAATTGCTGATGCTGGCGCGGCTCAATGGCGAAGTTTCGATCGATCGCAAGCCGGTTGATCTTTGCGAGATCGCAAGCGAAGTCGTGGGCGCGGTTGAGCCATTGGCGACCGCAAAAGACATCGAACTCCGATGGGAGCCTGGTTCCGCAAGGACGATGGTCGATGGAAGTGCGACCCATCTCCGCCGGCTGGTTATCAACCTGGTCGACAACGCGCTCAAGTTCACTCCGCCGGGCGGAACGGTCGCAGTCGAAGTCGCGAGCATCGGCGATCGCGCAATCCTGCACGTAACCGACACCGGCCCCGGCGTCGAGCCCTCCGAGCTATCACGCGTCTTCGATCGCTTCTTTCGCGGCGCTCATGCCAACGGCGACGGCAGCGGCCTGGGGCTGAGCCTCTGTCGCGAAATCGCGCGGCTGCATGGCGGCGAGATCACGGCATCGAATCGCGCGACGGGTGGATGCGATTTCATGGTCATCCTGCCGCTCAGTCAGTCGGGTTCTCTCGCGGTCGGCGATGCGGCGAAAGCTTAACGCCTGTTCATTAGGCGGCAGCGAAACTCGCTGGTATTTTCCTGCGAATGAAGATCACGGTTCGCTGGCACCTCGCTCTGTCATTGATAGGTGTAGTGTCGATGGCCGCCACCGGTCGAGCCCACGCCGCGCCCCTGACCCTTTCGGAGGCGATTGACCGGGCTATCGCGTTCGCGCCCTCGGTATCGATGGCGGCGGCCGACAGCGACGTCAGCGGAGCGCGTGCACGCGAGACACGCGCGCCGCTCTATCCCGCCCTTTCGGCCGGGAGCGAGTACTACCAGGCGCCGGGATACAACACGACGGTGACCAATCGTGGAGTCTCAGCGGGGCTGGTCGCGTTGAACTACACGATGTGGGACTGGGGGCGGCGCGAGGCGTCGTATCGGGCGGCGCGCTACGTGAGCGAGGCCGCACAATTCGGAATCGCGGCGGCGCGCGCGCAGATCGCCTTCGACGCGAGCCTGTCCTACTACGACCTTATGCATGCGCGCGCCTCCGAGCGTGAGCTGACGCTGAACCTGCAAAGGCTTTCCCGCTACGTGGCCACGGTCGAGGCGCTGCAGGCCAGCGGCCGCGCTATCAGCAACGACGTCCTCAAGATTCGCAGCGCGCGCGATTCGGCGGAACTGATGCTCTCGGCTGCGCATCATGAGACCCTGATGGCGACGGCAGACCTGGGTGCGATGATGGGCGATTTCAGCGCAGCGGACATCGAAGTCGTGAACCTGACCGACATTCCTGACTTGCCGGCCGGCGACATAACACGAAGCCCCGCGATGGAAGCGGCAACGCGCGCGGTTTCGTCGGCAGAGCAACAGATCAAGGAAGCCAGGGCCGAGCGCCTCCCGACATTCCAGATTGCCCTCACCACCGGCGCACTCGGGATCGATCCGCCCAACACCGTCAACAACAACTGGGGCGCATCGTACGACGGAGTCATCTCGATGCCGTTGTTCGACGGCGGGGCGATCTCCTCGCGCATCGACCGCGCCAAGGCGAAGCTGAATTCCGCATCGGCGCAGTATCGGGAGACCAGCTACCTGCTGGAACGGCGCCTCAAAGATGCGAGCATTCGATACCAGGAAGCCGTACAGGCGCTGACGATTCTTGCGCGTTCGCAGCCTACGGCAGACGATGCTTTCGCGCTTAGCTGGACGCGATTTCTTGGCGGGGGCGGAGCCACCATTCTCGAAGTTCTGGATTCGTACCAGCAGGCGGAGCAATTGCGGATCGAACGCCTCAATCACGACCTCGCGGCTTTGCAGGCAGTCGCGACGACGATTCTGCTCTATGGGCGTATCAGATGAATCCGCGCAGATTTATCCCGCTCGCCGTAGTCACCGGATTTCTGGCGGCCTGTCACGCCGCGCCTGACGTTCACGCTCGCGCGCGGCCCACCAGCAAGGTGCAGGTGATGCTGGTCAGCGTCGCGACCGCGACGGTGATGCCGATGAACAGCAGTCTGCGCGCTCTCGGCATCACCGTGGCAACGCATCATGTGACGATCAGGGCGCCCGCTTCCGGACGGGTAACCGACCTGACGCTGAAAAACGGTGACCAGATCCACAAGGGCCAGGTAATCGGATACATCGTGAACCGCGAGATCGAAGCGGCACAGGCCGGCCTGGAGGTTGCCCGCAAACTGGATCCACAGGGGGCCGCCGCTCTTTCCGATTCGGTCAACCGCTACAACAAAGGTAGCGGCATTCCGATTGTCGCCCCGGATTCCGGCGTCGTTTCTCGTCCGCCGGTCACGAGCGGCCAGATGGTTGCCGACCTCGACCCGATCGCCGAACTCATCGACCCTACCAGCATCTACGTGGAAGCATCGGTGCCGGTTGACGAGTTCCACTTCATCACGCCCGGGATGCCCGCAACCGTCACGTGCGGATTGCGGCCCGGCGTCGCGTTTGCCGCGAGGGTCGGCGCGACGATTCCGAGCTTCGATCAGAACAGCGCGACCGCGCCGGTCCGGCTCGATTTCACCGGAGCCGAATCGATACCGGAAATCGGAGCGCCGGTGGAGGCGCGTATCGTGATCAGGAGCGTAGCCAATGCGATCGCTATTCCGTCAACCGCCCTGTTCCAGGACATCGGCGAGAATCGCTACCACGTGTTCGTGGTCGGGGCGGACGGCCTGGCGCATCGGGTCGATGTGACGATCGGCATTCGCGACAAGCGCATGGCGCAAGTGTTGAGCGGACTCAAGGCGGGAGACCAGGTCATCACGTCCGGGGGTTACGCGCTCTCCGACGGACTCCGGGTGCAAATCGCCAACACATCGTCGTGACGCGCACTAACTACACTCTCGCCATCCTCGCGGTGCTGGCGGCGAGCGCGCTTGGGGTGATTCTGGCCTTCGACATTCCGAGCGCGGTTTTCCCGGAAATGACCTTCAACCGGATGATCGTACTCGCGGACAGCGGCGATCTGCCACCGGAGCAGATGCTTGTGTCCGTCACGCGGCCGCTCGAGAGCGCGGCGTACGGAGTTGCGGGGGTGGAACTGGTGCGTTCGACCACCAGCCGCGGCAGCGCGGAAATCGACGTCACCTTCAACCAATCCGCCGAAGTCGCGGTGACGGCCCAGCGGATCAACGCGGCCATGGCGGAAGCGCGAGGCCATCTTCCCGAGGGCACAGAGGTCGAGGCACGTCTGCTCACCTCCTCCACTTTTCCAATCGTAGACACGAGCCTGAGCTCGAAGACCCGCAGTCTGGCGGAACTGACCGACATTGCACTCTACGATGTCATGCCGAGCTTCCACCGCATTCCGGGTTCGCAACGGGTCGAGGTGGTTGGCGGCAAGTATCGCGAGTTCGTCATTCGGCTCGACCCGGCCCGGCTCATGGAGCATGAACTCTCCGCGCAGGACGTTATCGATGGACTGGCGAAGGTAAACGTCATCGCGTCGGCGGGGCGGATACTCGACTCTCATCGGATGCTGCTGACGATCGTCACGACCGACTTGCGGGGAGCGCAGACGCTGGCCGGACTGACCATCGCGACCCTCGATGGGACCCCGGTGCATATCAGCGATGTAGGCACGGTCGAACTCGGCATCCGCGAGGATTACATCCGCACGGCTTCGGAGAACGGCCCGGCGGTGCTGGTCAGCATCTCACGCCAGTCCAACGCGAACACGGAAGAGATTGCACGCCAGGCGCGCGATCTGATCGCGGAGTTTCAGCGGCGCTACCCCGACGTGGAATTTTCCATGTCGTACGATCAGTCCATGCTGGTCGCGGAATCGTTTCGCAGCGTCCGCGATGCGATCCTGCTGGGCCTGACGTTCGCGGTGCTGATCGTGCTGATCTTCACACGCAGCCTGACCAGCGCCATCATCGCCGCCCTCGTCGCTCCCTGCACGATCGCGATCAGCTTCGCGGTCATGCGCGCGGCCAACCTGACATTCAACATGATGACCCTGGGCGGCCTGGCGGCCGGGATCGGGTTGTTTATCGACGACGCCATCGTGATGATCGAGGGAATTCATCGCGGACGCGCGGGCGGCATCTCGACCCACGATGCCGTTCCGGCGGCGCTGACCGAGCTCGCGCGCCCGCTGGTCGCATCGACGCTGACCGTGATCGTGGTTTTCCTTCCGCTGATCTTCATGAGCGGCGTCACCGGGGTATTTTTTCGGGCGCTCGCCCTGACGCTCGGCGCGGGCCTGGCAGTATCGCTGGCCCTGGCGCTGTATTTCACGCCGGCACTGGAGATAGCCTTCGCGCCGCTGCGCCGCCGCAACCGCCCATCGGGCCGCATCTTTGAGCTGATAACTCGTGGCTACCTGGTAACGTTGCGGCCTTTCGTCGGTCTTCCCACGCTTTCGCTGATGGTGACCGGAGCGGCCATAGTTTTGACGATCTTCGTTTACCAGTCGATAGGTACGGACTATCTGCCCGAACTCGATGAAGGCGCGTTCACGCTCGACTTCATCGCGCCGCCCGAAGGCACGCCCGCGGATACCGAAGACCTGATGGAAAGAATCGACCAGGTCCTGCTCAACACACCGGAAGTGGCCGCGTTTTCGCGCCGGACAGGCACTCAACTGGGCTTCTTTCTGACCGAATCCAACCGCGGCGACATTTCCGTCAGGCTCAAGCGCCAGCGCACTCGCGACATCGACCAGGTCATCGATTCCGTGCGCGATCGCATTTCATCCACGGTACCCGGCGTGAATCTTGAGTTTTCGCAGATGCTGCAGGATCTGATCGGCGATTTGTCCGGTGTCCCCGAACCAATCGAGGTCAAGGTCTTCGGTTCGGACCAGCAAGCGATCGAGATGACCGCGCGTAAGGTCGCGATGCAGCTGCGAGCGCTTCCCGGCCTGGTTGACGTCTTCGACGGGGTGGTTTTGAGCCTTCCAGAGCAGCAGGTGATCGTCGATGAGACCGGGGCCGCGCGCTATGGCCTGACACCCACCGACATCTACGCGAACCTGCGCACCGCCATAGAAGGAACCGTGGCCACGCGTATCCGGCAAGGAGATCGGCTTGTCGATGTACGAGTCCGCTATCCGGATTCGTTTCACGATGACTTGAGTTCGCTATCTGAAGTACTCGTTCATGCCGCCAACAAGGGGCGCGTGCCGCTGTCTGCCGTCACCCATCTTGAATATCTCGGCGAGCGAGCCCAGATGAATCGCGAGCGGATGCGCTCCGTGGTGCGCGTCACGGCGCGGCTGGAGAATATCGACCTCGGAACCGCGATGGACGAAGTACGCAAAAGCGTTGAGGCTATGCGGCTGCCACCGGGAGTATCGATTGAGTACGGCGGTCTGTATTCCCAGCAGGAAGAGGCCTTCCGCCAATTCCGGGCTGTGTTGCTCTCGGGCGTTGTCGTGATGTTCCTGGTGCTGGTCTGGGAATTTCAGCGACTCACGCCCGCTTTGAGCTGCCTGATCGCCGCGATGGCCTGCCTGGCGGGCAGCTTCCTCGCATTGGAGCTCACCGGAATAACCCTGAATATCTCGTCGTTCATGGGGATAATCATGGTGGCAGGAATTACCGCCAAGAACGGTATCCTGCTGCTCGATCATGCCGAACATGATGTCGCTGCGGGCAAGGAACCGCGAGATGCCCTGCTCGCTGCGGCCCGCATTCGCCTGCGCCCGATTTTAATGACGACGCTCGCCACGGCGGCGGGTCTCTTCCCGCTCGCGCTCGGTCTCGGCGCGGGAGCGAAGCTCCAACAGCCGCTGAGCATTGCCGTGATCGGCGGGCTCATTTTCGCGATGCTGCTATCGACGCAACTGGCGGGTGGGATGTACCTGATCGGCACCCGGAGAAGCGCGCCTGGCACAACACCATAGATTTTATTGGATCGCACCCGCGGTCGGCTGAGACAATGAAGTGCCGATGCGATCCCGGACCATCCGCACGCTTTGCGTTCTCGCGCTCATCTCTTCGCTGGGCAGCGCAATAGGGCTCGCTGCCGACCCGTGGAATACCGGCAACCCCTGGCACACGGGCAATCCATGGAATCCGCAAGCGGCCGTCAGCGCTACCGCAACGCCGGCGGCGGGATTCACTCCGAGCACCTCGTCTGCCGTCAACGGCCTGAGCGTGTCCGGCAATGCCGCGGCGGGCGCGCGCATCGTGATGACGAAATGCGCGGGATGCCATGGAGAAGACGGATCGGGACGTGGAACCGAGCTGATTGGCCTCGATGTGAAGCAGCAGCCGATCGCGTGGACCGACAGGAAATCGATGTTGAGCATCACCGATCGCGAGATCGCCAACAAGATCTCGCGCGGCGCCAGGGACAATCCCGCCTCCGTGATGCCATCGTATGGTGACCAACTGACCCCGCAGCAAATCAACGACGTCGTCGCATACATCCGAAGCCTGAGCCGGTAAAGCCAGCGCTGCACGCCCGGTTTCACAGGTGCGTTCTGTGCTAGGATGCGGTCATCCGGCTTTGGTGAACGTCCGCACAAACCCCCAGCTTTTGTTGTCGGCACTGCTTTTCTCGATCGCGTGCGCATCAGGCGCGTGTTCCACTTCATCACCCACAGTCACCCCGCCACGCCCGAGGGGCAGGCTCGAAATCGAGGACCCTCGCATCCGCTACAACGCCGATGCGGTAAAGCCCGGGGTATCCCAGTCGCAGGTGGAAGGCTCACTTGGAACGCCGGACGTGACCATGACCCTGGACAACGAGGAGACCGTCGCCATCTACGCGTTCTTCGCCGACGGCGGCAAGTTTCTCAACCCGGGACTTGGAGCCACCTATTTCTCGCACAGCGCGAGCAGCGCGGTTAACAATCCGCAGCTCGAGAAGTGGCGGCACGAGCTCACCTTCTACCGCATTCGGTACAACCTCGAGGGCGTGGTGATGGCGGTGACGGTCGACCGTCCGCTTCCCCGGATGGTCCAAAGCCAGGAATAGCCGACCTGCGATCAGACCGGGCGGTTGCTCAGGCGAACTCGATGAGTTCCCTGCGATAGCGCGGCGCAGTTCCGGGGCGAATCTGTCGAATCGCGGCGCCGAAGGCGAGCAGCCAGCCCTCCCGGCGCGAACCGAACTGAATTTCGAACTCGGCCGTATTGCGCAGCTTGAGCAGGTGCGTTCGGCCCAGGCCATGTCTTTGCTGAACGATCGATTGGAGCTCTTCGAGCGCAAATGCAAAGACGATTTTCCTGCCGCGCAGGAATTCACCAAGCCCGAGCGGCAGTCGCGGCTTTCGGCAGAACACGAAGCGACGGGTCGTGAGGTAGCCGTCGCCCGGCACGATGCTGACGCGGCCGCGTACGTACACCACGTAGCCCTGCATCCGGAGCACCTCGCCATCAAGAAGCGCGAACTTTTCGCCCGCCAACTGCTTGTTCATTGCCGAACCCGTCCCGTGCGTCCCCGAGCCTGCCCCCACCGCGATCATGCACTCGCCATTGTTTCGCGAGATCGAATCTTCGATGAATTCTTGCTTCGCCCGGTTCGCCTCCGGGCGCCTCTCGCGTCGCGCGTTGACATGAACGCGGGGGTTGGGAGAATACGGAGGGCTCCGATGGTCGAGTTGGAAAGGGTTTACAATGAGTCAGCAGCAAGCTTCCGCCACTGAAACCGCGGTACTGGTAGTTGGAGCAGGCCCGACCGGCCTGATGATGGCATCGGAACTCGCCCGCCAGGGCATCGCATGCCGAATCATAGAAAAGGCCCCCGAGATATCGCCGCTTTCCAAGGCGCTGGCAATTCACGCGCGCACCCTGGAGATTTTCGAGAACATCGGGATCGCCGATGGTTTTGTAACTCGCGGTGTCAAGGCTCACGGTGGAAGCATCTATTCAGGCGGCAAACGCATCGTTCATTTTCTCTTCAACAATCTCGACAGCCGGTTCCCGTATGCGTTGATGCTTCCGCAGAACGAGACCGAGGCGCTACTGGGAGCGCATCTGGAAACTTTTGGGCTCAAGGTCGAACGCTCGAAAGAATTGATCGGCATTACCCAGGACGCCGACGGCATCACCGCATCGTTGCGCCGATCTGACGGCAGCGAGGAGAAGTGCCGCGCTTCGTACCTGGTGGGGTGCGACGGCGCCCACAGCACCGTGCGTCACGCGCTCAATCTCGCGTTCGAGGGGGAGGAGTACACAGAGGTCTTTGCGTTGGCCGACATCATGATCGACTCCAGCATGCCCGACGATGAGATAGTCGGGTTCGCAAGCGAGAAAGGTCTCGTTTTCTTTTTTCCGATCAGCAACGGCCGCTATCGCATGATGGCCGATGTGCCTCCACCTGCGCCCCCGGGCGAGCCAAGCGTGCAGGAACTCCAGGCGATCGTGGATACTCAATGCAACCTTCCCGCGCGCCTGCACGATCCCAAGTGGACGGCGTACTTCAAGATTCATCACCGCCAGGTGGCGTCGTATCGCGTTGGCCGCGCATTCCTGGCGGGAGACGCGGCGCATATCCATTCACCCGCCGGCGGCCAGGGCATGAACACGGGCTTGCAGGATGCCTACAACCTGGCGTGGAAGCTGGCCGCATTCATCAAGGGCGTCGTCACGCCGGCGGTGTTGGACAGCTACGCCCCCGAGCGTCACGAGGTGGGAAAGCAAGTCCTCAAGATGACCGACACGATGACTCGGGTGATGGAGCTCAGGAATCCGGTCGTTACCGGGATCCGGGATCGCCTTGTTTCAAGATTGGCATCGACCGCGATCTTCCAGAATGCCGCCGGAAGACAGATGTCCGAGCTCGATGTAAATTTCCGCGACAGTCCGATCGTCGGCGAATACCATGAAGGCATCCTGAGTGCATTCGCCGCATTCGGCGGGCCTCGGGCAGGCGACCGCGCGCCCGATGCCGACGGGTTGAAGGTCGCGGGAGCTTCGCGCCGGTTGTTCGATTTGCTCAAGGGCGACAAACACAAGCTGTTGCTGCTCGCCGCCGGAGAGGATGCCGCCGAGTTGGCTCAACTGGGGACAATCGCGCGGCAGGTAGAAGCGCAGTACGGCAAGTGCATCGCAACCTTTTTGGTCACGAACAAACCGGCGGTACCAATTCCCGGATGGCAGGGCGCCACGATTCTCGACAGCGCCGGCGCGCTGCATCGGGCTTATCACGCGGCCACCGCGGGCGTGTACCTGGTTCGGCCTGACGGCTACGTCGCGTACCGTTCGTTCCCGCCGAACGTTGGGCACCTGGCGGAGTTTCTTTCGCGGATTTTCGTCTAGCCGGCGGCTTCCAAGCGCGTCCGCGGGCGATCACGATCCGCCCGCGCGCCATCCCTGCGAGAGGTAGTACTTGAAGATCACCTGTACGATCTCGTGTGCGATCTTGTCGCCGAGGTCGTTGGTCGCGGTCTGCGATGAAGTGGCATCTCCGCCGAGTAGCGCAACCGGGCCGCTCACCGCGATCCCAGGCATCGCGCCGCTGTCTGCGTGCGTTTTGAAGGAGAGCACCTGGTAGTAGTTCGAAGTTCCCGGCGCCTGGTAAACATAGACGTTCGCGTTCAGTACCGCGGCCCCCATGCCGAAACCGACGACGACCCGCGATGCGGGATCGCCCTCGTGGACCTTCGTGAACTCGCCATCGATTACCATCAGGTTCCCGATGCCGGGAGGATCGCCGCGCTGGATACATGAAGAGCTGATGCCGCGCGATTTCAGCGTGTTAACGACCTTCCAGCAGATGGTTAGCGCCGCCTGATCGGCGACCTGCGTTTGCGCCGCAGGGACATCCTCGCCCGAGAGATCGGCATACGCGCGCCGGAAGATGTTCTGATTCAGCGTCACTTCCGACGGGTTGGTCGCGAACGGATACACGACGACGCGCGACGGCGCCACCGATGTCACCGGCTCGTTGCGAGTCTCGTGCGACACAGACGCGCTCGCACATCCCGCGAGTGCGCAAGCCATAATCAGCCAGTTGAGCCTGGCGAAAAGCGATTTCACGCGTTGCTCCTGTCGTCGTGAACTGATGACGTTGCTGCAGTCGTCAGCACCACGGCGACCTCCTCATTGTAAGTTTTACATAGCACCTGCGCCCTGGAGCCGCTTGGGTGCTCATCCCGATCAAAAATAGCAGTCTTGACAAGCTTTGATGACCCATTACGTGAAAGACCAGCCGTCCGAGGGGGTATGAGACTTGCTGTCTTGACCTCTGGCGAAGCGAAACTTCTGTTCACCGCGCTTCGAGGGGTATGCGTCATGAAAAAGCAGATGTTTTTGATCGTCAGCCTTTCGGTGCTTCTGATGGGCTCTCCCATGATTTCAGGATGTTCCAGCCAAAGCGAGACGACTACCACTACGCAACAAACTACCGCGAGCAACGATCCGGAAGCTGCGCCGACTACTACCACTACCACCACCACGACCAGGGACGACGAACCCGACAGTGTGCTGGGCGCGACGTTCCATGCAATCGGGACGATCGTTCTATTTCCCTTTCGCCTGATTGGCGACGCGATCGGGCTGCTGGTCTAGTCCGGCTTTTCGCCGATCGGTTCCGGCTGCCACAAAGTCGCTGCGTTCCCG
>DATJWT010000291.1:0-19269 GCA_035500975.1 Binataceae bacterium (SeqCode)
CCTGCGAACCAAGAAGGAAAAGCTCGGGCACTTGTTCTCCGAGCTGAAGCTGATTACCTGATTGGCGCGGCGGAGGGCGTGCCGCGCTTCTGCAACTGAGATTGGCTGTATGGGAATTCGTCACCAGGGGCGTGAACTCGCCCTCCAGGCGCTCTACCGGATGGACATCTGCGGGGGCGCATCGAACGAGGACCTGCGGGTCTTCTTCGAGAATTTCACCGCCGACGATTCGGCGCGGCGCTTCGCGATTAAGCTGATCGACGGTGTGGCAGGCGAGATCCCGGGACTGGACAAGCAGATCGCCGAGACGCTGGAGCATTGGTCTATCGCGCGGCTATCGCGCGTCGATCACAACATCCTGCGCCTGGCGCTCTTCGAACTGCTGCGGATGAAGGACATTCCTGCGCGGGTCACCATCGATGAGGCGATCGAGCTCGCCAAAGCGTACGGCGACCAGGACTCCGGACGGTTCGTCAACGGGGTGCTGGATGAAATCGCCGGACGATTGAATTTGAAACAAAAGGGTGAACCCGCCGATGCGACCAAGGCCGAGTAGCCGGGTACTGCGCGCGGCGTTGGCGGTATGGGCCATGCTCGCGATCGCGGGCTGCGGCTACCATTTCGCGGCATCGGGTTCCAATCTCCCCAGCGGCGCGCAGACCATCTACGTGGCGCGTTTCACAAATCGCACGCGCGCGACCGGTATCAATGACGTGTTCATGCGCTATCTCAAGGATGAGATCGCGCTGCATCATCGACTGCAGTTGGTGGACAGCCCGCAGGAAGCCGACCTCCAGCTGACCGGCGAAATCCTCGCCATCACGCCGATCCCGTCGTCCTTCAACTCAGTCCTGGAGCCGACGATCTACAATCAATCGATGAGCGTGTCGGCGCAGCTCAAGGACTTGCGCACCAACAAGCTGATCTGGAGCACGAGCTCGATGGGTAATCTTCAGCACGTCCCGGTAGTAGCGCAGGCGGTGGTCCCGACGCTGCCAACGTTCGTGCAGGGAAACTTGCGCGGCTCGGATATTGCGAAGATGCAGGACATGCAGGTCGCGACGACACAGGGAGCACAGGGGCAGGACACGATGATGCAGAACGTGGCGAAGAACCTGTACGCATCGATGGCTGAAGGGTTCTGATCGCGAAGGGCAGGCGGGGCGGCGGATGCCGGTCGATAACGCACTCGGATTTCTACGCAGCCTGGAGAGCAATCGGCCGCTCACCGACGCGATCGTGGTGTTCGGTCCCCACGGATTTCTCCGGGAGACGGTGGTCAGCGCGGTGGCAGCGCGGCTTGCCGCGCAGAAATTCCAATATCGATCATTCCAGGTAGGAGCGGGCGGCGATTTCGCGGGCGCGCTCGATGAGCTCGGGGCCGCGGATCTGTTCGCGGCAAAGCGGCTCGTCGTATGCCGCGTGCTCAAGTCGCATCGCGACCGCGGGGGCGGCGAGGAGACTGTCGAAGACGAGGACGCGGGGCCATCGCGGGCCGCGCCCGCCGGCGGCGAAGCGGCGCTGGCCGAGGCGATAGAACGCGGAACCGCGCCGAACCATCTCGTGCTCGTTTACGAACGGGATAACGTTCCCGCGCGCATCCGCAAGTCGGCGGAGCGATCCAGCGCCCTGGTAGCTTGCCTGCGCCCCTTCGACAACCAGGTTCCCGACTATGTTCGGAGCTTCGCGCGAATCAAGGGTCTGAAGCTGTCCTCGGAAGCTGCCGGCTTCCTCGCGGAACGACATGCGGGAGACCTGGCGGCGATCGCCAATGCCCTCGACAAGGCAGCTTTGTCCTCCGACGCAGGCAAGGCGCTCGGTCCCGATGATTTTGGCGAAGCCGGCTCCCGGCGGATGCCGGACATCTTTGAAATCGCGGACAGCGTGGCGCGTGGACGAGCATCGGGCGCACTCGGCCAAATCGATCGGGCGCTCGCCTTCGGCCGCGACCCGATCGAGATATTGGCGGTCGAGGTCATCCCGGTGATGCGCCGGATGATGATCGCGGCATCGATGCTGGCGCGCCGGCGGGGGCCCGGGGAGATTGCCGCTGCGATCGGCGGATCGCCCACCAGTGGCCTGGTCACGCGCGCCCTCGACGGAGCGCGCAAGTTCGGGCTGGAACGTCTGCGCAAGAGCTATGCGCGCGCAACGCAGCTCGATGCAGACTTCAAGAATGGAAATATCAAGGAGCGCGAGCAGGCGCTGGGCGCACTACTGCTGGAACTGATGGGATAAGTCCTTCTCCCGGAGGGAGAAGGCGCCGAACTTGCGAGGCGTCCTGAGGACCGGCGGGACGAACGGATCCTCTGTGCGCGCTTCGCGGACGGAGGGCCGGTCGCGCTACGCCTTTTTCTGGGCCTTGTGCAGCCGGGAGCTCAGGCGGGCGATCTGGCGGCGAGCGGTGTTGCGATGCAGTGTCTTGCTGCTGGCGGCTTTCTGCAGGGCGCGGCTCGCCTGGCGCAGCTTGTCGGATGCGGTCGAGTCGCCGGTGGCGATAGCATCGGCGGCGACTTTCACGGCATTGCGAACACGCGATTTGATCGCGCGGTTGCGTTCCTGGCGTTTGAGGTTCTGTCGATGGCGCTTCTGCGCCGACGGATGAACGGGAATATGCGGCATGACCCACGCACGCTAACAGCGTGGAAAATACGGGTCAATATGCGGGGCCATTCAATCCTGTCTCTCGAATTGCTTCGCGGCAGACGGGATGAACACCCCCGGAATTTTGCGCGAGACCCAGATATGGATCGCGGTGGAGATGTCGACCGGCTCATCGAGTGATCCCGCCTTGAGAGACACGACATTGGCCCCGCGCACCTGGTGCCATACGCGTGATCCGCAGATTGAGCAGAACATGCAATCCATCGTGCGTCCGCTGTCGGTAGGACGCGTCCACGTCTTCGGAGAGCCGTGGGTCACCCTAAAGGCGGGAAGGGGAACGCGAAGCGACATGCCGAATGCCGACGCGGACTGTTTCTGGCATTCGCGGCAGTGGCAGACATAGAGAGCCATTGGCTGGCCGCTGAACTCGTAACGAAGTTCACCGCACTGGCATCCTCCGGTTGGCATACAGAACCTCCCCCAATCAGTTCTTCTCCCTCCGGGAGCGGCACTTACGGTCGGGAAAAGGACATTCCGCTGATCATTCCCTTCCTTCTTCAAGCGCCTTCTTTGCTTCCTGCCACAGAGCCTCGAGTTCCGGAGGCGACAGTTTGGTCAGCTTCACTCCACGCGCCGCCGAGATGCGTTCGACTTCGCCGAAGCGGGCTACGAACTTGTCGCAGCTGCGGCGCAGCGTCTGTTCGGCGTCGCGGCCGAGGAAGCGCGGCAGATTGGCCATCGCCAGCATCATGTCGCCGACTTCTTCCGCGGCCGATGCCTGGTCGCCTGCGTCCAATGCTCGCTCCACTTCATCGGCCTCCTCGCGAATCTTGGCGAGAACCTCGCGAGGGTCCTGCCAGTCCATCCCGAGGCGGCGCGCCTTCACGCCCAGCTTCTCCGCGCGCATCAGGGAGGGCAGGGCGCGCCCGGTTTTCTCGAGCGAGGATCGTTTCTTCGGCTTTTTCTTCTCTCGGTCCTTAATCTTCTCCCACAGCTCCAGAACTTCCTCGACGGTCGCCGCCTTCGATTCCCCGTAAACGTGAGGGTGCCGCCGGACGAGCTTCTGGGCGGCCTCTTCCAGCAGTTTTCCGACCGCGGGTCCGTCTGACTCGGACGCGATAGTGGCGGTGAACAGGGCCTGCACGATGAGGTCGCCGAGCTCTTCGGCGATGTCGCCTGGATGCTCCGATGCGATCGCATCGACGACTTCGTAGGCTTCTTCGAGCAGATGGCGCGAGGTGTCGCCGAGCTTCTGCTCGCGATCCCACGGGCATTTCTCCCGCAGCTCGCGAATGGTGGAGATCAGCCGGACGAAAGATTCGTGGTCGTCGTGCTTAAGAGATCGTTTAGGCATCCGGCCCTGCTACCTGGCCATCACGATCGGCGAAAGAACCTTCGAGGCCAGGAACTCCGACAAGTCCTGGAGACCATCGGCGGTTATTTCATGGCCGCAGTCGTATTCGCGATAGGTGAGCGGCACCCGCAGCTCGCGCAAGAGCTCCACCGAGGCACGCGCCCGCGCGATTTCGATCATGTCGTCGGCGCGTCCGTGCTGGACCATCGTCGGCAGGCGCTCCAGTGCTTCACTCTCCGTAACCGTATCGCGCAATTCGGGTGACAACCACGTAGACAGAGCCACCAACCCGGCATATTTGTCGGGATTCGAGAGCCCGAGACGATAGGCCATCACGCCGCCTTGGCTGAAACCGAGGATAACGAGCTTGCGGCGATTGACGGGATAGCGCTCGATGGCGGCATCGACGAACCGGCCGGCGGCGGCGACGGATTCTTCGATCGCCTCGCGGTCGGGCGGACTGCCCATCCGGATAGGGAACCATCCGTAGCCGCGCGTGGGGCCGATAGGAACCTCAAGCGGACCCTGCGGAGCGACGATCATGAAGCGGCCGTCAGCCACGTAGGGCGCAAGCCCGATGAGGTCCAGGGCGTTGGCGCCCCATCCATGCATCGCGATGATAGTGGGGTGGGGGCCATCGCCGGCCGGCTCCCAGACGGTGTGAATCAGGTCCATAGCGAGTGTCCTCCGCGCGGTCTTGGGGCATCATAGTCCCCCGCGACGAGGGGCTGCCAGCGACTACGGGAAGTGTTCATCAGGCAGTGAGAGTCCGCTATGTTATTTGGGCGCCGCTTCGGCGCATTGGCAGATCAAGGGAACAACTTTTTGATAATCGAGATGGTAGTCCTGCCGTGATGCCCTCCCGGATTCGGCGGGCGCTGCAGCCTTCGAAAACGACGCGTCAACAGATCGCGCTGGTCGCGGTCCTGGCGCTACTTTGTCTTGGCGCCGATGCGCCTGCGCCGACGGGACCGAACGGGATGATCGTCGGTGCGCTGGCAGGCGCTATCCTGCTCGCGATTGTCGCTACGGCATTTGCACGGCTTCTCGTGCCGCTGCGGAACGAACCCGAGTCGGGGCTCGATTCCGCGCTGATAACGCTTGGTGCACTTGCCGCGATCAAAATCGCGCTGGTGCCATTCTTCCCGGGGTTCGGCGCCGACGTGGGCAGCTACCAGGCGTGGGCCCTGCAGATCGCGACGCAGGGACCGGCGCATACCTACCAGGAGGGATACTTTCTCGACTATCCGCCCGGGTACCTCTACGGACTCTGGGTTGCCGGCCTGTTCGCCAAACTGGTCAATGCGTCGGGCGAGACGCTGCGGGTAATCGCCGAAAGCCCGGCCATCGTCGCGGATTTCTTCCTCGCGGCGACGATGTTTGCGTTCGTGAGGCGGACCGGCCGCGCCAGTATCGCGTTTGCGGCGGCCCTGATGGTCGCGCTCAATCCCGCGTTCCTGTTCGACACGGTGGTGTGGGGCCAGAGCGACTCGGTGTTGAGCTTCACGATGTTGCTCAGCGTGATCGCCTTGCTGGACGAGCAATACGATCTCTGCTGGGCGCTCGCGGCGATTTCCGTGCTCATCAAGCCGCAAGGTCTGATGCTGGTCCCGGTGCTGGGATGGTGGACCATGCTGGAGACGGATGTCTGGCGATGGTTCCGCAGCGGGATGGTCGCGCTGATCGTTTTCATCATCGGGATAGCGCCGTTCCAGATTGGGCATCCCTGGAACTGGATTCTCGACCTGTACACTTCGACGGCCGCTTACTACCACGAGACCTCGGTTAACGCGTTCAACCTGATGGCGTTGATCGGCGGTTTGCGCCAGGGCGATGACGGCACGATCGGCGGTGTGTCGTACTTCGGGCTAGGGATGAGCATGCTCGTGCCGCTGTACGGGTTCATCGCGTGGATCCTGTGGCGCAAACGCAGCGCCCGGACGCTAGCGTTCTCGGCCTTTATCGCGGTGTTCGGCTTCTTCATGGTCGCGCCGCGCATGCACGAGCGCTACCTGTACCCGGCGCTGGTGTTCACGATTCCGCTGGCGCTCGAATCGACCGCGATGCTTGCGCTGTTCGCGATTCTCAGCGCGACGTGCCTGTTCAACCTCGCGTACATCCTGCACACGCTGCAGACTGTTGTATTTCTCGACTCGCGGGACACGCTCGCCATGATTGCGTCCGGGGTGAACACCGTGCTGTTCGGAGTGGCGATCTTTTATGGCGTCACACGGCTCGAAGGTGCATCGGACGTCAGCTTCAACTTCTCGGAATTCACCAGGACGCTGTTCCCCGAACGCCCGCCCGTGCCCGAGCCGGAGCATCGGCCGCCGCCGCTTGCCTGGAGCCAAACCGACACCGTGGCGATCGTCGCGCTGCTGGTCGTTGGTGCGTGTACACGCTTCTGGCATTTGGGGCATCCCAACGAGATCGTCTTCGATGAAATCCACTTCGTGGCCAACCAGGCTCGCCACTACCTGCACGGCGAATATTTCCTGGACCCTCATCCTCCCCTGGACAAACTCCTGATCACCGCGGGGATCTGGCTCTTCGGCGACAAGTCGTGGAGTTGGCGCGTCGGCAACGCGATCCTGGGGACAATCCTTATTGGAACCAGCTACTTGCTGGCGCGCAGGATGACGCATTCGCGCTTCGCGGCGACGCTGGCCGGTGCGATCATCACGCTGGACGGGATGTTCCTGGTGGACTCGCGCATCGGCGTTATCGACATCGCCTACCTGACCTTCGCAGCGATCTCGTATCTCTTGTTCTTCAAGTTTCTCGAGACGCAGGGCACCGAAGCGCGACGCCGGGTACTGCCGTGGTTGGGGTTGTCGCTGGGGCTGTGCGTGGCGAGCAAGCTCTACATTCCCGCGATTACCTTCCTCCTGGTAGTAGGGTTCATGGTGTGGGTGCTGATGCGGGAGCCGGGGGCGGGCCGCCGCCGCGACCGGCGCGCGATAGGAGCGGTGATGCTGGTGGGCGGGGTCGCATCGATCGCCTACATCGCGGTCTTCCTGCCGCACTTCTTCCTCGGATGGTGGGCGGGAATCGAAGACCTG
The DNA here is from genome assembly GCA_035500975.1 of Binataceae bacterium (SeqCode). Lineage (GTDB taxonomy): Bacteria > Desulfobacterota > Binatia > Binatales > Binataceae > JAFAHS01. The sequence goes on from DATJWT010000291.1 coordinate 7,021, forward strand.
TTCAACTATTACAAGGAAGTCGTCTGGTACGAAGGCAGCGTCGCGTCGGCCACCCATCCGTACTCGTCGCCCTGGTGGAGTTGGCCGCTGATGCTGCGGCCCATCGCCTATTGGCAGGATTTTCCCAAGACCGGAAAAGTTTCGACTATCTGGGGCGGCGGGAATCCGGTGCTGTGGTGGGGCGCCCTGACCGCGGTAACCATCACGGCGGTGCGCGCCTTCGAGCGTCCCAGCCTCGAACGATCGTTCCTGGTTATCGGCTACCTCGGCTATTTCATCATCTGGGCCTGGATCGGTCGCACGCTGTTCCTCTACCACTACATGGCATCCGTCTATCTCGCGTACATCGCGCTCGCGTGGATTCTGCAGCAGTGCTGGGTAGGTGAGGCGGAGCCGTGGGAGCATCTGGCGCTCTTGCTGACAATCGCACCGGTCTTTGTGCTCGGAATAGGTCCCGCGTTGGGGGCAGTCCTGTTTGTCGTGATGATCGGAGCGTACTTCTACCTGCTGCGCACGCCGTATGCGGGCCAGTTCGTATGCGCGGTCTTCTGCGTGACCGCCGTGGTCCTGTTCATCTACTACTTCCCTGTCTGGACGGGCACGCCGATCGAGCGCGAGGGCTACTACGCGCGGATGTGGCTGCAGGGGCCCGGCCTGCGAGATTGGATCTGAGTCGATGAAGGCGAGGCCGGCCGCATACGTCATCGCGCTGTGCGCGATCGCGCTTCTCGCAACGCTCGGCCGGCGGGTCGCGCACGGCGCGGAAACCAACCTGCTGCTCAACGGCACCCTGGCAAAAGGCTCCGGAGAGCAGCCCGACGATTGGCGCACGGAAGCGTGGGTCAACGAGCCCGATGCGTTTCAATACACGTGGACCCATCCCACGGACAGCGCTCCCGGACAGCTCATGGTCAACGCGCTCAAGCCCAACGACGCGCGCTGGATGCAGTCACTGACGCTTTCGCCCGGATGGTATCGCTTCAGCACGGAAGTTCGCACCGAGAATGTGGGCGCGCAGCAGACCGGCGCGAACATCTCGATCATGGAAGACGGCGCGATGTCCCCCGACATTCGCGGCACGGCAGGATGGCAACGCATCAGCTTCTACCTGCAGGTCGGGGGCAACGGCGCCGATATCGAGCTGGCGCTGCGGGTCGGAGGATTCGGCAGCCTGAACACGGGCAAGGCGTTCTTTCGCAACGTGACGGCGGAGAAGCTCGCCGCGCCGCCGCCCGATGCGACTCCGGTGTACGATCTCACCGCGATTCGCAAGGCGGCGATTCCCGAACCGATCGGACACCCGGTAACGCTGGTCGCATCGTTCATTTTTCTCGCCCTCGTGGCACTGTATGGATGGCGGTTGTTCGGTGCAGCCGAGCCGGTTGCCAGGGCCGCCCAGGCGCCTCAGCCCAGGATCAAGGAGAAGAGTAAAGCCAAGGGGCGGCGATGAGATCCGAATCCGCCAATCAGCGCCGTCTCGAAGCGGCGCTCTTTGTGGTGCCGTTCCTTAGCTACGCGTTTTTCTACCAGGGATCGGACCAGAGCACCGCGGCTCGCTTCGACCTGATGCGATCGATCCTGGAGCGGGGCACGCTCTGGATCGACGGCTTCTGCGGATACAACACCGCCGACATCATCAACTTCGGCCCGCACATCTACTCGGTGAAAGCTCCCGGCACTTCGCTGGTCAGTCTTTTGCCGTGGGTGGTAGTGCGGCTGCTGTTCCTGCCGATCATGTCCCGGAACGAGCCGCTGTACTGGGCGCTGGTGACCTACGTAACGATCGTGGTCACCATCAGCGCGCTCATCGCGCTGCTGTGCGTGGTGATGTACCGCTTCGCCCGCTTCCTCGGGGCATCCGATGGGCGTGCGGCGGGCGTCGCGTTGATCCTTGCCTTCGCGACGATCGTGTTTCCTTACGCAACCGAGATGACCGGAGAACCCTTCGCGGGGGCGTTTGCGTTCATCAGCTTTTACCTGGTCGCGACCCACAATGCCGACTCGCGATCGCGGCGTGCATTCCTGGCCGGGCTGCTGGCGGGTCTTGCGGTGCTCAACGACTATCCGACGCTGCTGGTGGCGGCCGCGATCGGTTTTTACGCGCTGTACCGGTTTCGTCGTATCGGTCCGATCGCGGCATTTTCGGCGGGCGCCGGAATCACGGCGCTTGTCATGTTCGGCTACAATTGGGGCGCTTTCGGCAATCCGCTGTTCTTCAGCTACCAGGCTTTCAAGCTGCCCGGGAACGAACAGTTTCCGGAGCAGGCGGTCGGCTTCGTCGGTCTGACGTATCCGAAGCTCAACATTCTCTGGAACATCCTGATCGATCCGCAGCGTGGGTTGTTCTTCTGCAATCCGATTCTGCTGCTGGTCATTCCCGCCGCGGGTTATTTCTTTCGGCGCCGCGAGCTGCGCGCGGAATGGTACGTCACGATCTTTTCCTTTGCCGCGCTGATTCTATTCAACGCTTCGTATGGGGAATCGATCGTGTCGTGGGGCGGGGGGACAGCGACCGGGCCGCGCCAGATTGTCGCGGCGATCCCGTTCATGGTGCTGACGCTCGCTTTCCTGCCGGCCGCCTGCAACTGGTTGCTGACCGCGCTCGCCTCCCTGTCAGCCTTCATCATGCTGATAGCCACCGCGACCAATCCGCATTTTCCCTACGAATACGAAAACCCGGTGCGCGATTTCGCGTTGCAGCAGTTCATGCGGGGCGATTTCGGCACCAATCGCGATGCGTATTTCGGCGGCGACATGATCGTCGGCGATTCGATCGCGTTCAACCTCGGCAAACTGGTGGGATTGCCGCGCCCGATGCAGTTATTGCCGCTGGGGGTCCTGTGGGTTCTCGGCGCGCTCGAGTTTCTCGACACTTTGCGCGTGTCGCAGAAGCGCGCCCTTCAACGGAGTGCAGAGGTAGCCGTCTCGATCGGAATCGCCGCGGTGTTTCTCCTCCCATTCAGCGGCGAGATTGCCTATCCGCTGGGACTCCGATCCGATACCGGCTTGCTCGGCCGGTACTTCGTGGGTGAGCAGCCGGGAATCACGCCTCCCCATATCGTGCGTATCGACCCGCAGCTGGCCTTCGAGAACATCGCGCAGATGGGCGCGATGCCGTTTCCGTCGGTCGTTATCTGGAGCGGGCGCCTGATTGTGCCGCAGCGCGGCATCTACCGATTCGTTATCGACGCCGACGATGCAGGATGGATGTCTATCGATGGACGGGTTGTCATTCCCGACCCGGGTCCGATCAACCGACCCCATGCGGAAGGTGTGGTCGCACTGGCCCCCGGAATCCATCGGATCGAAGTCGGCGAGCGAAATATCGGTGGGGATTCATCGATTCGCGTGTACTGGCAACGCCCCGGACAGATGGCCGAGATTATCCCCTCGGCCAATCTCCTGCCGGACCAGCCCTAAAAGAACTTGCGACTATTCGCTCAGGCCCTTGGGCAGCATATCGGGCTTGAGGAGAGTGGGACGCCCGGGCATCAGCACAGGAGCGCTCGGCGTGGGCTCTGGCGCTCCGGGTTTGCGGTATTCGGGAGGATGAGTGACGCGAGCCTGGGCCAGGATCTGCTGCAGCAGGCGCGACTCCTCGGCCCCGCGCGAGACGCATTGGACATCCTGGTAGGGATGGAAGGGCACGCGCAGGGGTGAATCGTAGCTGGCGCGCACGGTCACCTGGGTGGATTCGTTCGAAACCGGCTTAACCTGGAAATTGTAGACCGCGGTCGCATCTGCCTCGGCTGGGGCGGCGGTAGTGCCGGCTATGCCCTTGATCTTGCCGCAATCAGCATCCTGAAGCGTGAACTTGTGGCCGAGCACCTCGAGGATGCCGTGATTGGGGTCCTGCGCCTGGATCCTGAAATCGTTTTGCTGGATCACGTTGTTGACCGCGGTCCAGGTCAGATCGAAGGGCAGTGGAACGACCGTGGTGGTCTTGCTTTCGGGCGGTTCCTCGATGGTTGGTTGCGTGAAACATCCGGCGCCGAGCAAGACCAGCAAGATGAACGCGGCTCTGGCAGATTTGGCAATCATCGGATTCGCCCGAAAATATAGCAGACCCCGCTCGCAGACTTCACTTGCGCGCAACTACGAGGGGGAAGCGGGTCCGGGCTGCGTGTTCCCCCAAAGAAGGATGTTTGCGATAATGCGCTGGTGCGGTAGCCTCCGCTACTCGCGCCGGGTGTAGGACATGTCAGGTCATTCCAAATGGTCGTCGATTAAGCACAAGAAGGCTGCCCGCGACGCGAAGCGCGGCAAGGTATTTACCAAGCTCATCAAGGAAATCACAATCGCCGCCCGCTTGGGCGGAGGCGACCAGAACGCGAATCCGCGTCTCCGTACCGCGATTGCAGCCGCCAAGGCGCAGTCGATGCCCAATGACAACATCGACCGCGCCATCAAGAAGGGGACGGGTGAAGGCGGAGGGGCGGCCCTCGAAGAGGTTACCTACGAAGGCTACGGGTCAGGCGGCGTGGCGGTGATGCTCGAGGCGGTTACCGACAACCGGAACCGGACGGTGGCGGAAATTCGATTCATCTTTTCCCGACATGGCGGAAATCTGGGTGCCGCGAACAGCGTTGCCTGGATGTTCAAGAAGCGCGGCGTCATCACGGTCGAGAAAGGCGCCGCTGACGAGGATAAGCTGCTCGAAGTCGCGCTCGATGCGGGCGCGGACGACGTGCAGAGCGACAGCGATGCGTTCCAGGTGATGACGGCGCCGGACAAGTTCTCGGCGGTTCGCGAGGCAATCGAAAAAGCCGGAATTGCGATCGCGCACGCGGAAACGACCTTGATACCGGAAAACACGGTCGCGGTTTCGGGGCATACTGCGGAGCAGGTGCTCAAGTTGATCGAAGAGCTGGAAGACCACGACGACGTGCAGAGCGTGTCGGCCAATTTCGACATCAGCGACGAGGAAATGGCTCAAATTTCCGCCGCGTGATCACATCCGTCGCGCGGGCGGACGGTGGAGGTGGAGGATGCGGGTGCTCGGGGTCGACCCGGGAAGCGCGGTGACGGGATTCGGCGTGGTCGAAGGCGCGCCGGGTAATTTCCGCTACATCGTCTCTGGGACCATTCGCACGCGACCGGGCGAGGCCATGCCCGAACGGTTGCGAACCATCCATTCGCGGTTGCTCGACATCGTCGACGAATTCGCACCGGCGGCGGTGAGCCTGGAGCGCAACTTCGTCGCGCGCAATGTGCAAAGCGCATTTCGTATCGGCGAGGCGAGGGCGGTCGCGATGCTGGCGGCGGCCGAGCGGAGCCTCCCACTCTTTGAATATCCTCCCAACGCCGTGAAGCTTGCGGTTGCCGCATTCGGGCACGCCGACAAGGAGCAAATCGCGCACATGATTCGACGCACGCTGGGGATCGACGCGGGCGTGGAGATGGCAAGCGACGCCAGCGATGCGCTGGCGCTGGCGGTGTGCCATCTGAGCCGCGCAAAGACACCGCGGCTGGTCGATGCGGTCGAGCGGCGGCCGCGGGCGGCCAGGGTTCGGCCATGATAGCTGCACTTAAAGGAACCCTTGAGGTTCGCGACGCGGCGCGAATCGTGGTCGCGACCGGCGGAATCGGCTACGAGGTCTTCATACCGTTGACCACGTTCTATCGATTGCCTGCGATCGGCGAGACGGTCGCGTTGCAGATTCGGCAGGTGGTTCGAGAGGACGCGATTACGCTCTACGGATTTTCGAGCACTATCGAGAAGCGCGCCTTCGATATGTTGTTGTCGGTTCAGCACGTAGGGCCGAAGCTGGCGCTGGCAATTTTGTCGGTGCTTGAACCGGACGAATTGGTCGCGGCGATTAGACGGGAAGATATCGAAAAGATCGATGCGGTTCCGGGAGTCGGTCCGAAGGTCGCGGAACGCGTGGTCCGTGAGCTGCGTGACAAGGTCGATTCGCTGCGGCTCAGCGATGCGGTGGTGGAGCACGCCAACGGAGTTGCGAGTGCGCCGAAGGTTCCCTCGGGTCCGCCGACGCTTGCGGATGACGCCGTTTCCGCGTTGGTCAACCTGGGCGTGAAACCCGCCGAAGCGAAGCGTACGGTAGACGCAGTGCTGAGCGCGGCCGCAAATGGAACGCCGGAATTGGAAGCGGTAGTCCGGAAATCGCTGGGAGTGCTGTTTGGCGAAAAATAGGGAACAAACGGACGATCTGACCGAGGCGCTGGGTCCGAAAATCACGACCCCCACCGAGGTCGAAGAAGATCGGCGGCTCGACCTGTCGTTGCGCCCGCATTCGCTCGAGGAGTTCGTCGGTCAATCGCGTATCAAGAAGGTGCTGCGCATCTCGGTCGAGGCCGCGCGCAAGCGCAACGAGCCGCTCGATCACGTGCTATTCGCCGGCCCCCCCGGCCTCGGCAAAACCTCGCTGGCGCACATTATCGCGCGCGAGCTCAAGGTCAGCGTTCATGTGACGTCGGGACCCGCGATCGAGCGTGCCGCGGACCTTGCGGCGATCGTAAATAACCTGGAAGAGGGCGACGTACTCTTCATCGATGAGATTCATCGCCTGCAGCGCCCCGTCGAGGAGCGCCTGTACTCCGCGATGGAAGACTACGAATTCCATATCGTGGTGGGAGAGGGGATGGGCGCGCGCACGATGAAGCTGGCGGTCAATCCGTTTACCTTGGTCGGCGCCACGACTCGATCCGGACTCCTCAGTTCTCCGCTGCGCGATCGGTTCGGGCAGAGCTTTCATCTCGACTTCTACGATCGCGAGGAACTTGGCGAGATCGTCCGGCGATCGGCGCGATTGTTGAACGTCAAGATGGACGACAGCGGTGCTGATGAGCTGGCGGCGAGGTCGCGCGGCACTCCGCGTATCGCAAATCGCTTATTGCGGCGAGTTCGGGACTTCGCGCAAGTGAACGAAGCGCCTGTGGTCACTCGCGAGGTAGCCCTGGGCGCCCTGGAGTTGCTGGATATCGATGCCGCGGGATTCGACAAGATGGACCGTGCGATCCTGAGCGCGGTAATCGACAAGTTCGGCGGCGGTCCGGTTGGCGTGGAAACGCTGGCCGCGGCGATTGGCGAGGAAGCCGACACCATCGAGGAAGTCTACGAGCCCTACCTGCTGCAGGAGGGCTTCCTGATGCGCACCCCGCGCGGGCGCGCCGCAACCGACAGGGCATACAAGCACCTCAAACGGACGCGAGCCGGCACGCTTCTGTAGATGGCCAAGATTTACGTTCTGCACCACCATCCGGTCGAGAACCTCGGCACTATCGCCGATGCGCTCGAGGGCGCGGCGCTGGCATGGCAGTACGTTCGGATCCATGAAGGTCAGCCCGTCCCTGCCGACATGAAAGGCGCGGGCGGGCTGGTCGTGATGGGCGGTCCGATGGCGGTGTACCAGGCGGACAAGTATCCGTGGCTGCGTGACGAGATGCGGCTGATCGACCAGGCGGTGAAAGATGAGATTCCGGTGCTCGGCGTCTGCCTGGGCGCGCAGATTGTTGCCGCGGCGCTGGGCGCGAAGGTCGCGAAGAATCCTGCCGGCAAGGAGATTGGATGGCATCGCGTTACAGTCTCCGATGCAGCAAGGGAAGACAGGTTGTTTCGCGGCGTTGCCGGGACGATCACGCCTTTTCACTGGCACGGCGACATTTTTGAATTGCCGGCCGATGCGGTGTCGCTGGCGTCGTCGGAAAAGACTCCCTGCCAGGCCTTTCGCTATGGAAGCAGCACGTACGGGCTGCAGTTCCATATCGAGGTAACGCAGGAGTCAGTCGCCGCGATGGCATCGGCGTGGCCGCGCGAACTGGAACGGGAAAAGATCTCCGCCGCGGAGATGATCGGCGCGACGGCAGGACATCTGCCGCAGCTGGAGCTGCTAAGCGACGCCATCTTCGGCCGCTGGGCAGGCCCGATTCAGAAGACGTTGCGGTAGACCCTTTCGAATCCGAATCCGACTGGCGCGAGGCGCTCCTAACCTCTCCGCGGGGGAAGAGGCCAGGAATGCTTCGCGCCGACGAGCTGATGCTTATGCGCGGGCGGAGTCGTTGGACGTCGCGCGCTTCGGAGTGAAGCGCACCGGCATGTGCTTGATGCCGGCGACGAAGTTCGAGCGCAGTCGCTCGATGGGCCCGGCCAGCTCCATGTCGGGGATGCGGCGGGTCGCTTCCTCGAGGATCACGCGCAGCTCCATTCGCGCCAGGTTTGCTCCCAGGCAGAAGTGCTCGCCGTGGCCGAAGGCCAGGTGGTCGTTGGGCGTGCGCGTCAGATCGAATGCATCGGGCTGCCTGAATGCGGTCTCGTCGCGATTGGCCGAGACGTTCCAGTTCACCACGCGCTGGCCGCGCTTGATCTTGTGGCCGCGCAGCTCCCCATCCTGCCTCGCGACGCGCAGGATGTGGGTCACGGGAGTGGTGTAGCGCAATACTTCTTCGATCGCGGTGTCGATGATCGACTTGTCGGCTTTGAACCGCGCCGCTTCGCGGGGATTTTCAATAAGCGCGAGCATCCCGCCCGACGTCGCATTGCGCGTGGTTTCCTGGCCGGCGACGATTAGCAGGAAGCAGTTGAACAGGATTTCCATCTCGTTGAGCTTGCTGCCTTCGACCTCGCCGTGGACGAAAGCGCTCACCAGGTCTTCGCCGGGGTTTTTCTTTCGCTCCTCGATCAGTTGCGAGAAGTAGCTGAAGACTTGAGCCTGTGCGGCCTCTCCGGTCTCGCGGGCGGTACGACCCTGCTGATACTCGGGATCGTCGGTGCCGATCGATGCGTTGGTCGCATCGAACATCATCTGCCAGTACTCGCGCGGGATGCCCATCATCTCGCACGTCACCGCAGTTGGCAGCTTGGCCGCGATGTCGACAACGAAGTCGCATTCACCTTTCTCGATGACCGCATCGATAATCTCGCCGGCGATTTTGTGAATGTGAGACTGGTACACGCTGATGGCGCGCGGCGTGAAGCGACGATTGATGATCTGCCGGACGCGGCTGTGGCGCGGAGGGTCAGTCGTGATCATCATCATGCCCGCTCCGTACTGGGGCGGTTCTTGTCCCGCCTCGGTTCCTTCCGCGACCGCATCGTTGAATTGCAGCGAGATACCGTACTCAGAACTGTATGTGGCGGGATCGTGATAGACCTTGAGGGCGTCCTCGTAGCTGGTCACCGCCCAGAACCCCTGGCCGGGCTTGCGCTCGTGCCAGTACACGGGAGCTTCCTTGCGCATCAGGCGAAAGGCGGCCTGGGTATCGCCGCTGACAAAGAAATCGAGATTGGTGAGATCGATATCGTCGAGCTTCATCGCAGTTCCTTGGGGCGTTGGGCCCGGGGAAATTGAAGCAGAACGCGCCGCCGCTTTCTAACCATCCATTCGGACTATGGGCTGTCGTCCTCGTCCGGCGCGTAGCGCGCACGGCAGACGCATTTCGTCGCGATGCGCCTCAGGACGGCTCGCCGGTTCGGATCTGGCATCGGCGGGCCGTTCCTATATTATTAGCGGCTGAATATCAGACGCGGCTGCGCGATTAGCGGTCCTTCACACAAATCGAGCGCCCCAAATTACTGGAGCGAGTGACAAAGCGAGATGGCGTACACACACATCAAGGTTCCGACCAACGGCGAGAAGATAACCCTGGGCAAGAATCAGACGCTCAACGTGCCCGATCGCCCGATCATCCCGTTCATCGAGGGCGATGGCACCGGGCCCGACATCTGGCGCGCATCGCAGTACGTCTTCGACAAGGCCGTCGAGAAGGTTTACGGCGGCAAGAGGAAGATCGCGTGGATGGAAGTTTTTGCGGGCGAGAAGCCGTTCAATCAGTGGAAGAACTGGCTCCCCGACGAGACCGTCGATGCGTTCAAGGAATTCCTGGTGGGAATCAAGGGTCCGCTGACCACTCCGGTCGGCGGCGGAATTCGATCGCTGAACGTCGCGCTCCGACAGTTGCTCGATCTTTACGTCTGCCTGCGACCCGTCCGTTACTTCGCGGGCGTGCCGAGCCCCGTCAAGCATCCGGAAAAGCTTGACGTCGTCATCTTCCGCGAGAACACCGAGGACATTTACGCGGGCGTCGAATGGCAGGCTGAATCACCCGAAGCCAGGAAGCTGATCAAGTTCCTGCGTGAGGAGATGGGCGTAACCAAGATTCGCTTCCCCGAGACCTCGGGAATCGGCATCAAGCCAGTGTCGCGCGAAGGTTCGGAGCGCCTGATTCGCGCCGCGCTCGATTACGCCATCCGGCACAAGCGCAAGAGCGTGACCTTCGTGCACAAGGGTAACATCATGAAGTTCACCGAAGGCGCGTTCCGCGACTGGGGCTATGAGCTGACGCGCCGCGAATACAAGGGCAAGGCGGTTGGATGGGACGACTGTAACGGCAAGCCACCCGCGGGCGAGATCCTGGTGAAGGACGCAATCGCCGACATCACGCTGCAGCAGGTGCTCACGCGGCCCGACGAGTTCGACGTGGTCGCGACGATGAACCTGAATGGCGACTACCTGTCGGATGCGCTCGCGGCGCAGGTCGGCGGAATCGGAATCGCCCCCGGCGCGAACATCAACTATACCACCGGGCACGCCATCTTCGAGGCGACTCACGGCACGGCGCCCAAGTACGCGAACCAGGACAAGGTCAATCCCGGCTCGGTGATCCTTTCCGGCGTGCTGATGTTCGAGCATATGGGATGGCAGGAAGCGGCCGACGGAATTGTTCGCGGCCTTGAGAAGACGATCGCCAACAAGACGGTGACCTACGATTTCGAGCGGCTGATGACTGGAGCGAAGCTGCTCAAGTGCTCGGAGTTCGGCAAAGCAATCGTCGACAACATGTAAAGGTCGGCATCGCCGATCCCATGTTATTCGTTTCCAGAGACCGGTCGGGCCGCACGCCTGGCCGGTCTTTTCATTTGCGCGGAAGATTGAAGAGCGGATTGCTGCTGGCAGTGGCGTTCCTGCTTCTCGTGCAGGGCAGCGGCATATGCCAGACGCCGCCGCGCAGGGCCGCGCCACCGGCCGATCTCAGCACCAATGCCGGCGAGGCCGAGGCGGGGCGCGAGCAGAATCCCGAGGTGCTCGCGGCATTCGGGGGCGCCTACAACAACCCCGCGATGCAGGCCTATGTGAACGAAGTCGGACAGAAGCTCGCGGCGCAATGCGACCGGCGGGGAATCCGCTTCACTTTCACGGTCCTGGACACTCCGATCGTCAATGCGCTGGCGATCCCCGGCGGCTACATCTACGTGACGCGCGGCCTGCTGGCGCTGGTGAATGATGAATCCGAGCTGGCAGGCGTGCTGGGGCATGAGGTTGGGCACGTCGCGGCGCGCCATCATGCCAAGGCGCAGGAACGCCAGGCGCTGGCAAGGGCTGCGACCAACGCCGCGATGGGACGGCGATCGCCGTTTATGCGGGGTGGGTCGGTGCCCGCGCTCGACTACCTGCAGTCGTTTCCGCAGAACGACGAATACGAAGCCGACGAGCTTGGGATCCGTTTCGCGGCTAAGGCCGGGTACGAGCCGCGATCGATGGCCACGTTCCTGGCGACCCTGCGCGAGTACGCGCGGCTCGAAGCGACGATGCTGGGGCGAGCGCCCGACTCGGTTGACAAGTTCGACTACACCACCACCCATCCGACCGCCGCCGAGCGCTTCAAGCGCGCACTCGATCAGGCCAATAGTCTGATACCCGCCAATCCGATCGTTGGACGCAAGGTATATCTGTCAAAGATCGGCGGGCTGCTCTACGGGGAGGCGCCGGAGCAAGGATTCATCCGCGGGCGCAATTTTCTGCATCCGATTCTGCGCATCCGCTTCGAAGTGCCGGAGGGATTCCAGCTCTTCGACACGGCGGAGCGGGTTTTCGCGCTGAGTCCGAACAAGGCGCTGATCGTATTCGATGGAGGCCCGGAGAAGACGGGGATGAGAATGGCGGACTACCTGACAGGGGTGTTCGCCAAGGGCATTTTCCTCCAGAACGTCAGGAGCGGGAAGATCAATGGATTGGATGGCGCGACGGGCACCACGCTGATCAACACGCCGCGTGGGCCGATGAGCATGCGGCTGGTGGCGATACGCGCGGACGCCGAGCATGTCTACCGGTTTCAGTACGAAGCGCCGCCGAGCATCAATGCGCAGGTGACACCGGAATTCGCCAGGACGACCGCGAGCTTCCGGACGCTAACTCCGGCGGAAGCTGCGGCTCTCAAAGCACGGCATGTCGAAGTTATCAACGTGAAGAGCACCGACACGGTCGGTGGATTGGCGCGCCAACTCCCGTTCGA
>DATJWT010000292.1:0-11982 GCA_035500975.1 Binataceae bacterium (SeqCode)
TACATGAAATACGGTTTGGCGAGCTGCTCGAAGTCGCCGTACATCAGCCACACCTTTACGTTGTAGGCGTGCGGATGCTCGATCGGCTTGTTGCCTACCGCCTTGAGGCCGAATTGGCGATAGAGCTCGTACAGCGGCTCGACCGGGTTGGTGATGATGAGCTTGGGGCGGCGCGAGAACAGGAACAGCTTCGCCGTCTCCGACATCATCTTGACCAGTCCCTTGCCCTGGTAGTTGGGCTCGATAACCATCCCGCCGAATTCCCATACATCGGCCGCATAAAGACCCTTGAACAGCGACGCGGGATACAGATGGCCAAGAGTCAGCGGCGCATCGGCGAGGCATCGTGCCCAGAACGCACCGATCAATCCGGGCCGACTCTTCTCTTCGCCGGGTTTGATGTCGTAGAGGCCGAAGTGCAGCGCCAGCGGCCATAGCACCATGTGCACGCGCTTCTCTTCGACGTTGAGGTTTTTCCATGTCCGCTTGTGCAGGGCGGCGAGCTCTTTGAACCCCATGCGGGTTCCGATCGGTCGAACTTCGAGATGTTGCTTGAGAGCGGGCGCGACGAACGGCCGCGGCGCAGGCGTCGGCGCGACTTTGGGTCGCTCCGGCAAGATGAGCGTGGTGTTGGTTTTACGCTCCGGCTCGGGTTGCGGCTGGTGAAGTCCGCCGGTCCCGTTGAGAAACGAATCGCTGGTTCCGTTGTGATAGCCGTTCTTTTCAAAAGACATGTTTTCACCACAGACGGACTGTCGGTCTGCAACCCCATGGTGAGCTAATTCCGCTCGTAATGGAACCTTTAGTTTGACGATTTGTCAGTCAGAGCCGAGACCCCACCACCATCCGCCGAGTCGCTTTTTTGGAATTGTGTTGCGCTTCGGTTTCCATCCGGCTGCCAAGGCTACGGCGGTGTGAAAAACAAAGGGGCGCCCGGATGGACGCCCCTTTTAGCGCATCGCCGTGAGAGCCTCTAGAGCTTCACGTACACCGACTTGATCTGGGTGTACAGGTCGATCGCGTACTTGCCCAGTTCGCGGCCAAAACCGGACTGCTTGTAGCCACCGAATGGAGACATCGGATCGATCTGGCCGTAAGTGTTTACCCAGACCGTTCCGGCCTTGAGCGAACGCGCGATCTTGTGCGCGCGGCTGATGTCCTTGGTCCACACCGCGGCCGCGAGGCCGTAGGTGGTGTCGTTGCCCTGGAACACCACGTCGTTCTCATCTTTGAACTTGATCGCCGCGGCGACCGGTCCAAAGATTTCCTCGCGCGCGATCTGCATCGAGTTCTTGACGTCGGTGAAGACGGTAGGCTGCACAAAGTAGCCGCGTTCCTGCTTGCCGGCCTCGCCGCCGACCTTGGCCTTCGCGCCTTCCTTCTTGCCGATGTTGAGATAGTTGACGACGCGTTCGTGCTGCTCTTTCGATACCAGCGGTCCCATGCGTACGCCCGCATCGAGGCCGTTGCCGAGCGTGATGCCCTTGGCCATCTCGGAGAGCGTGTCGGTGAACTGATCGTACATCGATTCCTGCACGAACACGCGCGAGCCCGCGCAGCAGACCTGCCCCTGGTTCATGAAGATTCCCAGCATCGAGCCGAACGCGGCCGCCTGCACGTCCGCATCGGGGAAGATGATGTTCGGGGACTTGCCGCCCAGTTCGAGCGACACGCGCTTCAGGTTGCCGGTGGACGCCTTGAGAATGAGCTTGCCGACTTCGGTCGATCCCGTGAACGCAACCTTGTCGATATCCGGATGCTCCGCGATCGAGCTGCCGGCGCCAGGGCCGAAGCCGGTGATGATCTGAACCACGCTTTCGGGCAATCCCGACTGCAGGATCAGCTCGCCGAGGCGCAGCGCGGTGAGCGGAGTCTGCTCCGCGGGCTTCAGGATGACGACGTTACCGCATGCGAGCGCGGGCGCGATCTTCCAGGACGCCATCAGCAGCGGGAAGTTCCACGGGATGATCTGTCCGCACACCCCGACCGGTTCGCGCAGCGTGAAGTTGAACATCGAGGGATCTGACGGGTTGGTCTCGCCGTAAATCTTGCTGGACCATCCGGCGTAATAGCGGAAGGTCTCGGCCGCGCCGGGGATATCGATGTTCTTGGACTCGAACAGCGGCTTGCCGTTGTCGAGGGTCTCGAGTTCGGCGAGTTCTTCGGCGTTCTGCTCGATAAGCTCGGCGATCTTGAGCAGGATACGGCTGCGCATGTGCGGACTCATGGATGCCCACTTGCCCTCTTCGAACGCCTTGCGTGCATGCTTGACCGCTTCGTCAACGTCGGCCTTGTCGCCCTCGGCGACGACGGCCAGCACTTCCTCGTTGGCGGGGTTGACGGTCTCGAAGGTCTTGCCCGACCGGGACGGCACCCATTTGCCGCCGATCAGGAGTTTCTTCGGGCCGCTTTTCAGGAACTCGAGCGCCGCGCTCGACTTCGCGCCGCGAGCTGCACTCTCAACGGAAGGTGTTGCTCCCATAGAACAATCTCCTCAAAAAAAGGTTATGGGCCTGGTATCACTCGCTCGGGTGTCCGCCCCGAAAAGGAAAGACGAACGATCGAAGGCCGGCTCAACTTCCGGATGTTAATAAATCGGGCGCGAATGAGCAAAGTGCGATTTTGCCAGCTTCCGCGCGCGCGACTATCCTGACTCGCGACTCGTGGCTTTCAAGCAAACACCGCTCATCGCGCAGTACCTCTCGGTCAAGCAGCGCGTGCCCGATGCGATCCTGTTCTTTCGGCTCGGTGACTTCTACGAGATGTTCTTCGAGGATGCCGAGGTGGGCGCGCGCGTGCTGGATATCCAGCTCACCTCGCGATCCAAGGATGGCGTCCCGCTGTGCGGAGTCCCCTACCACGCCGCCGAACCCTACATCGCCAAGCTCATCAAGGCCGGCCACAAGGTCGCGATCTGCGAGCAAGGCGCGCAGGACGGCAAAGCCAAGGGCATCATGCCGCGGCAGATCGTCCGCGTTATCACGCCCGGCACCGTGGGCGAGGAAACGGTGCTGGTCGCGGGCGAGAAGAGCTACCTGGCGGCAGTCGCGCCCGACGATGCGCACGGATTCGGAATCGCGGTGCTGGATGTATCGACGGGCGAGTTCCAGGTCACCCACGTGTCGCACCGGCGCGCGCTGCAGGAGGAAATCGCGAGGCTCTCGCCGCGCGAGATTCTGGCCGTGAGCACGGATTCCGAACTTAAACCACTACTTGAAGAGTCGTCTTATGCCGTCACGCAGGCCCCCGGCGCTAATCCTGACGAGGATCGAAAGGCGCTCAGGCAGCGTTTCGGCGATGCGGCGGTCGAACTTGACGACCCGGCCACCGCGGCAGCGGCGGCGGCCGTCCGCTATGTCGAAGATAACTTCGGCCGCGACCTGGCGCATCTGAGTCCGCCGGTCCTGTATCGCGCGGCGGAGTACATGATGGTCGATGAGACCACGCGGCGGCATCTGGAGCTGGTAGCATCGACCGACGGATCCCGGCGAGGCTCGCTGCTCTCGATCCTCGATGAGACCATCACGGCCGCCGGCGCCCGTACGCTGGCGAGCTGGATCGTGTACCCGTTGCTGGCGCTGGATGAGATTGGCGCGCGGCACGATGCGATCGAAGAGCTGTTCGATGCGGACCTGGGCGGCATCGTCGCCGATTCCCTGAAGCAAATCGGCGACCTCGAGCGGCTTGCGGGAAGGATCGGCGCGATGCGCGCATCGCCGCGCGATTGTCTGCGGCTCGGGCAGGCGCTCGAAGCGGTCGGGACTTTGCGCGGATGGCTGGCCGAGCGCAGGAGCGGATTCATTCGCAGCCTGGCAGAGCGCATCTCACCGAACCCCGCGCTAGTGCGAAAGATCGACGCGACTATCAGCGAGGAGCCGCCGGTAAATTCCCGCGATGGCAACGTGGTGCGGCGTGGTTTCAATGCGGAAGTGGACGAGTTGCGCAGTCTCGCGTCGGGGGCGCGCGAAGTTATCGCCAAGCTCGAAACCAGCGAGCGCGAGCGCACGGGAATCCCGTCGCTCAAGGTCCGCTACAACAACGTCTTCGGCTACTACATCGAGATCACCAAGACTCATCTCGACCGCGCGCCCGCCGATTACGAGCGCAAGCAGACGCTGGTCGGCACGGAGCGCTTCACCACGCCGGGACTGAAGGAACTCGAACGGAAAATTCTTTCGGCGGAATCGGGCCTCAAGGAACTGGAGCTGCAGCTCTTCACCAGGCTGCTGCGGGATCTCCAGGCCGAGAGCGCATCGATCCTGGAAACCGCGCGCGCCGTGGGCGAATTCGATGCACTCGCATCGCTGGCCAAGGTCGCGCGCCGGCGCGGCTACGTGCGCCCCGCGATGAATTCATCGCGGCGTATCCGGATTCGCGAAGGCCGCCATGCCGTGCTCGAAGCGGGGATGCGCCCGGGCGAGTTTGTGCCCAACGATCTCGATGCCGATCCCGATGCACGCCAGTTGCTGCTCATCACCGGGCCGAACATGGCCGGCAAGTCCACCTACCTGCGCCAGGTCGCGCTGATCGCGATCATGGCGCACATGGGCAGCTTCGTCCCCGCCACCGAGGCATCGATCGGGGTCACCGATCGAGTCATGACGCGCATCGGCGCGCGCGACGAGCTGCGGCGCGGCGAATCTACTTTCATGGTCGAGATGTCGGAGACGGCCCGGCTGCTTGGCGGCCTAACCGACCGAAGCCTGCTGCTGCTCGACGAGGTGGGCCGCGGGACGAGCACCTTCGATGGGTTAGCGATCGCGTGGGCGGTCGCGGAGTACCTGCACGATTCGACCCGCGCCAAGGTGCTGTTCGCGACCCATTTTCACGAGCTGACCGACCTTGCGCGCGAGCGTCTGCGCGTGAAGAATCTCAGCATGGCGGTGCGGGAGTGGGGAGGCGAGGTGCTGTTCCTCCGGCGCGTGATCGAACAGCCGGCATCGCGCAGCTACGGTATCGAAGTTGCGCGGCTCGCGGGGTTACCCGATTCGATCATCGGCCGTGCGCGCGAAATTCTTGCCAACCTGGAACAGGGCGAATTGGACGATGCCGGCCAGGCACGCCTTGCACACGGCCGGCGCGAGCAGAAGCCCAGCCAGCAGATGAATTTGTTCTCGCCGATGGAGAGCAGGATCGTCGATGAGCTCCGCGCGCTCGATATCGATCGCATGACCCCGGTCGAGGCGCTCGGAACGCTGGCGGCGCTGAAGGGGCGCCTCAAGAAGGACACCACCTAAGCAGGCACTGATTCGATGACGGCAGGGAGGCGGAGCGTGGCGGTGAGGATGAGGGCGGCGATGGCAGCGTTCGCCATCGCGTCGTTCGCTCGCCCAGCGCCGGCTTCTGTCGGCCCCGTGACGCTCGAGGCGGCGCGTATCGCGAACTACCGCGGCGCGATGGAGCTGCACTTCGCGTTCAACGACAGCGCGCCGCGCTTCAAGCTGCACACGCAAGGCAGCGATCTACTGATCGATCTTCCGGCGACAACCACGCAACTACCGCCCCGCCCTCTCTTCGGACGGGAAACGGCGCCGGTAAAGACGATTCGGGTCATGAACGTCGGGCCGGGGAAAGCGCAGATCGCGATCGAGGTCGAGGGCAAAACCGACTACGCGATTGCGCGCCTCAAGCACGAGATCGTTATTCGGCTGGCGACGGCGGGAACCGTGAGAAATCTCGCGGCGCCGATTCTGGTGAGGAACGATGAACCGCCCGCGCACGCCGGGTACGAGCCCGCGCCATCTGTGGCAAAGCCGGCGGTGAAGAAGGTCGCTCTTCCTCCCCCCGCGCCGCCCGAAGCGCATATCGCGGTGGAGCCCCCCGCACCGCAAACGCAGGTCGCGATGGCGGAGGAGCCCGAGCACGCCCTGGTCGGCCATCCGCTCGTGATGATCGATCCGGGGCACGGCGGCTACGACCCCGGCACGAGTTCGGTTTCGGGATTGCAGGAAAAGGATCTCGCGCTGGCGATCGCGCTCAAATTGCAAAGTGCATTGCAGGCGCGCGGCTTCCGCACCGAGATGACCCGTTCGAGCGATCTCTTCGTCCCGCTGCCGGAGCGAACAAAGATCGCGAATCGCGCGAACGCGGACCTGTTCGTATCGATTCACCTGAATTCGAGTCCGAATCCGGAGACCACCGGGATCGAGGTCTATTACCTCAACAACACCACCGACCATTCCACGATCCGGCTGGCGAAGATCGAGAACGCCGGCGCGCCCGCCAGCTATGGAACCGACGGCGGACCCAACCTAAACTACATCCTGACCGACCTGCGCCAGCAGTACAAAGCAAATGAGTCGGCTTCGCTTGCGCGCATGATCGATGCGCAGGCGGTGGCTTCGCTTGACGCGGGACTGGGAACGAACGTGAATGCACTCGGCGCCAAGATGGGTCCTTTCTACGTGCTGGTCGGCGCGCACATGCCGTCCGTGCTGGTCGAGACCGGGTTCCTCTCCAATCCCGGCGAGGCGCAGCGCCTGGCGTCTCCGCGGTACCAGGCGATGCTGGCGGACGGAATCGCGACCGCGATCGCGCACTACCTCAACGCCGATGTCGCGGTAGGGAACCTGTGAGCGCGAGCACCCCGTCCCTTCCCCGGGAACCGATTGCCGCCCAAAATCTGCGCGGCGAGGATGCGCTGCTGGCGGAATTCGAGGCGACTCGCACTCCCGGCCAGATCGCTCGCGCATTCCTCGATTCGGTCCGCGAGGAACTGCGCGAGAAGCACCTGGCGGGCGCGAGCGGCTCCGAGATCGTGCGGCTCTATACCGCCGCGGTCGACGATTTGTTGCGCGCGCTTTTCCGCTACGCGGATACGGAACACAGCCGGCGCTACCCGCGCCTGAGCCAGCGCATCACGATTGTCGCGCGCGGCGGCTACGGGCGCGCGGAACTGAATCCGCAATCGGACATCGACCTGCTCTTCCTGCACGACTACAAGCGCGGACCGTATGCCGAAATCGTCACCGAGATAATTCTCCACGCGCTGTGGGATGCGCGGCTCACGGTCGGACACGGCGTGCGCTCGGCGCGCGAATGCGTGCGGCTGGCGAACGAAGACCTGAAGGAAAAGACCGCGATCATCGACGCGCGCTTCCTCGCGGGCGATGAGAAGCTCTATGCGGACCTCGACAAGCTGCTGGTCGCCGAAGTCCTGAACCGCAATCAGCAGAAATTCTTCAAGGCCAAGCTCGACGAAAGCCGCCAGCGTCACGCGCAGTACGGCGACTCGATTTACCTGCTGGAACCGCAACTCAAGGAAGGCGAAGGCGGATTGCGCGACCTGCACACCGCGATGTGGCTGGCGGCGGTGAAGTACAAGACGCATACGCTCGGCGACCTCGTCCAGAAGGCGGTCATCACCGAGCAGGAAGTGGCGGAAGTGCGCGCGGCGCGCGATTTCCTGTGGCGCGTGCGCAACTCGCTGCATTTCATCACGGGACGCCATTTCGATCAGCTCACGTTCGAGATGCAGGAGCGGATCGAGCCGATGATGGGGTTGAAACCGGTCGAGGGACAACCCGCCGGCTCCGCCCTGATGCGCACCTACTACCAGCACGCCACGACCATCTATCAGTTCGCCGAAGGGCTGATCGCGCGCGTGGTCGAAGGGCCCGCGGGTGGCCGATTTTTCAGGCGCACGCCGGTGCGCCAGATTCGTCCCGGGGTGCTGGTCCAGCAGAACCTGCTGACCATCAGCGACCTCGACCTGTTCAAGGACGATCCGTTGAACCTGATCACGATCTACGAAGATTGTCAGGGCCAGAACGTGGAGCTCTCGGGGAGCGCGTACCAACTGGTCCGCGACAACCTGGGCCTGATCGACGATGCGATGCGCGGCAACCCGGAAACCGGCGCGGCGCTGATGAAGATCCTGTCAGCGCGCTCGCGGGTGGCAGAGACGCTGGAGGCGATGCATCGATCGGGCGTACTCGGCTCGGTAATCCCCGAGTTCGGAAACCTGTACGCGCGCGTGCTCCACGACCTCTACCACATCTATACGGTGGACCGCCATTCACTGGTCGCGGTGCGCGAGCTGGAACGCCTGCGATCCGGCGAATTCAAGGACGCCACTCCGCTGCTGACCGAAGTAGCGCGCGAGCTCGACTGCATGCCGCTGGTCTTCCTGTCGCTGGTGCTCCACGACATCGGCAAGGGCCACGGCCACGACCATCACGAGCGCGGCGCGAACCTGACCGCCGAGGTGTCGCGCCGTCTCGGGCTCGATCCGGAAGAAGTCGACCTCGTGGTCTTCCTGGTGCGCAACCACCTGATGATGTCGCAGATCGCGCAGAAGGGCGACATCGACGACGATCGCACGGTCGACGAGTTCGCGCGCACTGTCGGTTCGATCGATCGGCTGAAGGCGCTGTACCTGCTGACCTACGCCGATATGCGCGCGGTCGCACCCAAGGTTTACAACAATTGGCGCGACATGCTGCTGAGCGATCTCTACATGCGGGCGCTCAAGCTGATGGAACAGGGCGACCGCGAGGCGGTCGATCCGATGCGCCGCCTGCTGACGGTCAAGAGCGCGGTGCGCGATAAGCTGGTCGAAGCCGGCGCACCCGAGCCGGAGGTCGATTCGTTCCTCGGCGAGATGCCGGACCGCTACTTCTTCACGGTGCCGGTCGAAGACATCGCGACGCACTTCGACCTGATGCGCGCGCTCGGCGATCGGCCGCTGGTCTCGCGCGTCAAGCACTATCCCGAGCTGGAGTTCAGCGAATTCACGGTGGTCACCCCCGACCAGCCCGGACTCTTCTCGATGATCGCGGGCGTGCTGACCGCCAACAACCTGAACATCCTCTCGGCGCGAATCACAACCCGCGCCTGCGGTATCGCGCTCGACATGTTCCGCGTGTCGCACCTGATGGGCGCGGGCGCGATGGCGATGGAGGAAGATCGCTGGGACCGCGTGCGGCGCGACCTGGAGCTGGTGATCAAGGGCGAGCAGGATATCGCGGCGCTGGTCGCAGCGGCGCATCACGTGCGCAGCGCCAAGAGCAAGTTCACGCGCCGCGTGCAGACCGAAGTCACGGTGGACAACCGGACCTCGGAGCAGTTCACGATTGTCGACGTCTTCACCCAGGACCGGGTCGGCCTGCTGTTCACGATCACGCACACCTTGTTCAAGCTGGGGTTCCCGATTCACCTCGCGCGCATCTCGACCAATGCCGACCAGGCGCTCGACGTTTTCTACATCGGCGACACCAACGGCGAGAAAGTGACCGACCTGGCTCGCATGCGGGAACTGCGCGAGACGCTGCTGGAAAAGCTGGAGCAGCATCCGGGCGAAGGTGGCGTCGCTTGAAGGCCGCGAACGCGACCTGGGACGCCCTTACCGACAGCTACCTCGTGCGCCTGCGCGTAGAGCGCGGGTTGAGCAGGCATTCGCTCGATGCGTACTCGCGCGACCTGCGCAGCTTCCTCGAGTTCTGCGCGCTGCACAAAATCTCGCCGTCGCAATTCGATGCGGCCGCGATCACGCGCTACCTCGCATCGCTGGCCGACCGCGGCTTCGAACCATCGAGCCAGCGGCGCCATCTCTCGGCGATTCGCGGCCTGGCGCGGGAACTCATCGACCGCGGCGTGATAACCCGCGACCCCCTGCCCTCGGTGCGCCTAACGCATCTGACGCGCAAGCTGCCGCGCACGCTTTCGCGCCGCGACATCGAGTTGCTGCTCGAAACTATCGATACCTCCACGGTACGGGGCCTGCGCGATCGCGCGATGCTGGAGCTGACCTACAGCTCCGGCCTGCGCGTCTCCGAGCTGGTCGGCTTGCAGCTCTCGCAGTTGAACCTGCGCGCCGGTCTGGTCACCGTGCTGGGCAAGGGCAGCAAGGAGCGGATGGTCCCGCTCGGCGGCGCGGCGACCCGTGCGATCGCCGAATACCTCAAGCGGCGCGAAGAAGAGCTGCAATCGGACCGGGCGAAGAAGCCCCGGCGGCTTCCCGCCAAACGCAGCAACGCCGTGTTCATCACGCGGCTGGGCCGCGCGATGACCCGGCAAGGATTCTTCAAAGCGCTCAAGGGCTGGGCCGCGAACGATCGCAGGCTCAAGTGGATGAGCCCGCACACGCTGCGCCATTCGTTCGCGACGCATTTGCTCGAAGGCGGCGCCGACCTGCGCGCAGTGCAGGAGATGCTGGGTCATAGCGACATCTCCACGACCCAGATTTACACGCACCTCTCGAAGAGCCATCTGCGCAAGGTGCATCGCACGTTTCATCCGCGCGCCACGCGCGCCGAAGCCACGGATATCGACTGACTTGGAACAAATCGCTCAATTCATCCCCACCCTCCTGGTAGCCGCGCTCCCGATCCTGTTCGCGATCATCGCGCACGAGGTGATGCACGGCGTAATCGCGTTGCAACTCGGCGACGACACGGCGCTGCGCGCGGGGCGGCTGACCCTGAACCCGATTTCGCACATCGACCCGTTCGGCACGATCATCATGCCGGTGATGCTGATGTTCCTGCATCTGCCGGTGTTCGGTTACGCCAAGCCGGTCCCGGTCGATTTCTCGCGGCTCCGCAACGGACGCACCGGCATGATGGAGGTGGCGGCGGCCGGTCCACTTACGAATTTTGTTCTCGCCTTTGTCAGCGCGCTTGGATTGCGCGCGATGGTTCGGTTCGCGGGCGGTCCCCTGGGCGCCGAGGTGGCAGTGCCGCTGGCCTACATGTTCAAGGCCTCGATCATGGTCAACGTCGTGCTCGGGGTCTTCAATCTCTTTCCCTTGCTCCCCCTCGATGGCGGCCGTGTGTTGACCGGCCTTCTGCCCCTTTCAGCCGCCCGGGCCTTTGCGCAGACGGAACGGTATGGCTTTCTGATCCTGCTAGTGCTGCTATATACGGGCTGGGTCAATGCGGTGATCGATCCGATAATCAACGTGACCTTGAGCCTTATCTCGCGGACTCTCCTGTGAGCGACCAGCCCGAAACCCCACCCAGGCCCGAGGGCGACGCGACTTTGCGCTTCAAGCTGCCCATCTACGAGGGGCCGCTGGACCTGCTGCTCCATTTGCTCAAGCGCGCCGAGCTCGATCCGCACGATGTGACCGCACGCATCATCACCGAGCAGTACCTCGCCTACCTCGAGCTGCTCGATCAGCTCAATCTCGATGTCGCGGGCGAGTATCTCGTGATGGCGGCGACGCTGCTGCTGATCAAGTCGTTCTCGATGCTCCCGCATCCGGAGCTGGCCGACACCGAGGAGGCCGAGGAACTCAAGCGCGACCTGGTCGAGCGATTGCTCGAGTACCAGCGCTATCGCGAGGCGGCCGAGAAGTTGGGGGCGCGCTCGATCCTGGGACGCGACGTGTTTGTCGCGCCGGGGGAACCCGCTCCGGAAGCCGATAGCAGCGAGCCGCGCTTCACCGTTTCGATCTTCGATTTGGTCGAGGCGATGGGCTCGGTGCTCAAGCGAATCGCGGACAAGACTCCGCGCGGCATCGTGCTGCGCGACATCCCGGTCGCGGAGTGTATCCCCACGATTCTCACGCGCCTGTCGCAGTATGGGCGGCTGGAGTTCACGGCGCTGTTCGAAGATTTGCACGATCGTCCGCGCGTAATCGCAACCTTCATGGCATTGCTGGAGCTGATGCGGCGCGGCGAAGTGGCGGCGTGGCAGGAAGTACGCTTCGGTCCGATAATGCTGGAGCGACGGGTTCCGCAGGAACCGGCGGGGCATTCGCAGCCGGCGTGAGGAGCGTTGAGGAGGAGCGGTGGAAGAGGAACGACTCAAATCAATTCTTGAAAGCCTGCTGTTTGCGGCGGGCGAGCCGGTTTCAGTCGCGCGGTTATCCGCGGCATTGGATGATCTGCCGAAGGACGAGATTCAGAAAGCGCTGGCCGCGATGGCGACCGAGTTCGCCACCCAGAACCGCGGTCTCACGCTGGAGGAGGTCGCCGGCGGCTTTCAACTGCGAACTCTGAAAGAGCACGCGCAATACGTGCGCCGGCTGCTCGCGGC
>DATJWT010000293.1:0-3625 GCA_035500975.1 Binataceae bacterium (SeqCode)
GGTCTTGCGCGGACCCATCAGCACCGGCCACATCGAGAGCGTCGGCAGGATTCCCAGCGCGCGTCCCGCGGGATGCCCAAACTGCGCATCCTCGCTGGCGAACACGATGTCGCAATGGCCGATGAACTCGGTGCCGCCCGCAAGGCAAAAGCCGTGAACCTGCGCGATAGTGGGCTTGGGCATCGACCACAGCCGTTGCCATCGCTCGATTGTACGATGCAACCCGAGCCTGTCGTTGGTAACGGTAAAGCCCGACCCCGGCTGCTGCGTGCCCTGCAGATCGTATCCCGCGGAGAACGCCCGGCCTGCGCCGCGGATAATCAGCACGCTGGCTTCGGGGTTGGCCGAATACTCCTCCATGACCTGATCGAGCTCGGCAAGCAGCTTCTGCGACAGCGCGTTGAGTTTCTCGGGGCGGTTCAGAGTCAGGCGGAAAATTTTGTCTTCGACCTGCTCGTAGATAACGGTCTCGTACGCCATGTGAAATCCTCCTCGCGAGCAGCCGAGACTAGTGCACGCCGTTGAAAAACTCGGTCGCGACTTTCGCGGTCTCCTGCGGAGCTTCCCAGAAGAACATGTGCCCGACTCCCTTGAGCACGTGCAGGCGCGCGCCCGCGATTCCCTTGCCCAGCACGTCAGCGTTTGCGAACGGCACGATCGCATCGTCGTCGCCGTGGATGACCATGGTCGGCGCCTTGATCTCGCCGAGGCGTGGATAGCTGTCGAACCCGCTGATCGCACCGAACTGGCGCATGAAGGTGTGCTGCGGCGTGATCGGGTAGCTCGCCGCATCGGCCATCTGTTCGTCGATGAATTTCTGGCCGGCCGCCGAACCCCAGAAGGCTTTTCCGCATGCGACCGAAAACGCGGCGCGCGCCGCCTCGGCGGGCGACATCCCGGGTTGCGGCATCAGCTTGCCGATATCCTCGGGCTTGCCGGGAATCGAATGCGACATCCCGCAGTTGGTGCATCCGAGCACCAGGCCCTGCACCCGCGCCGGGTAGGCCAGCGCGTATTCCTGCGCGATCATCCCGCCCATCGAGATACCGAAGACGTGCGACTTGGGAATCTTCGCGTGATCGAGCACCGCCGCGACGTCGTCGGCCATGTCGCGCAGCGTCCACGCGACATCGGGCTTGTCGCTCTCGCCCGTGCCGCGATTGTCGATAGTGATGAGCTTGAAGTGCGGCTCCATCAGCTTGAGGAAGCGTTCGCTCCACGCGCGCGAGGAACCGCTGAACCCCATGATGAACGCGACGGGCGCGCCCGAACCGCGGACTTCATAGCGCAGTTTGAGACCATCTTTGCTCTGGGCAAAATCACGTGTCGGCACAGTTCACAATCTCCAGGTCAGATTTCAAGCGGACAGTAGCACAGGGCGCGCGCGACCGAGCAACGTCCGAGGTGGCACAGGCTTCTGGCCTGTGCTTCTCCTCTCCGTTTCATACGATCCACGCGCCTGCGATCTCCTCCAGCTCCGCTTCGTACTTGTCCGGGGCGAGCGTGGGCGGAAAGAGAATCAAGCGATGCGCCCCGGCGGCCTCGTATGCCTCGACGGCGGCGCGCGAATCCTTGCCGCCAACCGGCGAGAAAATCGTGATCTCGATCTTCGCGAAGTCGCGGTTCGCCTCGTCGCACAGCTGACGAAGCTTGGCGAGCTCAGTCTTGAGTTCCTCGGGCTTGAGCGCGATCGGGGCCCATCCGTCGCCGATCAGCGCGGTGTTGCGCAGCGCGCGGTCGCCGCCGGCGCCGATATGGATGGGAGGATGCGGCTTCTGCGCGGGCTTGGGATTACTCAGGAGCGGAGGGAATTTGACGAACTCTCCCTCAAAGGACGCTTCCTCTCGCGTCCACATTTCTTTCATCGCGCGCACGTACTCGCGCGTCATCGGCCATCGGCGGCGAAAATCAACCCCCATGATCTCGCTCTCGTCGCGCAGCCATCCCGCGCCGATTCCGAACAGGAAGCGCCCACCTGAGTAGAAGTCCAAGGTCGCGACTTCCTTGGCGAGATTGAACGGGTCGCGCTCCGGCACCAGGCAGATGCCGGTGCCGAGCTTGATCCGGTTGGTCGCGCCGGCGGCGAGCGCCAGCCCCACAAAGGGATCAATCATGTGCTTATACGCAAGCGGTATCTTGCCGTCGCCGCGTGGAAACGGCGTCTTGGGATTCGCCGGCATGATCGCGTGCTCCGGCAGCCAGAAAGATTCGTAGCCAAGAGCTTCGCACTTGCGCGCGATAGCGATTGGATTGGCTGTGAACGAATTGACGAAAGCCAATACTCCGATCTTCATGGGACACCTCCGATGGCGGTTTGATCAGCCGACGAAGGTACTAGTAGCGCGAATCGGCACCCAGGGGGTAAGGGAGTCCAGAAGGGAAGGCGGCCCGGAAGTCCGCTGCCACCCGTGATGCGGTGTGACGCAGACCACCGGGCCGATTGGGGCAAATCTATAGCTCGTCCTTCAACGCACGCGTGGCCATCACCAGCGCAGTCGCGCCGAGCGTGGAGATCATGATCGCACCAAACAGATGATGCGCATGCACGCCGAACACGGCGAAGATCCATCCGCCCACCAACCCACCTACCAGGCCCAGCAGGATGTCGGCGACAACGCCATACCCTCGCCCGCGAATAATCTTTCCGGCAGCCCATCCGGCGATCAGGCCAACCAAAATCGAAGCAATCATCTTTTTCCTGGCACTCTCCTGCGACGCCATCGGCGTCCCGAGGATAAGCGAAGCAAAAGTGTTGCCACCGCCAGTCGAAGGAAATGACGGCTTTTTTCAGGCCTTCAGAGCAAGCCAGCGCCACGGCGCGGTTGCGGACTGCCGTCGAACTACTGCACCTCAAGGGTATCCCATAAAAAAACGTGGCGCGGGCGCGGCGCCCGCGGCCACTATTTCTTCAGGCAGAGGAAGAAAGAGCTATTGCCAGCCGAAGAATTCGTTGGCGTACACGAACTGCGCTATGCCCGCCGCGCGCGATGCCTGCTCATCGACTTCCTGGTCGCCGACCATCGTCGAAGTCTTCAGATCGACTCCGTACAAATCCGCAAGCTCGGTGATCATTCCACCTTTCGGCTTGCGGCAATTGCACTTGTCAGCGTCGTCATGCGGGCAGATCTGCCATCCCGTCAGGATCTCGCCGAGCTTGTGATCCAGCTCCGTCAGCGCTGCCTCGACTGCGGCGATCGTGAAGCGGCCGCGTTTGATCTTGGACTGGTTGGTGACGACGAAGATCAGGTGATCGCGGATAGGCGCGAGTTTTTCCACCACGTTGGGCAGGAGGTCGATGACGATCTTGCCCTTTGAATCGACCGGCAATTCGCGGGTCTCGTCGAGACGGACCAGGGTGCCTCCGAGGTCGAAAAAGAGCGCACGATTGCCGTTGATATCCGAATCAGCCATCGGAGGAACGACGCGAAACTCAGGCTGCGCGCCAATCGATATGATCGCGGACGTGAGCGAAGACCTCGTCGAGAATCGCGACGCCGGTCTCGGCCTGCTCTTCGGTAATCACCAGCGGCGGATTGATCCGCACGCGCGGGAAATACGTCATCGTCACGATTCCGCGGCGCAGCGCCTCCATGAAGATCTGCTCGGTGATCTTGCGGCTCAGCGG
>DATJWT010000294.1:0-16769 GCA_035500975.1 Binataceae bacterium (SeqCode)
AATTGGAATCGGAGAGCTTAAACCGCTCAAGGAGCCCGGCAACCACACCGCACTGGGCTTGATGGGAACAGTAGCGGCAGAAGCGATCGCCGACGCCGGCCTCGAAAAGAAGGACATCGACGGCTTCCTGGTCGGGATGCCCTTCTCCGATCCGGGGATGATCTACCCGGCCAGCGCAGCCGAAGTGTTCGGGCTGACCGCGCGGATGCTCAACGTGGTCGATATCGGCGGCGCCAGCCCGGCCGGGATGATCTGGCGCGCCGCAGCAGCGATCGACGCAGGGCTCTGCAATGCCGTTTTGTGCATCGTTGCCGACTTGAACCGCGCCGGCGATCAGCGAGTGCCGACGGTTTCGGTCCAGCGCGAGTTCGAGGCGCCGTACGGCAATATCGGGGCGAACTGCGGCTATGCGATGATCGCGCATCGCCATATGTTCGAGTTCGGCACCACGCCGCGTCAGATGGCCAAGGTCGCCGTCGATCAGCGCGCCAACGCGCTCAAGAACCCGCTGGCTACCTTCAATGACAAGGCACTCACGATTGACGAGGTGCTGTCGTCGCGGATGATCGTCGACCCGCTGCACCTGTTCGAAATCGTAAGCCCGGTGAGCGGAGGCGCCGCGGTGATCGTCGCATCTCCTGAAGTTGCCAAGCGCGCGAAGCATCCTCCCGTCTGGCTCCTGGGTGCGGGCGAATGCGCCAACCACGCGACTATCACCTATGCGCCATCGATCGTTGAATCGCCTATCAAGCCCGCCGCTGAAACCGCATTCAAGATGGCGGGACTGGCGCCCAAGGACATGGACTTGGTCTGCCCCTACGACTGCTACACCATCACCGTGATCGTCACGCTCGAAGACGCGGGGTTTTGCAAGAAAGGTCAAGGTGGACGGTTTGTCGAAGAGCATGACCTTACATGGAAAGGCGACTTCCCCTGCAACACTCACGGCGGCCAGCTCTCTTTCGGGCAGCCGGGGCTGGCTGGAGGGATGAGTCACGTCACCGAGGCGATTCGGCAGTTGATGGGCCGGGGAGGCGAGCGCCAGGTCAAAAACGCGCACCTCGGTTACGTCAACGGCAACGGCGGAATCATGAGCGAACAGGTGAGCCTGGTACTGGAGCGTCGATCATGAGCGAATATTTCAAGCCCCTTCCCAAGCCGAGTCCCACGAGCCAGCCGTTCTGGGATGCCGCCAGGCGCCACGAGCTGAAGCTTCAGTACTGCGGGCATTGCAAAGCATACATCTACTATCCGCGCGATCGATGCCCGACGTGCTTCACGCAGAACCTTGAATGGCGTCCCGTAAGCGGGCGCGGAAAAGTCTACAGCTACACCGTCGTACGGCGCGCATCAGCGAGATCCTTCGGCGATGGTCCCTACGTGCTGGCGATCGTGCAGCTCGACGAAGGACCGCGGATGACGACCAACATAGCCGCATCGCCCGAACAGGTTCGCGTGGATATGCCGGTCACGGTCCATTTCGATGACGTGACGCCTGATCGCACGCTGGTGAAATTCAAACCGGCCTAGTCAAAGGAAGCTAGGCCAGCAACACCGCGACGATTCCGGTCAGGAAGATTCCGTCAAAGGTCCCTGCTCCGCCGATCGAGGCGACCGGCGCACCCAGGTCGCGCAGTTTACCCAGGTTCATTATGTCCGCGCCGATCAGCGTGCCGACGACGCCACTGACGTAAGCGACCGCATCTGGATGCGGCGATCCAAATACCCAACCTACGGTAGCAGCCACCAACGGCGGGATGAGCATCGGCGTGGCGATTCCCATCCCGCGAACCGGGCGCGCAAAGCGATGCACCACGAACGCAACGATCGCGATGCCCAGCAGTGAGGGGAAGATGACCGAGGGCCAGTGCGTCAGCACATATGCCGAGATCGCCAGCGGGACGATCGCACCCCCGACATTGATCGCGACCGTGGTGGACCCGCGCGCGTAACGAATCGGCGGCTGATAGCGGACACCGAAATGTTCGACGATCTCGGCGGTATGAACGCCGCCCGAATCTACCTGCGTGATTGGAATGTTGAAATAGCTTCCGACCAGGCTCGCGAGCAGCGCAAGAAACGCGAGATGTGGCGAAAGGCCCAACGCCTGGAACACATAGTTGATGACGCCGATCTGGATTAGCGCGAAGAGGAATGCAAGGCCGAAGAAAAAGAGCAGCGCGTAGAGAAAGAGGAACGGCCCGAAAAACACGCGCAATGATAACACGCTGCTGCTCGCAGGGCAGTGCAGGTCTGGAAAAAGCGTGTGAACAATACCGGATACCCGCTCGCCTGTCTTCGGCGGGACAATTTCGACGCCTTTTCGCTCGGAAAAGTCAATCGGTTCGCGGTTTGGGACAACGCGCCGATGGCACGAAACTGGCTGCTATTGGATTTACGGATTACGTCGGTTTCAAGGAGGCTTCTTATGAACCGTTTTGCTTATGCTCTAGGAGTAGTCGCGATTGCCGCCGTCGTATCATTTCCCGCGTTCGCGCAGGATTCAACGTCCTCGAAGGTGACGGGCGTCATCCAGAAAGGAAACAAGACCATCGTGTTCGAGAACAATAGCGAAGGCCTGAACCTCGATCAGATCGGCGCATTCAGCCAGGTGAAGACGAGCGACCCTGCCTTGGCTGACAAGCTCGCGAGAAACCCCAAGCTGGTGACCGACGATTCGTTCGTCAGCAAGCATCCGGCCCTGCAGCAATACCTCGCGAAATATCCGACCGCACGCGATGACATCGTCGCGAATCCGGGCAACTACCTGACGCCGGTCAATGGATCCGCCTGGCAGCACGCTGCGCCCGGGCTGAACAACTAAATTGAATGGGGCTGGTTAACCGTGGCGGATGCGCGGGAAAAACCGCGGCAACGCACTGAACGCGCCCGCGTATGATTTTCCCATCGCCCGCTCCTCAGCCGGAATCCTGAACATCATCAGGATGCCGTTGCCGACCGAGAATGCGATCGCGGTTATCCAGGCCCCGCCAATCATCGGAACCGCTATCATCTCAATAGCTACGGCCACGTAATTGGGATGCCGGAGGAACCGGAACGGTCCACCGGTCACGGGCGGGGCATTGGGCAGCACGATGATCCGTGTGTTCCATCGCGACCCCAGCGTGAAGATCACCCAATAGCGAAGAAACTGTGCAAAGAGTTCCGCAATTACCGCGATAGCCGCGATTGCGGGCGGGGCACCATGGCCACGCATCACGCGCTCGATGACGCAGGCCACAAGGAAGGCGCTATGAAACACCACCATCGCGGGGTAATGTCCCTGCCCCGCTTCGATCGCGCCGGCGGCGAAAGCGCGCGCGGCGTTGCGTTGCGCAATTGCGAGTTCGACGCCGCGTTCAGCGGCGAGTGCGGCGATGACCCCCAGGTAAACCGGGAGCGAAATCACCATCCGAGCAGCAACATCTCGATCGAGAATCCGGGTCCCATCCCGATTAGCACCCCGTACTCACCCGGCTTGGCGACGTCGGCATGCATCAGGTCTTCCAGGATGTAGAGGACCGACGCCGACGAGAGGTTGCCCATCTCACCGAGATTGCGCCACGAACGCGCCAAGGCGCCTTCCGGCAGTCGCAGTGCGCCTTCAAGTGCCTGCAGCACTTTGGGGCCGCCGGTGTGCGCGATCCAGTGACGAATGGAGGAGCGCTGGAGTCCGTGCTCGCTCAGGAAGGAATCGACTTCACCTTCGATGTTCTCGGCGATCAGGTTGGCGAGCCGCGCAGAGAGGACGATCTTGAAACCGCTGTTCACGAGATCCCAACCGAGGATATCTTCGGTGCCGGGATAGAGAATCGAGCGGGTGCCGATGACGCGCGGCGACTTCGCAGGGCGGCGATCAGCGTTGCCTACCACTGCCGCTGCGGCGCCATCGCCAAAGAGACCCGATGCGATGATGTTCGCCACTGACAGGTCTTCGCGCTGCAGAGTCAGCGAACACAGCTCCACCGACATCAGGACTGCAATCTCATTCGGAAAGGCGCGTACGTAGTCGGTGGCCCTGGAAAGCCCGGCCGCGCCTGCCACGCATCCAAGGCCGAATATCGGCGTGCGCTTTACGTTGGGTTTCATCCCAAGTGCGCTGATGACCCGGGTATCGATACTGGGGGTGGCGATTCCGGTCACGGTCACGAAAAAGAGATGGTCAACCTCGCGCGGCGCGATCCCGGCGCGCTCGAGCGCCGTTGCCACCGCCGACCCTCCAAGCTCGGGTGCTACCCTAATCCACGCGTCGTTGGTGCTGGCAAAAGTATCCAACGGCGGGTAATCGCTCATCGGAAGGGCAAGGTAGCGTCCCTTTATTCCCAAGGACTGTTGAATTTGGTCGAAGCGCCGAACATCAGAATGGTTGCGGGACCATAATTCCCGCAGCCGGGAAGTCAGCTTCTCCTGGGCTACATAATTGGAGGGAGGAGCACTGGCTGCGCTTAGAATCGCGGGCGAGTTCGTTTCGCTTTGGATCACTGGCTCTCCGGCTTTCAAATAGAGTTCCCGAGTTCGGAACCGGGGAACATGCTATTCGATCCCGCAAGATTTTGCAGCGGGTAAAAGCGGGTTTCTTGGAGGGGGTCGAACACGGTTTTGGTGACGGTAGACTGTTCGCGGCCCTGTGGCAACCGTGTGCCCTTGTTCGGCAGGAGGCTTCCGATAAGATTACGGGCGCAATGACTTCCGAATTTCGCGATGAATTAATCCAAATCCTGGTACGCGAAGCCTACGTAGAGCGGCAGGTTACCCTCTCTTCCGGCAAGGTTTCGGACTATTACCTCGATTGCAGGCCGGTCATGCTCCTGCCGCGCGGATCTTACCTGGCAGGCGAGCTGATGCTGGATTTGATTGCGGCCGAGGGTATCGAGCAGATCGCCGGGATGGCGGTGGCGGCAATTCCGGTCATCAGTTCCATAATCGCCGCGGCCCACCGGCGAAACATCCCCCTGCGCGGGAGCTTCGTGCGGAAGGAAACCAAAGCCCACGGGATGCAGAAGCGAATCGAGGGAGCCTTCAAACCGGGACTTAAAACCGCGGTTCTCGACGATGCCGTCACGACCGGTGGATCGACCCTGGAGGCCCTCGCGGTGCTGCGCGAAGCGGGGGCGAATGTGACCCATTCTTTCGCCCTGGTGGACCGGAACGAAGGCGGCAGGGAAGCACTAACCAACGCTGGTCTGAAATATCGGTTTGTCATTGACGCGAACGAGATTCGCAGCACCGCCAGATCGCAGAAGTAACGCTCTTTTTTCCGCAACCAAGTCAATGGGCTCCGGGCCGCGCCATCCTTCGCCAATTCTGGGCACGACGCGGTTCACGGCTATTTTTGGCGATCCGGTCGAGCACAGCCTGTCGCCGACGATGCACAACGCGGCCTACGCGGCGCTGCGCATGGATCGGCGCTATGTCGCCTTTCATG
The DNA here is from genome assembly GCA_035500975.1 of Binataceae bacterium (SeqCode). GTDB lineage: Bacteria > Desulfobacterota > Binatia > Binatales > Binataceae > JAFAHS01. Next base: position 5,426 of record DATJWT010000294.1, read on the forward strand.
TGACGCCAAAAGAGCTGACCTCCGCGCTTCGCGGTATCCAGGCCATGGGAGTCCTGGGGATAAATCTGACAGTGCCGCACAAGGAAGCGGCCTTGCGGGTGATGGATCAGGTCAGAACCGAGGGAATTCTGCTCGGTGCGATTAACTGCGTGATCAATCGAAATGGCAAGCTCATCGGGGACAACACGGATGCGCGCGGCCTTGAGCGCGATCTACGCAGGCTCGCGATCAGAACTAAAGGACGCACGGTCCTGATTGTGGGCGCGGGCGGCGGAGCGGCATCTGCCGCGCTTGCGGTGAAACGCCTGGGGGCGTCGCGGGCGATCATCGCGAACCGCACGCGATCGCGCGCAGGAGCGCTCGCTCGACGATGCGCACGGGTATCGCGTGCAGGCACGGTTTTCGAAGGAGCCGGCCTGGAATGCCTCCGCGACTCCCGCCTTCTCGCCACGACTGCATGCGTCATCAACGCCACCCCGATGGGACTCACTACCGGAAGGTTTGTCCCTCTGAACTATGGGGCCACGCCGTCGGATTGCTTTTTCTACGACCTGCTATATGCGCGAAGACCAACGCCCTTCCTGCAAGGTGCGATTCGAGCACGCAGAAAATACGCCGACGGGGCCGGAATGCTGGTCGAGCAGGGAGAACTGGCTTTCAAGCTGTTCAACGGTGTCGCGGCTCCGCGAGGGGTGATGCGGCGGGCGTTGATGGATGCGCTGGGACGCAAATGACGGCAGGAGCCTCTGGATGAACGGCCGGATCAACCACGTGATGCTCAACGTCAACCGCTGGGATGAAGCCAGGCGCTTTTACGGCTGGTTCCTGCCGAAGATCGGCTATCCGAACGAGATGGCTTATGCGACGGATTCACCGAAACGAGGCGGAGGATGGTGGAACGATCACGCCTCGGTGTGGGTGCAGGAGGCGGACGCATCGTTTCGCACCGATCAATTCCATCGCCATCGGGTCGGCCTGTGCGAAATCGCGTTCGCCGCGGAAAGCCGAAAGCAGATCGACGAGCTCGCGACTGAAATCGAAAAGCACGGCGGCAAAGTAACCGATCCGCCGCGCGAATATGACTACGCGCCCGGCTATTACGCGATTTTCTTTACCGACCCCGATGGCTTGAAGCTGGAAGTCGTTCACCTCCCGTAGGCCGCCACCGGAACGAAGCGTCACCGGGTCAGCAGACTACGGCGGCGTTTGTCCCTCTCGATCAGATATTTCATCACCGGCGCGGGCGCATGCTTCGACGATCCGTCGAAGGGCGGCTGCGGATCGTATTCGATTTCAACCTGGATCGCCTGCGCAACGGTGTCGCTCGCGATTTTGCGAGCGAGTCGCAGACCCATGTCGATTCCCGACGCGACGCCCGCGGCTGTGACGATCTTCCCCTGTTCCACCACGCGCTCCGAAGTTGGAATCGCGCCGAAGCCGGCCAACCGGTCCATCGATGCCCAATGCGTCGTCGCCTTGAGCCCACGCAGCAGACCGGCAGCGCCAAGAATGAGGGAGCCGGTGCAGACCGAGGTTGTCCAGGAAGTGGTCGCGTGAATGTTGCGGATCCAATCGAGCATCGCAGGCTTGGCTCGCACTTGCTCTTCTCCAAATCCTCCGGGCACCACCAGTATGTCGGTTCGGGTAACTTCCGAGACGGAACGATCCGCGTTTAATGCCAACGATTTAACGTCGTTTCGCTTGAGCCCGGTCGTTTCTCCAACGAAAACGACCTCCGCATCGGGCATGCGCTGAAACACTTCGTACGGACCGACCGCATCGAGGACAGTCATTCCGTCAAAAATCAGGATTGCTACCTGCATCTGAACTCCTCTTGTTACATCAAGCGCTGAGCCGGCGTGCGGCGTCTGCCACCTTGGGACGGAAACGGTTTCGATATGCGCTGGGCGGAACGTGTAGCTCGCGCATGAACGCGCGGCGCATCGATTCCCGGGTGCCAAAGCCGCAGTTGCCCGCGATCGCATCCACGGTGTCGGCCGATTCCTCGAGCCGGCGCCGCGCCGCCTCGATTCGTGCCTTCTCAACGTAAGTGGCCGGCGTCATGCCCGTTTCGCGCACGAAGATTCGCGCAAAATTGCGCGCGCTCATCGCGGCGCGTTTTGCCAGCCTGGCGACCGACAACTCCTCCGACAGATGATCTCCAATCCATCGCTGGAGGTCGCGAATCGGCTCGCGGTCGGCACCCTGCATCGCGAGCTGAACCGAGAACTGCGATTGCCCTCCCGGCCGGCGCAGGAACATCACCAGCTCGCGCGCCACTCCAAGCGCGACGCGCCGCCCGTGGTCCTCTTCCACCAGCGCAAGTGCCAGGTCGATTCCGGCCGTCACGCCCGCCGACGTATAGATGCGTCCGTCACGCACGAAGATCGGATCGGTTTCGACCTTTAAGGTTGGAAAGCGGCTTTGAAGCGTCTGGCAAGATCGCCAATGGGTCGTCACCGCGCGTCCGTTCAGTAGCCCGGCTTCGGCGAGCACGAAGGTGCCCGTGCATACGGAACAGAGCCGCCGCACTCGTGGCGCCATTTGGCGCAGCCAGGTTATCAGCGTCGGTTCCCGCGCTGCCTGGGTAACTCCGCGGCCTCCAGCGACCATCAGCGTGTCGACAGGCTCCTCGATATCGTCGAAGGCCTTATCAACCATAAATTTGAGCCCACTCGACATCGCGAGTGACCCGCGATTCGCGGCCGTCAGGACCACCTCGTATTCGGGGGCCTTTGCAATGCCCTCGTCGATCATCCAGCGCGATGCGCGCGCGAATACTTCGAGCGGACCCGTGATGTCGAGGATCTGCGCATCGGGGAATCCCAGCATCACGATGCGGCGGGGGCCCGCTGGCCGCGGCGCGACCCTCTTGATGCGGCGAAGGTTGTTCAGGCGTTTCATGTGGAGAAGCTTCGCAGCTATGCCTATTGTCTGCAACTGATACTACGGCACATTTCCTGCCAACCGCGCCCAAGAAGCGGACTTCAGACCCGCGTGGTGTAGGAGCTATTGTAAGATCACGATGAGCTACGCCGGTGACCGACTGATCTACGATGCTGACAGCCACCTGATGGAGTTGCCCGACTTCCTTTCGGCGCACGCGGATCCGGGTGTGCGAGATCGGCTTCCGCCGCTCGGCAGCAGGACCACCGGGTTGTTCGATCCCGGCCAGCACGTGGGCAAGCAGGGCCTGCCGCCGGAAGCGGTTGAAAAGCTTCTAGAGCTCGGAGATCGGCTCACGTTCGGACCTAAATGGCACGACGCGCTCGGGTCTTTCAGTGGCAAGGAGCGTTCGGTCGCGCTCGACCTGCTCGGTTTCAAGCAGCAGGTCGTCTTCTCATCGTTCTGCGCCAGACTGATCTTCGAATCGTCGATGGAGGTTCGCTACGGAGCCGCTCGTGCGCATAACCGGGCAATGGCGGAGTTCTGCGGCAACGACCCGCGTTTGATTGGAGTCGCGATGGTGCCGCTGGACGATCCGGAGCTGGCGCTCGCCGAAATCACCTACGCGGCGGAATTGGGACTGGGTGCGATCTGGATCGCAGCGGATGCACCTGGCGGACGCTCCCCGGGCCATCACGCGCACGATCGCATCTGGGCCACGCTCGCCGAGCGACGCTTGCCGTTCATCCTTCACGTCGGCAGCTCGCCGCTGCGCATCGCAGACGAATGGATGAATGACGGCGTTCCCAACCGGGTCTCGGCACGCGGCGGCGCGGAAGTTATCGGGTCCAAGGATCTCACGGTCATCCATCAACCCGCGCAACGATTCATCTCGGTGCTGGTGCTCGATGGCGTGCTGGAACGCTTTCCGGACTTGCGCGGCGGTGTGATCGAAATAGGCGCGGGATGGGTGCCGGACATGATTCGCCGCCTCGATCACGCGGTCGAAATCTGGAGCAAATCGGAGCCGCACCTCAGGGAGATGAAGCGAAAGCCGTCGGAGCAGATCCGCGCGCAGCTTCGTTTCACGCCCTACCCTTTCGAGAACGTCGCCGCGATGGTCACCGAGTCATTCGAGGAGCTGTACCTGTTTTCATCGGACTATCCGCACGCGGAAGGCGGACGCGATCCGATTGGCAGGTTCGATCGCTCGACCGCGGCACTCAACGCCTCGGCGAGATCCAAATTCTTTTCGGAGAATTTCCGGGTTCTATACCCGAATGCGTTCGCTCAGGCGCGCGATGCCTAGCCGAACATCTCCTTGAGCTTGTCCACGAAGCCCTTGGAGAGAGGATGATTGACGGCCTTGCCGTCGAGCTTGGCGAATTCCTCGAGGATCTCGCGCTGGCGCGCAGTTAGGCTGCGCGGAGTCTCCACCACCACCCGGATCAGCTGGTCGCCGCGGCCATAGCCGTGTAGATCGACGATGCCCTTGCCCTTGAGGCGCAGCACCTTGCCCGACTGGGTCCCTGACGGAACCTTGAGCTTGACCTTGCCCTCGAGCGTCGGAACTTCGATTTCGCATCCGAGCGCGGCCTGAGGAAAGCTGATCGGCACCTCGATGACGATGTGGTTGTCCTGGCGTGCGAACAGCGAGTGCTCCTTGACGTGGATGATGACGTACAGGTCGCCGGGAATTCCGCCGCCGTAACCAGCCTCGCCCTCGCCCCGCAGCTTGAGCCGCGAACCGTTGTCGACGCCGGCGGGGATCTTCACTGACAACGATTCCTGCTTGCGGATTCGCCCCTGTCCCTGGCACTTGGGGCACGGCTCGGAAATTATCGTGCCCTCGCCGCGACACTGGCTGCACGTCGTGGAGATCGAAAAGAATCCCTGCTGGGTTCTGACCTGTCCACTGCCCCGACAATTGGGACACTGGCGCGCCCCGGTGCTGCCACCCTTGGATCGCGTACCGTTGCAGCCTTCACATTGGGTCAACCGCTGAAAGCGAACGACCTTCTCGGTCCCGCGAGCGGCCTCTTCGAATTCGACTTCCAGGTCGTACCGGAGATCGTCACCGCGGCGAGAACGCGACCGCGCACGGCCGCGGCCGGTGCCGAAGAAATCGCCAAAGATGTCGGAAAAGACTTCCTCGAAGCCTTGCGAGAAATCGAAGCCGCTGAACGGGCCCTGCCCCGGCGCGCCCTGGAACGCGCTATGCCCGAAGCGATCGTACTGGGCGCGCCGCTCCGGATCGGAGAGAATCTGGTACGCTTCGTTTACTTCCTTGAAGCGCTCCTCGGCCTGCTTGTTGCCGGGGTTGCGATCGGGATGAAGCTGAATCGCAAGGCGGCGGTAGGCTTTCTTGAGTTCGTCTTCCGAGGCTCCGCGAGCTACTCCCAGAATCTCGTAATAATCGCGTTTAGTCGCGGGGGGCATCGTGACCGAATCTTAAACGATACGTTACTCCGACGCTATTACCATCCGCGACCGAACGCGAGTTTTTCACCCACAGGCGGTTATTTCACCTCTTTGAAGTCCGCGTCGACGACGTCTTCGCCCTCGCCCGGCTTCTTCTCGGTGTCGCCGTGGCCATCCGGCTGCGGCCCTGCCGAGGCCCCGTCGCCTCCCGGCTGACCCTGCGCGCGGGTCTTGCTGTACATCGCCTCGGCCAGCTTGTGCGACGCGTTTTGCAGCGCGTCCGCAGCCTTGTTCATCTCGTCGGCGTCCTTCGACTCGAGCTTGCTCCTGGCATCCGCGAGCGCTTCCTCGATTGACTTGCGAGAGGCATCGTCGAGCTGTGCGCCGTATTCCTTGAGCGTCTTCTCGGTCGTATAGACCAGGTTGTCGAGCTTGTTGCGTGCTTCGGCCTCCAGCCGCCGCTTGTGGTCGTCGGCCGCATGCTGCTCGGCATCGCGCACCATCTGCTTGATATCCGTCTCGGACAGGCCCGAAGAAGCGGTGATCTTTATCGACTGCTCCTTGTTGGTGCCGAGATCCTTCGCGTGGACGTTCACGATGCCGTTGGCGTCGATGTCGAAGGTGACTTCGACTTGCGGCATGCCGCGGGGAGCCGGAGGAATTCCGATCAGGTCGAACTGGCCGAGCAGCTTGTTGTCCGCCGCCATCTCGCGCTCGCCCTGGAAGACCCGGATCGTCACCGCCGTCTGGTTGTCCTGCGCAGTCGAGAACGTCTGGCTCTTGCGGGTCGGGATGGTCGTGTTCTTGTCGATGAGCTTGGTGAACACGCCGCCCAGCGTTTCGATACCGAGAGAAAGCGGGGTCACGTCGAGCAACAGAACGTCTTTGACCTCGCCTTTGAGAACTCCGGCCTGGATGGCCGCGCCGACCGCAACGACTTCGTCGGGATTGACGCCCTTGTGGCCTTCCTTCCCGAAGATCTTCTTCACCCGCTCCTGCACCGCAGGCATACGGGTCATTCCGCCGACCAGGACGATCTCATTGATGTCTCCGGCCTTCAGCGCCGCGTCGCGCAGCGCAGTCACGCACGGGCCATCAAGACGATCGAGCAGGTCGGCGCACAGCGCTTCGAGCTTCGCGCGCGTCAGCTTGATGTTCAGGTGCTTGGGTCCCGACTGATCCGCCGTGATGAACGGCAGGTTGATGTCGGTTTCCATCACGGTGGACAGCTCGCACTTGGCCTTCTCCGCCGCTTCCTTGAGCCGCTGCAGAGCCATCCGATCCTTGCGCAGGTCGATTCCCTGGTCGCGCTTGAACTCATCGGCCAGGTAGTCGATTACGCGCTGGTCGAAGTCCTCACCACCAAGGAAGGTGTCGCCGTTGGTCGCCTTGACCTCGAACACACCCTCGCCCAGCTCGAGGATCGAGATATCGAAGGTGCCGCCGCCAAGGTCGAACACCGCGATTTTTTCGTCCTTCTTCTTGTCGAGTCCGTAGGCGAGCGATGCCGCCGTTGGCTCGTTGATAATGCGCAGGACGTTGAGCCCGGCAATCCGGCCGGCATCCTTGGTGGCCTGCCGTTGTCCATCGTTGAAATACGCAGGAACGGTGATGACCGCCTCGGTGACTTTCTCACCCAGGTAGTCCTCCGCCGTCTGCTTCATCTTCTGCAGAATGAACGCGGAAATCTCGGGAGGGCTGTAGCTCTTGCCGCGGATTTCCACCCACGCCGCACCATCCTCGTTCTTGACGACTTTGTAGGGCAACACCTTGGTCGCCTTCTGGACTTCGGCGTCGTCGAAACGCCGCCCCATCAGGCGCTTAATCGCGAAGACGGTGTTGGTCGGATTGGTAATCGCCTGCCGGCGCGCGATCTGGCCAACCAGGCGCTCTCCGGAGTCCGTAAACGCGACCACCGATGGCGTAGTGCGGCTGCCTTCCGCGTTAGCGATCACCACCGGATCGCCACCCTCCATGACCGCTACGCAGCTATTGGTCGTTCCCAAATCAATGCCAATTACTTTTGCCATTTTTTCCTATCGATGCCCTCTGAAATTCAGGGCACCCCTGATTTAATGGATAACCACGATTCCTTTGGTTTCAACTTGAAAATTCCGTCGATTCGTCATCTCTTCGCCTAGCCTGATCCTTTGGCCACCGTCACTCTCGCCGGTCGCAGGACTCGGTCGCCAATTGAGTAACCGCGATGGAATTCCTCGACCACGGTGTTGGGCGGATGAACGTCACTGGGGACGTGGTCGACGGCCTCATGCTTGAGAGGATCGAATTGCTGCCCCGCGGAAACGATCGGAGTCACGCCCTGCGCCTTAAGAAAATCGATCAAGGAGCGCAGCACCATCTCGACGCCCTGGACGATTACGCCGCTGTCGGTGCCGCCGCGCGCAGCTTCGACAGCGCGCTCGAGGTTGTCCACTATCGGCAGCAAGTCGCGCAGCAACCCTTCCTTCTGGATACGTACGCTTTCCTCGCTTTGCTGCCGGATGCGCTTGCGGGCGTTCTCACCGTCGGCGAGGGCTCGCAGGTACTTGTCCTTCAGTTCCGCTATTTCGCGGTCCTTCTCGGCGAGCCTGGCTTCGAGCTCCTGATGGGGCCGGTCGTCGCCGTCCGCCGCCGTCATCTCTTCGGTAAGCGTCACGATGTCCGGATCTCGGGGTTGCCCCTCGCCCTCGACAGAATTCCCCCCACTGTGGTCTTTGCGAAATTTGTTCATGTTGAAAAACCGCGCCAAATCTCAAATTAAGCACGATTCGGCTTCGCGCCAGTGGCGAAGACCAAATGATGTTTGGGAAACGAGGGCCGGACTTAGTGCTCGAGAATCCGAGTCAGGGTTCGGGCGGTATATTCGACCAGGGGAATGACCCGGTCGTAGTCCATGCGTACCGGACCGACAACCGCCAGGCTTCCGGCAGTGGTAGATCCAGCCGCATAGGAAGCGGCTATGACGCTCAGGCCCGCCAGTCGTGGGTCGTAGTTCTCCGACCCTATCGACACCATCAGGCCACTCTGACCAATGCTCCGTTCCAGCAGGTCCAGCAGGGCTGACTTGTCATCCAGCGCGCGCAGCAATTCCCGCATTCGCCCGGGGTCTGCAAACTCGGGCTGCTCGAGCGCCTTCACGCTTCCCTCCACGTACAACTCGGCACGTGGAGTCGTGTCGGCGATCGCACCACCGCCCAGGGCCAGCGCTTCGCGCATGAACTGATCGTACTCGGCACGCTGCTCCTTGAGTTGATGCTCGATCCATCGCCGCGCCTCATCGAGGCTCCGCCCCGAAAGCGACTCGTTCAGGTAACGAGCCATGCGGTCGAGTTCATCCTGCTTGAAGTCGCGCTCGGTCTCGACCAGGCGGTTCTGGACTCGATCGGCAGTGGCGACGAATATCGCCAACACCTGCCGTTCGCGAAGCCGGACAAAGCTCACGCGCTCGATGGTCATCGCTTCGAGGCGAGGGGCCAGGACCAGCGCGGCCTGCCCGGTCAGCAATGCGAGCAGTCGAGGAGTGTCGCGCATGATGTCGGTCAGATCGCGCGGACGGCCCGAATAGTGGAATTCAATCTGCGCGCGGTCTTCGAAGGCTACGCGCGATCTCTCCATCAGGTGGTCGACGTAGTATCTGAATGCCTTATCGGTCGGTACGCGGCCGGCGGAGACATGGGGCTGTGTCAGGAAGCCGGAGTCCTCGAGCTCGGACATGAGGCTCCGGACCATCGCGGAGCGTACTCCGAGCGCATGGTGCGCGGCGATTTGTTGCGAACCGACCGGTTCGGCGGTCGCGATGAATTCCTGGACGGTCGCCAGCAGAAGCGCGTGACGCCGTGCGGGAAGCGAGTTGGTTTCGCCGCTCATCCGTGAGGCCTGACGCCAGTTACAATTCTGTTACCGCACCATCGATACATTCAAGGCCTGATGCGATGCAATGGCAGCCGCCGTTCGGGTCGGATAATCTTCCACAGGAACCCAGATGGCACGGCGAAGCAAAGCGGCCAAGCCGAGGCGGGTCTATGTGCCCGCGGTGCCGCGCAACACCTCGTGGCTGGAGAGCGACAGCTACGATCGCCGCGCGTGGTCAGAGATTCTGGCCGGTGCGCCATCGACCAGGGATTTGGTCGAAGCGGGCGGCCGGCTGGTGCCGCATTTCGATGCGCTCCTGGCGGACTTCTTTCTCGCCCTGTTCAAGTACAACCTCGTCTGGCTGAAACCCGATGCGGTCCGGCGCTCGGCGGGCCTGAACCGCACCATCCTGGAGCAGCTATTGCCCTCCCCGGCGTTCGAAGCGCTCAAGAGCCGGACCCTCCTCGAGGAAGACAAGGCCGCGATTGCCGCGATGGTGCTCGGCGAGCGCGCGCTCGAGATGATTCGATCGGAGAAGCTGGTCAATCGCAACGAGATGGTTGACCTGTGGGACCTTGAACATCAGGAGCAAGACCTGGAATCGCGCGCCGAAACGCTCAAGAGCGCGCAGGCGATGGCGGACGATGCCGAAGGCGATCCGGAAGCCGGCAAAGAGGCGAAGCAAAAGCTCGAAGAGATGAAGGAGACGGCCGCTCGCGCGGCCCAGGTTTCCGAGGCGCGCCTTAATCAGAAGGCCCGACAGATGGACAGCGATCTGCGCAACGGCGATCGCAGCGAGCTCCGGCGCATGCAAATGAAGTCGATCGAGCTCGCGGAAGATATCGATCGCGCCTCCGAAGATAGCCATGCGTTCAGCCGCGAGTTCGGCCAGGGCGGCAGGATGAACGCGGGGCAGCGCCTCGAGCTGGGACGCCATCTGGCGCGCAGCCGCAAGCTCGGAGAGCTGGCGCGGCTGGTGGGCCGGATGAAACAGGATGCGCGGGCGTTGCGGCGCAAGACGCTCGATCGCGGCAGCAGCGAAGCTTACGACATCGAGCGCGGCGCCGACCTGGGCAGAATCATCCCGTCGGAACTGGTCGCGCTGAATCATCCCCTGCTCAAGCAGGAATTCTATCGACGCGTCCTCGAAGGCGAGGTCCTGCAATACCGGCTGCGCGAAGATGAGCAGAAGGGCAAGGGCCCGATGGTGGTATGCATCGACGTCAGCTCCTCGATGCAGGGCGACAAGGAATTGTGGGCGAAGGCCGTCGGTCTCACCTTGATGGACATAGCGCGCCGGCAGCGCCGGCTGTTTCGCGCCGTGTTGTTCTCTTCAGGTGAGGGCACCATGCGGGTGATCGATTTGAACCGGGAGCGGCGCTACGAGCCGGAGTTGAACAAGGTCATCGAGATGGCCGAGTACTTCCCGGGCGGCGGCACCGATTTCCAGCAGCCGATCGATGCGGCCGTGGCGCTGCTGGAAGACCGCAAGCTCAAGCGCGGCGATATCGTGATGATCACCGACGGCGAATGCCAGGTCGCGCCCGAATGGCTGGCGCATTTGCGCGAGCGCAAAGAAGAGCTGCAGTTCACAATCTTCGCAGTCCTGGTCGACGTTGGTTCGGTCGACAGCTCCTCGCTGACTCAGTTCGCTGACAAGATAACCTCGGTAAAGAAACTCACGGCGGAATCGTCCCGAGAAATTTTTTTGTCGGTGTAGCGGGCGTTCAATCTTCAGCACCTTCCGCAAGTTCTTTCTCATATTCCTCAAGCACCGCCTCGGGATCGAAGGGAGGCAGGTCGGTGGGATCGTCTCCGATGCGATTGGTGAAGATCGCCATGTGCCGGCCGAGTGCGATGAGGGCGGCGAGTTTGCCGGGAAAACGGACTTTACGCGCGCCATCGGGTGATTCCGCATATTCGATAGCGGGCAGGCCCCGACGGACTTCCGCTGGCAGCTCACCAAGCGGGATAAAATGCCCGTTTTTATCGAGGATCGATGCAGGATCAAAGAAGGCAATAAGGGCAAGCTCGTGGACGATACGAGCGACAGAGATTTGATTTTCCTTGAGAATCTCCTGGTGGGCCTCACGGATAGCTGTGGAGACCGTAAGATTCCGTAACATTTCAGAAGCGCGGACGGCTGCACCAGCGGGAGAGTAGCCGGCGCGGATGGCAGCCTGGG
>DATJWT010000295.1:0-8431 GCA_035500975.1 Binataceae bacterium (SeqCode)
GCCGATGATGCCCTCGCTCTTCAAGGAACTGCCAAGGCGGCCGCAAAGAAGAAAAAGGCGAAAAATCTGACGACCTATTGGGTTTCGCCGACGGGAGACGACACCACAGGAGACGGTACCGAGGCGGCACCGTTCCTGACGATTGCCCGGGCGCAAGGGGCGGTACGGCAAAACAAGTTTCGCGCGAAGCGCACGATTACGGTCAATATCGAGCCCGCCACCTATACCTTGAGTGCGCCGTTGGTGTTTGGCTCGAGTGACTCGGGTTCGAAGAAGGCCAAAGTGATTTACCAGGCCGCGCCCGATGCCAACGCCCCGGTGGTGATTTCCGGCGGGGTGCTGCTGACGGATTTCACCTGCAACCTCATCGGCCTCCTGAACGTGTGCACGACCAGCGTCCCCAATCTCCCTGCCGGAGAAATGCCGCGCGAGTTCTACGTCAACGATCAACGGACCGTACGGGCGCGCTCGAATGTGGGCCTGCCGGTGAATCCGAATTTTGCGCTGGTATCGAACGGCTACCAGCAGACGGCGGGATTGCCGATAACCTTCAGCAAGCCTCAACTGCTGGAAGCGGTTACCGCACTGCAATGGAAGATGATGCGATGCCCGGTGGAAACCCAGACCGGCACCACGCTGGTGATGCAGAACCCGTGCTGGGAAAACTCCAATACCTATCCGATTCCGAATAATTTCCTCGTTTTGAGCTGGCTTGAGAACGCGCCCGAGTTCCTGACTTCGCCCAACATGTGGTTTCTCGATCCGGACACTCAGCAGCTCACCTTTATCAATCCCTCTCTGGGCTCTCCGCAGTACGCATACCTGCCGGTGCTGGAAACCCTGGTCAGCCTGCAGGGGAGTCCCGGCAAACCGGTGTCGTACATCACGTTCCAGGGTCTGCAATTTTCCTACGCGACCTGGCTCGAGCCCAACACGACGGACGGATACGCGGAAGATCAGAGCGGCAACTACTTGAAGGGCACCGGGTACCTGCCCAACACCATCAGCCACCAGCAGGTGACCTACAAGACACACGGCAACGTATCGCTGCAGTACGTTTCCAACATCACGTTCAACAGCGACAAGTTCATCCATCTCGGGGGAGCGGCACTCGACTTCGATACCGGAAGCCAGAACAACACCGTCAGCAACAACATTTTTACGGACATCTCTTCGGCCGCGATCCAGCTGGGCGGATTCACGCCCATCGACCAGCGTCCCAACAAATTCCAGGTTACGAGCGGCAACCTGATCAGCAACAACGACATTTCCTACACGGGGCAGGAATACTACGACTCGGCGGGCATCTTCGCGGGATTCACCACGGGCACCGTGATCACGCACAACACCATCAGCAATACGCCGTGGAGCGCGCTCGCTATCGGATGGGGATGGGGACTGCTGGACAGTCCCAGCTTCCCGGGAGTGAACACCGGAGTTCCGGGAATGTGGGGCAACTACAGCACGCCCACCATCCAGGGCAGCAACAAGATCACCAGCAACAAGTTCCAGAATTTCGCCCAGCAGCTCTGGGACGTGGGCGCGATCTACACCAACGGCTCGCAGGGAACAGACTATGCTCACGGCCTGCTCATCGAGCAGAACGTGGCGGAGAACAAACGCCCGGCGGCAGGAAGCAACATCTATTACACCGACGGCGGCAGCCAGTACGTCACCTTGCAGCAGAACGTGTCGATCAACGATCCGGTCGGTACGGTGGACTTTGGTCCGTGCGGCTATCCCTCCTCGATCACGTCGCTGTGCGGGTTTACCGGGCTGGTGCCGTACGGATCCGACATCGGTGGCTGTCTTCCGGTCGGGAATCTCCAGTACATCGGGAACTACTTCCTGCAGCCCACCAATTTCTTCGGTCCGCAGGTTTGCCAGAATTCCTACATTCCACCGTTCCCGGTTAACCTGGTCTTCCAGAACAACGTGCCGACCACATCTGTCGCCGACGTGCCGAACTGGATCCTGCTCCAGGCGGGCACGCAGGAAGCGACAGGGCCCGCGTGGGCGATCCCACGATAGGCCGAGATTTGACCATCGCGGTTCCGACACGAACATGGACAGTTTGATTTTGCAGTCCTAGAATCGCGTCAGACCCATCTCACCAGGGCGCGGGAGGTCATCGCCGATGGCCAAGTACACGTTCGTAGTGTTCACCAATCCGGTGGCGGGGAAAGAGGACGAGTACAACGATTGGTACAACCGTCATCATATTCCCGATGTTCTGAACGTTCCCGGATTCGTGTCCGGGCACCGCTTCAAGCTGGCGGATACGCAGTTCAGCCGGGACGAGAAGAAGCATCGATATCTTGCGCTGTATGAAATCGAGACCGACGATATCGCGGCCACGTTGAAGGAGCTTCGAGCGCGCGGCGGTACGGCGGATATCGTGCCGAGCGATGCGATCGATATGCAGAATGTCGCGACCTACATCTTTCAGCCGGTGGCGGAGAAGGTGATGGCGAAAGACGTGAAGCGACCGCGGCGGGCGGCTTGAGTTAAGGAAAAGAAGAATCCCCTGATCGCACGAGCTTCGCTTTGCGCTGACAAAGGACCCTCACCCGGAGCCGAAAGATGGCTCCGACCTCTCCACGCGGGGAGAGGTCAGGACGAAGAATGAGGAGGCAATGCAATGGCAGCTGCTGCGCCCAAGAACGTTCACTACGAGATCGAAATCGAGGATGTTGAGTATCTGCGGCACGGGGATACTCCACTGTTGGCGCGGCTTTTCAAGCCGCAGGGGGCGGGGCCGTTTCCCGCCCTGGTCGAATTGCACGGCGGCGCGTGGTGCCTGGGCGACCGCCTCAATGACACCACGATTAACGAGCAACTGGCTCGCGGCGGCATTCTCGTTGCCGCGCTGGACTTCCGCGTTCCGCCGGCAGCGTCCTACCCGGCCTCGCTGGCCGACATCAACTTTGGAATTCGATGGCTCAAGGGCGAGGCTGCGGGATTTGGTTCGCGTCCGGACATGGTGTGCAGCTTCGGAATTTCCAGCGGAGGCCATCAGGCGATGTTGCTCGGCATGCGGCCGGAGGATTCGCGATACACCGCGATTCCCTACCAGACCGAGGCGGCAGACATGGATGCCAGCGTCCGCTGCGTAATCATGGGTGCTCCCGTGATCGACCCGATCGGCCGATATCGCTACGCGAAGGAGCTCAAGGCAGCCGGGAACCCGCCGGAGTTTGTGGACATGGTGCTGCCGCTCCACGACAAGTACTGGAAGACCGAAGATGCGATGAGCGAGGCAAGCCCGGTGCAGATCCTGGAGCGGGGAGAACGAATTGAAACGCCGCCGGTGCTCTACATCCAGGATTCACGCGACATCGTCCATCCGCGCCGGCAGCTCGAACGGTTCGTCGAGCTGTACCGCAAGGCGGGAGGGCAGGTGGAGCTGGAACTGAGCCAGGGCGCCAGCGATGCGTTCATGTCGCGCAATCCGCCGCCGGCGCTGCAGAAGATGTACCAGAACCGTAACCCGGCATCGCCGACGGCGGCCCGGGTTGTCGAAAAAATGATCGCTTTCGTTCACGCGCATACGCGCTGAAAGCGCAGAGTGTTGCTATGCTGAGATTGGCTGGGAACCGATAAGGACCAGACCAGCGGGAGAAAAGACCATGAGCGGATACAACATTATCGACGTCGATACTCATGTGACCGAAACGCCGGACCTGTGGACCAGCCGCGCGTCGGAGCGCATTCGCGATCGCGTTCCGCACGTGGTGACCACTCCAGACGGGGTCCAGCGATGGGTGATGGGGGAGGGGAAGCCGCTTGCACCGGTCGGCATGACGGCGACGGCGGGAGTCGGCAGCTTCAAGCGCCCGCCCAAGACCTACGAGCAGATGCATCCGGGCGCCTACGACGCGCATGCGCGGCTTAAGTACATGGACCAGATGGGTATCTGGGCGATGGTGATGTATCCGAACGTGGGCGGTTTCGGCGCACAGGCGTTCCTGAAGCTCAACGATCCGGAGCTGATGCTTGATTGCGTCCGAATCTACAACGATTGGCAGACCGAGTGGGCATCGGCGGATTCGCGCCGCCTGCTGCCGATCACTTCGATTCCGTTTTGGGACGTCGATGCGGCGGTGAAGGAAGTTGAGCGCTGCGCGAAGAAAGGCCACAAGGGAATCCTGTTTACGGGCGAACCGCAGTATTTCGGCAAGCCGCTGATCGGCGATCCGCACTGGAACCCGCTGTGGGAAGTGTCCTGCGATCTCGACCTGCCGATCAGCTTCCACATCGGATCGGGAGACATGAAAGAAGGGCTGGCGAGAAATCGCGTGAAGACCTACGGTCCGATGGCGGCGTTTACGGAAATGGCGGTGGACATTTTCCTGAACAACGCGATGCAGCTTAACGACCTGCTGATGTCGGGGGTGCTGGTGCGTTATCCGAAGATCAAGTTCGTGTCGGTCGAGAGCGGCATCGGATGGATTCCGTTCGTGCTGGAGGCGATGGACTACCAGTTCAAGGGCAACAGCGTGACAGAGGAGCATCCGGAGTTCGACCTGCTGCCGTCGGAGTGTTTCGCGCGGAACATTTATGCCTGCTACTGGTTCGAGCAGGTCGCGCCGCGCCGCCTCATCGACAAGATCGGCGTCGACAACATCATGTTCGAAACCGACTTCCCGCATCCGACCTCGCTCTATGGCGAAGAGGTGCACGCCCGTATCAAGAGCGGGCTGTCGGACTGCGAAGAATCTGTCCGGCGCAAGATTCTGTGGGAGAACGGGCAGAAGCTCTACCGGGTCGCAGAGCCGACCGCGGCCGACGAGGCGAAACTAGCCAGCGCGTAACTGGTTTCCTGGGCGCGGAGCTATGAAAGTAGCGACTAAGAAACTCGGTAAGCGTAAGATCCTGAACACGCAGGACGTTGCATGACGAACTGGGTGCCCGCCGCATATAGAAACTTCAACTGGATCGCGCGAGATCCCGACTTATTGGGTGGCAAGCTCGCGGTGCGAGGCACCCGTTTGTCCGTATCGTTCGTATTGGAATGCTTGGCAGAAGGAATGAACGCGGACGAGATCGCGGACACATATGGTCCTTTTCCAAAGGAGGCGATTCCCGAGATCATGAAGGTCGCATCGGAGCTGGCCGACTCCGAACATGTGGCTTCTTGATGCGAATCTGCCGATACAACTGGTGGCGTTGCTAACCGAGTTGGGAATCAACGCCGACTCGGCGATTATTCAAGGATGGAACAACTTGAGTAATGGTCGACTGGTTGAAGCTGCGATAAACGGCGGATTCACTGCGCTGCTGACCCGAGACCGGCTCTTTGCCGAGTCGGCGGCACGAGTTCTCAGGGCGTACCCCGATTTCAGTGTAGTGCGTGTAAACCTGCCTCAGGCGCGCTCGTCACAATTTCTCGTGGCGTTCCGGTCCGCCTGGCAGCAGAGCGCAATTAGCCCGCAACCCGGGCGGATGATCGAATGGCCTCGCATCTGAAGAGGTAACTCTTTGCAACCTGGAACTATGAGGAGTGGAGCAGTGCCATGATTGATGTGTATTTTTGGCCGACGCCGAACGGAAAGAAGATAACTATTCTGCTCGAAGAAGCGGGCATCCCTTACACCATCAAGGCGGTGAACATCGGGCGCGGAGATCAACTCACGCCGGAGTTCCTGAAAATCTCGCCGAACGGCCGCATGCCCGCGATTGTCGATCACGAACCCAAGGGCGACGGTGCGCCGATTGCCATCTTCGAATCGGGCGCGATCATGGAATACCTGGCCGAGAAGAGCGGCAAGTTCTGGCCGCAGGAGCCGCATCAGAAGTACGAAGTAGTGCAGTGGGTGTACTGGCAGATGGGGAACCAGGGTCCGAAGATGGGCGAGCAAGGGCATTTCCGGCGCGCCGCAAAGGATCCGAAAAACGGCGACCAGAAATACGCCATCATGCGCTTCGACAACGAGGTGCATCGGATTTACGGCGTAATGAACCTCGGGCTGCACAAGAAGCGCTACCTTGCGGCGGGGCAGTACACGATCGCGGACATGATTTGTTATCCGTGGTCAGTGATCTGGAAGGATCGCGATATCGATCTGAATGAATTTCCGAACGTCAAACGCTGGATGGACGAGATCGGGGAGCGCCCGGCGGTGAAGAAGGCGATGGCGGCGGGACCCGAGTATCGCGAGGATCCAGCGAAGATCACTCCTGAAGAACAGGCCCGCCGCGCGAAGCTGCTGATGCATCAGCGGGCGCAGGCGGTGCCGAAGGAGTGGGGTTAAGAGCGGCGAAGCGCAGGCGCTGTGAGGCGAGGTTCAATAAAGTCATCCCGAGCCAAGCCGAGGGGTCTCAACGACGCTGTCGTGTGCACTCTACGGCACAGACAGAAGCCATCGAGGTGTCGGGTTGCCACGCGGGTGGATTTCAGCGCTGATGAATCGAAGCATCGCGGCTTTAGTCTGAACTGATAGTTGCAGACGATTCATTGGCTGAGGTCCCTCGGCTCCGCATCGGAATGCTGCGCTCGGGATGACCTATTGGGGTGGGGTTATGGTAGTGGAGTGCGTTGGTCGAAGCTCGCGAGAAGCTTGCGCCCTTTTCCTACGAACGGCTCCTCAAGAAAGGCTAACTTCGTGCTTTTGGTTGCAGTGCGTCGAGGAAGAGGGCGGTCACGTGATCGGCCATATCGTCGATGTTGAAGTCGGTGGTGTCGACCAGCCACAGGATCATGAGGCCCTCGCACATCGCTTCGATGGCGGTCGCGGTCTTGCGCGGATCGACTTCCTTGCATTGGCCGCGATCGATGCCCTGTTGGATCATGGTGGCGAACAAGTCGATGAATTCGTCGATGTAGACGCGCACGCGGCGGCGCACGCGGGTGTCGCGCGCGGCGAGCGCATAGAATTCCAGGATTACTCCGCGCAGCTTGTTGAGGGCGCGGACGTCGGCCGCGATGTACTGCCCGAGAAGCGCCATCCGCTCCGCGAACGGCTGATCGAACTCGAGCACCTTGCGAAGCGCGCCGGCGCTGCGGGCCAGCACGCGTTCCACGAGGGCGGCGGCGAGCTGATCCTTGCTTTTGAAGTACCAGTAGACGCCGCCCTTGCTCAGGTTGGCCTGGTCCACGATGTCGTCCATGCGCGCATCGTGAAAGCCCAGGCGCGCGAAGACCGCGCCGGCCGCATCCAGGATCTGCTCGCGCCGCTCCTCGCTGACGTCGGGACGGGGCACTAGTTACCTCGACGCTCCAGCACGACCTTTACCCCGTGAAGCGGCCGCAGCGTGATAAGCGGCTGCAGCTCAATAGGATGATGCGGGGCGAGCCTCAGACGGTAGCGCTGCGCAACGGTCGCGAGCACGAGCTGCGCTTCGGTGAGCGCGAAGATATTGCCGATACACATCCGCGGGCCGCCGCCGAAGGGAAAATACGCATAGCGCGGGCGTCCGGCCGCGCGTTCCGCGGAGAAGCGCTCGGGATCGAACCGTTCGGGATTCTCCCAAAAGGCAGGATGACGATGAGCGAGCCATTGGCTCGCCATTATGTTGCCGCCTTTCGGGATACGGCAGCCCATGATTTCGTCCGCCTCGATTGCTTCACGCCCGATGGCCCAGACGGGCGGATACAGGCGCATAGCTTCATCAATGACCATCCCGGTGTAGTTGAGGTTGGCAAGATCGCCGATGGTGGGAGCGCGGCCATCGAGCACCGCATCCAGTTCGGCGTGCAGCTTGCGCTCGACCTCCGGATGCTGTGAGAGCAGGTACCAGGTCCACGAAAGGGCGGTTGCGGTCGTCTCGTGCCCGGCGAGGATCAACGTCAGGACCTCGTCGCGCAACTGCTCGTTGTTCATGCCTTCTCCGGTTTCTTCATCGCGGACCGCGAGCAGCATCGAGAGCAGGTCGCCGTAATCGCGGCCTTCGTCGCGGCGTTTGGCGATGATGTCGAGCACAATCTGACGCAGATGCCCGACGGCATTTTTGAACCGGAGATTGGTCGGTGTCGGCAACCATGGCGCGAGCATCCCGATGTCCGCGTGGCCGAAGCGTTCGTTGGCAATGGTCATGTTGCGGCCGATCGAGTCAGCCTGGGTAGTCAGGTCCATCGTCAGCAACGCGCGGCCGACGATGTGCAACGTGAGCCGCATCATCTCTGCCGTCGCATCGAATGCTTCGTCGCGGTCCGCGAACCCGCGCCAGCGCTCGAGCATCTCGAGCGCGCAGTCGGTCATCATCGCGCCGAACGCTGCGATTTTCTGGCGATGGAACATCGGCTGCATCAGGCGCCGCTGCCGCAGCCACAAATCGCCTTCGCTGGTGACCAGTCCCTGTCCCAGGATGCGCGCGAGAAGCTTGTAGTCGGCAGACTTGCGGTAATTGCGATGGTTATCCTGGAGGACGTGCTTGATACCTTCGGGGTGAGCGACGGTGTAAACATGGAAACCGGCCAGCCGTACATGGA
>DATJWT010000296.1:0-5162 GCA_035500975.1 Binataceae bacterium (SeqCode)
GTCTTTTCCTGCTTGGAGCCGTTGCGATCCGTGAAGCTCTCGCTGGTCGCGATAGAGAAGTTTGCGACCGGGTTGCCGGAAGGGAGGTAGCGAACTTCCGGATCCCGCCCCAAGTTACCGAGTAAGAGCACCTTGTTCACCGACATCGCGAACCACCTCCAGAAATTGACGCTATGCTCGCCTCAAAATATTCGCAAGCGAGCGGCCAAAGACCTTTTCACAGGGTAGGTACGACGGAGGACGCCTTTCGGATACACCCGTTGAATCTCCCTTAGACCTGCCTTTCAGCCCCGTTCTATAGGCTATATAATGCCGTTTGGTGCGGTGGCAGGGCGGGCAAGGGCGATGGCGGAGAGCACTTCCATAAGCGTTCCGGTCAGATTGGTCGCACTCGGAGGGTTGGGCGAAATCGGACTCAACTTGATGGCGATCGAATGCGCCGGCAGCGCGATCATTATCGACTGCGGCGTGATGTTCCCGGAGCAGCCGGAGCTCGGCAGCGGCGTCCTCATTCCCGAATTCTCCTGGCTTGAGCGATCGCGTCTCCAGGTCGAGGGAATCGTCCTCACCCATGCACACGAAGACCACATCGGCGCGCTGCCTCACCTGCTGAGGCGTGTGAACGTGCCCGTGTACGGCACCGAGGTCACTCTCGCGTTCGTTCGACGTCGACTCGCGGAAGGTCCCTTTGCGGGAGAAGCGGCGCTCATACCTATCAAGCCGCGGCAGAACCTCAACCTGGGGCCGTTCGAGATCGAACCGATTCGCGTGACTCATTCCACGCCCGATTCAGTTGCCCTGGCGATTCGCACACCTACGGGCACGATTGTCCATACGGGCGATTTCAAGATCGATGAAGCTCCCGTGGATGGGCAAACATTCGATCGCGAACGGTTCGCCGAATTGGGACGCGAGGGCGTGCTTCTGCTGCTTTCGGACTCGACCAACGTGGAGCGGCCCGGTCGGTCGGGTTCGGAAAGCTCGCTCAAGCCGGTGTTGCGCGAGATCATGGCGCGATCGCGCCGGCGATTTTTCTTGTCTGCATTCTCCTCGCATCTCCATCGCTTCCGGCAGGTTGCCGAAGTCGCTTCGGAGCTTGGTCGCCGTATAGTCCCGCTCGGACGCCGGATGGCCGAGAGCGTGCGACTCGGCATGGAAACGGGCCAGTTGTCGTTCAGTCCCGGAACATTCATCGATGCGGGCGAGGCTGAATTCCTGGAACCCAGGCGCGTCGTCTACTTGAGCAGCGGCAGCCAGGGTGAGCCGCTCTCGGCGCTTGCCAAGCTGTCGACCGGGAATCATCCGCGCGTGCAGATTGAGCCCGACGATGTCGTGGTTCTTTCGTCGCGATTCATTCCCGGCAACGAACGGACGATCAACACGCTGGTGAATCGCCTCTACAAGCTTGGCGCCGAGGTTTTCTACGATGCGGTCGCGCCGGTGCACGTGTCGGGTCATGCCAGCCGCGATGAGCTTGTGGAGATGATCGCGCTGACGCGGCCCAGGTACTTTGTCCCTATTCACGGCGAATTTCGGCATCTCGCCCGCCATCTCGCGCTTGCGATCGAGGCCGGCATCCCGGAATGCAACTGCTTTCTGCTCGAGGATGGAAATGTGCTGGTGCTGAATCGCGCGCAGGCACATCGCGGTCCCGAGGTCGAGGCTGGTCGCGTAATGGTCGAGGAGGGCGGGGAACGCGGCGATCCTTCGGTGGTTGCGGAGCGCCGGGTGCTTGCGCACGAAGGTACGGTTACCGCGATTCTGATCGTGTCATCGAAGACCGGGAAAATCATTGCGGGACCGGACCTGGTTTCGCGGGGCCTGGTCAGCGGCGACGGTACTTCGGATCACATGCGCCGAGCCCGCAATGAGCTTGCGGCAAGACTCAGACAGATTGGAGGCCTTCACAGGGCAGGCGAAGTAATGCTCAAGGACGAGGTCGTGAGAACCGTTCGCCGCTACTTCATCGACGAGATGGGCAAGCGGCCGCTGGTGGTTCCGCATATCGTGGAGGTCTAGGAAGATTCCGCGCCAGAGTTCAAAACCGGCCCCGGAGCCGGCGGTAGCGCCTCCGCCGCCTCCGGCAGTCGAGGAGATTCCAGCTCCGCGCAGCCGCATCCTCGATGAGTTGAGCGCGCTCGCGCTGATCGCGCTGGTCGCGTTCA
The DNA here is from genome assembly GCA_035500975.1 of Binataceae bacterium (SeqCode). Classification (GTDB taxonomy): domain Bacteria; phylum Desulfobacterota; class Binatia; order Binatales; family Binataceae; genus JAFAHS01. The sequence continues at coordinate 2,166 of DATJWT010000296.1, forward strand.
CGGCAGTCAGTCTCGCGTGCCTCGATGCGGGGCGGGTACCCAACCTCGGCGGCCCGGTGGGAGACGCGATGGCGTCCATGTTCAGCGCAGTGCTCGGCTACCAATCGTATGCCGCGCTGGCGCTGCTGGTAGTTTTTGCGACGCGCGTATGGCGGCGCACGCCCGCTCCGGTGCTTGCGCGGGAGGCGGCAGGGGGAGTGGTGATGCTGGTGGCGCTCGCGACGGCGGGCGGACTCTTCGATCTCAACGACGTGCGAATCGGCGGGCTGATCGGCGCAACCATCGCAGGATCATTGGCGGCCTCGTTGAACATTGCGGGTGGCTACATGGTGGCAGTGCTCGCGATGGTGGGCGGACTCGCGCTAATGCTCAAGCGAGCGCCCACGGAGCTGGCGGCGGCCGCCGCGGCGAAGTTGCGGCCGGCGCCGCGCGTTCGCCGTGAAGAATTCGACGGCGAGGAGCCGCGCGCTCCTAGAGTGTTGGAGCTTTCAGACGCAATCGAGGACGAGGCGTCGGAAGAGAACGGCAAGCGCCCTGCGCTCAGGGTCCGGAAGATCGAGATGCGCGAACTGCCTTCGCGCGACAAGAAAAAAGAAGCGCAGGCATCGAAGCCGCGAACGCGAGGAGCGTACAAGATACCGCCGCCGGCACTGCTCGATATGCCGCCGGCAGAACACACGCAGATCGATGAATCGACGCTGGAGAGAAGTGCGCGGGTGCTGGAGCAGAAGCTCGGCGACTTTGGCGTCGAGGGGCGGGTGGTTGAAGTTCAGCCTGGCCCCGTTGTCACGATGTACAAGTTCGAGCCAGGTTCGGGAATCAAGGTCAGCCAGATTGTGAACCTGTCGGACGATCTCTCGATGGCGCTGCGGGCCGCTGCGGTGAGAATCCAGGCGCCCGTGCCCGGCGAAGCGGTGGTGGGAATCGAAGTTCCCAATCGTAAACGCGAACGCGTTTACCTGCGAGAGATCCTGGAAGCAGAAGAATTTTCAGCTGAGAACAGCCAACTGACTATCGCGTTGGGTAAGGACATCGCGGGGCGTCCGGTGGCCGCCGATCTCGCGCGCATGCCGCATCTGCTGATTGCCGGAGCGACCGGGACCGGGAAATCGGTTTCGATTCACACCATGATCGCGGCGATTCTCTTCAATGCGACCGCCGACGACGTGCGCTTTATCCTGATCGATCCGAAAATGCTGGAATTGTCGGTGTACGAGGGAATTCCGCACATGCTGGTTCCGGTGGTCGTCGATCCGGGGAAGGCCGCAGCCGCGCTGATCTGGGCCACGCAGGAGATGGAAACCCGCTACATGATGATGCGGGAGTTCGGCGTGCGCAATATAGACAGCTACAACCAGGCCCTCGCATCCGGTGGCAAGCCGGTTGAGACGAGGCCTGTGGCGCCGGTCGAAGGACCCGAGGCCAACCCGCAGCCGATTGAGCATCGCAAGCTACCGAAGATCGTCATCGTAATCGATGAGCTGGCGGATTTGCTGTTGAGCGAGGGCAAGACTATTGAGCGCGACATCTCGCGTTTGGCGGCCAAGGCGCGTGCCTCTGGAATCCATCTGATTCTCGCCACGCAACGGCCGTCGGTTGATGTCATCACCGGTCTAATCAAGGCGAACCTTCCGGCGCGCATTTCGTTCCAGGTGACCTCGCGCGTGGACTCGCGGACGATTCTCGATTCGATCGGCGCGGAACGACTGCTGGGCGCCGGCGATATGCTGTTCATGCCGCCCGGCACGGCAAAGTTGCGCCGTCTCCACGGTCCCTTCGTTTCGGAGCACGAAATTCGCCGCCTGACTGACTTTCTGCGCGAGCAGGGCGCGCCCGAGTATCACATGGAGATTCTCGAAGCGGCGGTGCCCGGTGAAGAAGGCGAGGGTGGCGGAGACCAGGAGCATGACGAGATGTACGACGAGGCCGTGCGCATAGTGATGGAAACCAACCAGGCATCGATCTCGATGATCCAGCGACGGCTCCGGATCGGGTACAATCGCGCGGCGCGGATGGTCGAGCAGATGGAGCGCGAGGGTATCGTGATGCCGGCGGATGGCGCGCGCCCGCGCGAAGTCCGGCTTCGCAGCGCAAACTAGTCTCGCGACGGCGACTGCATCATCAGCATGAAACAGGCTCGTTCACTTTTCATCGTGATGACGCTCGCGATGCTGGCGTGCCCCGGCGCGTGGGCTGCCGCGGCGGTCGACAGCGCGACGCTGTCGAAGGCGATTGACGGACTTCAGCGGCATTATCGCGAGACCAAAACGTTGAGCGCCAAGTTTACGGAAGAAATCGCCCCGGTCGGTGGATCCAGGCGTGAACGTACCGGGATCGTCTACTTGATGAAGCCGGGCCGTATGCGATGGGAATACGATGCGCCGTCCAGGGAAGTGCTCGTGAGCGACGGCACGTTGATCTACAACTACGACCCCGAACTGAACCAGGTGGTCGAAGCTCCCCTCGCCCAAGTGCTCCGATCGCCCGGGGCGACCGAATTCCTGCTGGGAGTCGGAGACATAAAGAAGGAATTCAATGCCGCGTTGATGGACGATCCGGATGCCACGGTTATCCATCTGAAGCTGGTGTCGAAAGGGCAGGGCAACACAATCGAACTTGGGTTGGACCCAAAAACCTACAATGTCGACTCAATTCGGGTGATCGACCAGCTTGGGAACGCAACTTCGCTCAAGTTCAGCGATATCGTGAACAATCCTCCTATTTCCGGATCAATTTTCAATTATTCGCCGCCGGCAGGCGCAGATATTGTCAAGTCGGAACCCTTGAAATAGCCGTTTCTGAACGAAATCGCACCTTTGGCACCACGATTGCTTTCCGTGATTGCTTCGCTGGTTACCTGCGAGTAGAAATATAGCCCCTCAAGACGGTTAGGGCGCTCATGGAAAAGGTTCATCTCCTCACGCTGGGTTGCCCGAAGAACCTGGCGGACAGCGAATTGATGCTGGGCGCGCTTACGCAAGCAGGTTTCCAGGTCAC
>DATJWT010000297.1:0-19095 GCA_035500975.1 Binataceae bacterium (SeqCode)
AACGAGGCCGTGTCGGCCGCGATGATGATATCGGCGCATAGCACCATGTCGGTGCCGCCCCCGATGCACCATCCCTGGACCGCGGCGATAGTCGGCTTACTGCAGTACCAGAGCTTCAGATAGGTGTTCACGTAGCGCGAGATCATCTGGTAGTCGGCGACGGAGTCCCAGATGCGGCGGCGGCCGCCTTCTCCCGCCTGCGCCTGGGTGGAGGTATCGAGGCGATAGCCGGCGCAGAAAGCGGGACCCTCAGCCCGCAGCAGGATGACACGGACGTCGTGGTCCGCATCGGCGGCATCGATGGCGGCCGCGAGTTCATCGCGAAGCTCGGGCGTGATCGTGTTGTACTCGGCGGCGCGGGTCAGGACGATCGTGCGGACGCCGCGGTTCGTTTCGGTGCGGAGGGTAGTGGGCATAGAAAGAGAGCATTAACCACAAAGGCGCCACGACACCAAGGGAGGAAAAGGACAGGAGTTGCCTTTGGTCCTAACCTTGGTGCCTATGTGCCTTGGTGGTTAAGTCCGCTGGTCGGAATTGGTGACGCGACAGGAATCGCGCGTCGGCGGCGGGCAGGGCCGTCCGCTCCACCATTTTTTCAACCGATGATCTTGTTGAGCGGGTATTCGACGATGCCGACGGCGCCGGCTTCGAGGAGCTTGGGGAATAGCTCGCGGACGGTTTTCTCCGCGATCACGGTCTCGACGGCGAGCCATTCCTTGCCCTTCAGATTCGGATGCGGGTAGAGCTGCGAGATGGTCGGCGCGGTGATTGACGGGAGCAGGGCGATGACCTTCTCGACGTTCTGGCGGGCGACGTTCATTTTGATGCCCACCCGGCTCTCCGCATCGAGTGCGCCTCGGATCAGCACGCCGATTTGACGGATCTTGGCCTGCTTTACGGGATCGGCCCACGCATCCGGATTGGCGACCAGGACGGGATTTGAGGTCAGCAGCTCCTCGACGATGCGGAGGCCGTTGGCGCGGATCGAAGAGCCGGTCTCGGTTACATCGACGGCCGCATCGACGATACCCTCGGCGACCTTGGCCTCCGTGGCGCCCCAGGAAAATTCAATATCTGCTTTAACTTTGCGTTCGGCGAAGACACGCTTCACGAAACCGACGATTTCGGTGGCGATGCGCTTGCCCTGGAGGTCTTCAAGGCGTCTGACCGGGGAAGCATCGGGTACGCAGAGGACCCATCGCGAGGGCTTCAGCGACACCTTGGAGTAGATGTAGCTTTGGACCTCGACCAGCTTCACGTCGTTCTCGACGATCCAGTCGCTGCCGGTGATACCCGCATCGAGGGAGCCGTCGGCGATGTACTTGGGCATCTCCTGGGGGCGCAGGATGCGGCAGGCGAGGGAGGGGTCGTCGATGTTAGGGATGTAGGAGCGTGCATCGACGGAGATGCGCCATCCGGATCGGCGCATCAATTCGAGTGTCTGCTGCTCGAGGCTGCCCTTGGGAATTCCGAATTTGAGCACTGCGGTATCGGTTTTGTTTTCGGCGCCACGTTTCATCGCGGTGCCTTCGGCTGATGGCCGTAGCCGGGGCCGTACTTGGCAGGATCGACCTTGCGAGGTTCGAATTCGCGCCATTCGCCATCGACGAGCTGCCGGTAGAAACACGATTCGTGGCCGGTATGGCAGGCGGCCCCGTCGCCCATCTGCTCGACCATCATGACCAGCGTGTCCTCATCGCAATCGATGAAGATGTCCTTGACGACTTGGAAGTTTCCGGACTCTTCGCCCTTGCGCCAGAGTTTGTTGCGCGAGCGGGAGAAATAGCAGGCATGGCCGGTGGCTACGGTTTCCTCGAACGCTTCGCGATTCATGTAGGCGAACATCAGCACGCGATGAGTTGCGTGATCGATCGCTGCCACCGGAATCACGCCGCCCATTTTGTCGAAATCGATTGCCGCCGATGCTGAAGTTGTCATGGTTTCCTCTGCGCTTAAGCGCGAGAATCAACAAGTATTTGCCAAAGGCGGGCGTGATTCAACGTGCCCTTGCTCCGTTTATCGATTCGCAATACAAGAGTTGCTCACTCCAGGCCTCTATTTCATTTAATCCATAGCGCGAGTAGATTTTGCCCTGAATTTATGAAGGCAACCCGTCATTCAATTCGGACGGATTTGCGACCCATGCGAGGGTTAAAGGCGCTCATTCCGGCTTTGCTGGTAGCGGTGACGATGACCGCATGCCACTCAACCCCCGCGGGCTTCCTCCGGAATCATCCGAACGTACAGCCCTTCAACTTCCAGATTTCGCTGGGTCTGAACCAATACCAAATCGCCGGCTACCTGGCGCACAGCCCCGAGGCGGGCCGCCTGCCCGCGCTGCTGGTGCTGAGCGGCGATGGTGACAGTGCGGAACGCTGCATCGAGGCCAACGCGGGCGTGCTTGCGATGGGAATCCATGTCGCGTGCGTGAGTATCCCCGGGTATGGGCGATCGTCCGGGCCGAGCAGATTCGTGGGGCCGCAGACCGTGGCCGCATCGCGGCGCGCGCTCGATCTCCTGGCGGAGCGGCCCGAGGTGGACCCGTCGAAGGTGGCGGTCTGGGGTTCCGGCGATGGCGCCCTGGCGGCAGGACTGCTCATGGACTACGACTCGCGGCCGCGTGCACTCATCCTGCAATCAGGCGCGTACGACCTACAGAAACTGTGGCATCAGGCGCCCATCACGACCAAGCTTGCGATTATCCACCAGGTATGGCCAAGCAAGCGGGCGTTATCGGAGCGCAGCGTCATCCAGCATCTGCCGCAGAAGCTCGATTGCAGCGTGCTAATCCTGCACGGGCAGGGGGACCGCGCGATGCCGGTGAGCCAGGCGGTGCAGCTCGCGGACGCGCTGCGCGAGCGCGGCGCGCACGTGGAGACGCGCTACTACCCGAACGCATCGCATCGGATTGCCAAGCGGGTTATCGAGCCGGAGTTGCAGGCGTTTCTAAGAGAGAATCTGCTCGAGACGGCGCGCGCGGGCGGCTGAATCCAAGCCTTCTCGATTCGTAGATCCCCTCATCCGGCGCGCGGCGCGCCACGATTTTTCAGGACATCGCTTTGAGGGCGGCGAGCACCTCTTCGGTGTGGCCGTTTACTTTCACCTTGGGGAAGACTTTGTGCACGATGCCGTCTTTGCCGATCAGGAACGTGGTGCGTTCGATGCCCATGTATTCGCGACCGTAGAGCGACTTCATCTTGTAGACGCCGTAAGCGGTGCCCACCTTGTTGCCCACGTCGGCGAGCAGCGGAAAGTTCAAGTCGTACTTGCTGCGAAACTTTTCGTGGAGTGAAGTCGAGTCGCCGCTGATGCCGACGACTTGCGCACCCGCCGCACGCAGCGCGGACTGGTGGTCGCGGAAGCTGCACGCCTCGATGGTGCATCCGGGGGTCAGGTCCTTGGGATAGAAATAGAGGACCAGGTTCTTTGACTTTACGAGGTCGGCCAGCTTGACCGGGTTGCCGGACTGGTCGGGAAGCTCGAAGGCGGGGGCCTTCTTGCCTTCCAGGCGGGTGGAGTCCGGCGAGGCCGCCTTTGCGGTGGATTTGGCTTTGGTTGCGGGCTTTTTCCTGGTGGGCATGAGGTTTCATTTAGGCGCTAACGCGCGTGGACGCAACCGTTCGGGCCAGCCTGGGCGCCCGAGGTGCCTCATAAAGAGGCGTTCGGAACTCCCTACCGAGCGTTCAGGAGCGGGTTTTCCAGACCCTAGTTGACCGGACTCAAAGTTGGCTCTACACTTCCCGCGGACTCCGCGGGCGAAGCAGAAAATTCATGGCAGTTTATACCGAACTCAACAAACCGTTTCTGAAAGAGCTGGCGGATGACTACTCGCTGGGGCGCGTGACCAGCGCCACCGCGGTTCCGCAGGGTTCGGTCAACAGCAACTACGTGGTGGAAGCGGCGAAGGGGAAATTCCTGCTCCGGATCGACGAGGTCAAGAGCGAGAACGAGCTCAAGCGCGAAATCGATCTGCTCTCGTTCCTGCGCAAGCACTCCTTTCCCTGCCCGCATCCGATGCAGGATCGGATGGGCCGCTACTATCGTTCGTTCAACAACAAGTGCGTTTCGCTGTTCAAATACCAGGAAGGCAAGGTCCCGACGCCGGAGAAGCTCAAGTTCTCGCAGCTCGAAACGATCGGCCGCGCGATCGGCGAGCTGCACGTGATCGGCAAGGCGTACAAGAAGGGAATTGACAACCGGTTCAGTTTCGAGCGAATCGCCGACCTGTACCTGAACGTGCGCTCGCGGCTGCCGAATTACTTCCGCAAGATCTGCCGCACGCTCGACGACGAAGTCGAGTACCTGACGCGCTACCTCGAGGGCAAACTGCCCAAGGGCGTCATCCACGGCGACATCTTCTGCGACAATCTGTTGTTCCGCGGCGAGAAGCTGATGGCGGTGCTGGATTTCGAATCGGCCTGCCGCGGCAAGTTTATCTTCGACATCGCGACGGCGGTAAACGCGCTGTGCTTCGTGCGCGGCGGCTATTCGCTGGAGCGCTTTCGCGCCTTGCTGGGCGGCTACGAATCGGTGCGCACGTTGTCGCTGGCGGAGTGGGATGCGTTCCCGAACGAGCTGCGCTTTTCCTCGCTGCGCTTCACGGTCACGCGACTTCACGATTTCTTCCTGCAGCCGATCGACGGCGCGAATCGAATCGACAAAGACTTCCGGGAGTTCTTCGATCGGCTGCGCGTCCTGCGCCGCGAACGGGAAGGCGGGATGGAGCCGCTCCTGATGGCGATGGCGACCGGCTACGACTACCGCAAGTACCAGAAGGTAAAGGCGACCGAGCGCAGACAGGCGTAGGCCTGGGCGCCACGGCGCTTTCCGCTCGCATGTTTTCCATCGACAATTACGCGCGCTGGTTCTCCGCGCCCCGGAGCGAGTGAATGGCTTCGCTTGCCGAAACCCTGGGGGCATCGCGTTCCGCCCTGTGGCTCGAGGTAGGGCCACCGCGCGGAATCAATCCGGAGCCGCTGCTCAAGCGGCTGGCGGAGTTCGTCGGGCACGTCGACGCGATCAACCTGACCGACAATTCCCTGGGGCGGGTGAAGATGTCGGCGCTGGTATTCGCATCATTCGTGAAGGCGCGGCTCAAGCTCCCGGTGGTGCTCAATGTTTCTTGCCGGCATCGCAATCGCTACGCGATCAAATCGGACCTGCTGGGCGCGGGAGCGCTCGGAATCGAGGGAGTCGTGGCGTTGGCAGGCGATCCGGTTCCGAAAGACCATCCGCACCCCAATGCCGCGGTGCGCGACCTGGATACCTATGGGCTGCTCGCGATGATCGCGGCCTTGAACTGCGGCGACACGGGCGAGGGGCGCGCGCCGCTCAAGATGCTTCCGCGAATCTACGCGGGCGCGGTTGCCAATCCGAATCGCGAGGATTTCGATCGCGAGATCGCGCTGTTGGAGCGCAAGGCCCGGGCGGGCGCGAAGTTCGTGATCACGCAGCCGGTGTTCGAAACGGAGCCCGCGCGACGGTTCCTGGCGCATGCCCGGCGGCTTTCGATACACACGGTGCTGGGAATTCTACCGGTGAAGCGCGCATCGATGGCCGATCACATAAAGCAGAATGTGAAAGACCTGAGCGGGGCAAGGGCGCACTTCGAGCGGTATGCTGGAATGAGCGAAGAGGAAGCGCGCGCATTTTCGGTGCGGGAAAACCTGGAATTGATGAAATCGCTGGCCGGTGAAGTGGCGGGGTTCAATATCATGAGCGGCGGCGGTACTTCTCTGGCCATCGAACTAGCCCGGGAGTTCAGCAAATGGCGAACCCACGCAAATCAGTAGTTCACCGGCTCACACATCGCCGCGAAACGCAGGCGGGAACGCGCGATCAATCGCGCAGCGAGGAGGCGGTGCGCACACTGTTGTCGCACGTCGGGGAAGACCCCGGTCGCGAAGGCTTGATACGAACGCCCTTGCGAGTGGTCAAGGCGCTGGAGTTCCTGACCACCGGTTACGCGCAGGATCCCAAGGATGCGATCAACGGCGCGTTGTTCGTGGAAGAAGACTACCAGGAGATGATCCTGTGCAAGGACCTGGACTTCTATTCGCTGTGTGAGCATCACTTGCTGCCGTTCATGGGCAAGGCGCACGTCGCATACCTGCCCAACAAGCGGATCGTGGGTATCTCCAAGCTGGCGCGGATGGTCGAGATCTATTGCCGGCGGCTGCAGGTGCAGGAGCGGCTCACCACCCAGATTGCGCAGACCATCATGGAAGAGATCGATCCGCTGGGGGTCGCGGTGGTGCTGGAAGCCGAGCACCTGTGCATGCGGATGCGCGGGGTTCAGAAGCAGAATTCGAAGATGACCACGTCGGCGATGCTCGGGGTGTTTCGCACCAACGTCGAGACGCGCCAGGAGTTCATGAACCTGATTCGCAATGGAAAGTAGTCGGGACTTTGCGGGGGAGCTCCGATGGAACAGAACGAGCAGGACCACCTGGCAGCGCTGGGGCATTACGCGCTGCGATTTGCCAAACCCGGAGACGTCGTAGGGCTGGGGACGGGCAGAGCCGCGACCGCATTCATCAACGCGCTGGGGCAGAGCCTGATCCATGTCCGCGGCATCCCGACTTCGCGGGCGAGCGAGGACCTGGGACGTTCGCTGGGAATCGAGATCACGACGCTGGCCGATGCGCCGAAGATCGATACGGACTTCGATGGCGCCGACGAAGTCGACCCGCGCCTCAATCTGATCAAGGGATACGGCGGCGCGCTGGTGCGCGAGAAGATCGTGGCCGCATCGTCGCGCAAGTTCATCGTGTTGGTTGGGGAAGAGAAGCTGGTAAAGCGCCTGGGGGCGCGCGGAAGCCTGCCGGTAGAGGTGGTACCGTTCGGAGTGACACTGGCCAGCCGGCAGATCGCGGCGCTCGGCCTGAAGCCCAGGGTGCGGCAGAAGGACGGCGCGGATTACATCACGGACAACGGCAACCTGATTCTCGACTGCGGCGTGAAAGATATCCGGAATCCCGCGAAGCTGGATCGCGAGCTGCTTGCCATTCCCGGCGTAGTCGGGACGGGACTTTTCGTCGGGATGGCTACGATGGTGCTGGTGGCGCGCAACAACGGGAAGATCGACGTCTTGCGCCCTCATTGAGCCGCTCGCAGATGTTTGAGTGAACTCCCGCGCAGAGCTTAAGCAAGAACTGACCTCGATTTATCGGGCGGCTATCGCTGCCGTCGATCCGGCGGTGCTGATCGGGCGCGCGCTGGATGGGGCGATCCCGGGTTCGCAGCAAGTTGCGGATCTGATCGCGAATTCGCGCCGCGTATTTGTGCTGGCGATCGGCAAGGGTTCCTATGCGATGGCATCGGAGCTCGAAAGGCGGCTTGATGAAAAGATCGCCGGCGGACTTGCGGTCATACCGCGGGGTCTGGAGATCGCAGCGAAGCCATCGCGATGTCGATGCTTGCCGAGCGCTCATCCGGTTCCCGACCAAACCTCGGCGGATGCGGCGATTGCCGCGCTGGAACTCCTTAAGAAGGTAAAGGGCAAAGACCTCGTAATCGTTGCGCTCAGCGGGGGCGCCTCCGCGATGTTCGTCGCGCCGGCCGAAGGGCTCACTCTCGATGACAAAATCGCGACCAACGCAGCGCTGCTCAGGTCGGGTGCGACGATCAAGGAACTGAACTGCGTCCGCAAGCATCTGTCGGCGGTAAAGGGTGGGAACTTGGTCCGATCGATTCCGCGCGCGGCGACCGCGGTCGCGCTGATTCTTTCCGATGTACCGGGCGACGATCTCGCGACGATAGGTTCGGGGCTGACGGTCCCGGATCCCACCACGTTTTCGGATGCGATAGCGATCATGAAACGACGGCGCATCTGGGGACGCACCCCGGAACGCGTGCGCGACCACCTGGAAAAAGGTCTGGCCGGCGAAATTCCGGAAACTCCCAAGAGCAACGATCCAATTTTCACGCGTGTGACGAACCTGCTCATCGGAAGCAACCACACCGCGGTCGAGGCAGCTGCCAAGGAAGCCGAGCGGCGAGGTTACACGATCCAGCGGGGCCGCGACCTGGCAGGTGAAGCTGACGACCTCGGGCGGGAATTGGCGCACGATCTCGCGAAGATCGACGCGCAGCGAGTCTGCGTGGTCGCCGGCGGGGAACCGACCGTGACCGTGCGCGGCGGAGGGCGGGGCGGGAGGGCGCAGCAATGCGCCCTGGCGATGGCGATGGAGCTGGCGCAGATAGCCCCGGATGCGAAAGTAGCAGCGGTTATAGCGGGCAGTGACGGGATCGATGGCCCGACGGACGCCGCGGGAGCGTTCGCCTTCGCCGATAGCGCGGAGCGGGCCGTCGTCGCCGGGATCGATCCCGCAACCGCGATGCGGCGCAACGACGCATACAGCGTGTTCGATTCGACAGGAGACCTGCTTCGCACGGGGCCAACTGGTACAAATGTCACGGATTTGTTTATCGGGCTGGCTAACTATTGAAATCGAAAAAAGCTAACGGTCAGGCATTCGAGCTGAGTCCGCGACACAAGAACGGAAAGGCGCGCGCGGTCACGTTGATCGGTGGTGACGGCGTCGGGCCGGAAGTTATCGGCGCGGCAATCAAAGTAATCGAGGCCACCGGCGTCGACATCGATTGGGATCGGCAGGCCGCGGGCGCCTACGCACTGAAACGATTCGGCACCCCCGTACCCGACGCGCTGATCGATTCATTGAAGCGTACCGGCGTGGCGCTCAAGGGGCCGCTGGAGACGCGCTCGGGCGAGGGCTATCGATCGATCAACGTTTACCTGCGCAAGACCTTCGACCTCTATGCGAACCTGCGACCGACGCTGAGCTTCGCGGGAGTGCATACGCCGTTTCGCAACGTCGACCTGATCGTGGTGCGCGAAAACACCGAAGACCTCTACTCGGGCATCGAACACGTGGTCGCGCCCGGTGTGGTTGAGAGCATCAAGGTGATAACCGCGCGCGCATCGCGGCGGATCGCGCGCTTCGCATTCGAGTACGCGCGCCGGCACAAGCGCAAATCGCTGACCGCGATCCACAAGGCCAACATCATGAAGCTCTCGGACGGCCTTTTCATTCGATGCGCGCGAGGGGTCGCCAACGATTACCCCGAAATCAAGTACCGCGAGCAAATCGTCGACGCGGCCTGCATGCGGCTCGTAACCGATCCCGCATCGTTCGACGTGCTACTGCTGGAGAATCTGTACGGCGACATCGTATCGGACCTGTGCGCGGGCCTGGTCGGCGGGCTCGGCCTGGTTCCGGGCGCGAACTACGGCGACAAGGGCGCGATTTTCGAGGCGGTGCACGGGACGGCGCCCGATATCGCCGGCAAGGGCATCGCGAATCCGATTGCGGCGATTTTGTCCGGGGCGATGATGCTGGACTACCTGGGGCATCGGCGGGCCGGAGACGCGATCCGCGCGGCGACCGGCGCGGTGCTGAGGTCGGGGCGCGTACTGACGGGGGATATCGGCGGAAAAGCGACCACCGAAGAGATGACCGCCGCGGTCATCCGCGCGATGCAACGTGCGAAGTGATCCATCTTTCGCCGCGTTTTTTGCTCGGCTATTAAGAAGGGTCTTATGAGCAAGGCGGCAGCTATCCGGAAACCGGGCGATCGGCTTCCCCCCGGTCAGACGTTGACCGACAAGTTCCCGGTGCTGAGCTATGGTCCCGCTCCGCGCTTCGATGCGGCCAAGTGGGATTTTCGCGTGGTGGGCCTGGTCGAAAAGCCGTTGCGTTTCACCTATCAGCAGTTTCGCGAGCTGCCGCAGACGCGCCAGGTGAGCGATTTCCACTGCGTCACGACGTGGTCGCGGTTCGACAACACCTGGGAAGGCGTCAAGGTGCTGGACCTGATGAAGCTCGTGACGCTGGCTCCGGAAGCGCGCTTCGTGATTGTTCATTGCGACGGCGGGTACACGACCAACCTGCCGCTGGAAGAATTTCTCGATGATGACGTGATATTGGCGCATCGGCACGATGGCCACGATCTGGAGCTCGACCACGGCTGGCCCTTACGGCTGGTGGTGCCGAAGCTCTACGCGTGGAAGAGCGCGAAATGGGTGAGGGCGCTGGAATTCAGCGATATCGACCGGCGCGGATTCTGGGAGGTTCGCGGGTATCACAATCACGCGGACCCGTGGCGCGAAGAGCGCTATTCTTTCCAGGAAGATTCGGACGAATAGCCCCTCGCGTGGAGTGGGCGTCCCGTGAGCATCGGACAATTCGATCGCGATCAAAGCCTCACGCGGTTTCGCGGCGAGGAGTTTGATGTCGCGGTAATCGGCGGCGGGATCAACGGCGCCGCGATCGCGCGCGATGCGGCGATGCGTGGGTTGCGGGTCGCACTGGTCGAGGCGGGAGACTTCGCGGGCGGGACGTCATCGCGATCCTCCAAGCTGATTCACGGCGGATTCAGGTATCTCCCGCAGGGACAGCTTCGACTGGTTCATGCCGCGTTGCGCGAGCGCGAGCTGCTGCGGCGGCGAACCGCGCCGCACCTGGTCCATCCGGTGCGTTTTCTGTTTCCGACCTACAAGGGGCGCGGGTACGGCCGATTCGTGATGTCGGCCGGGCTGTGGCTCTACGACCTCTTTGCGTGGATGCCGCGCGCGGAATGGCATCAGAATCTTTCGGCGGCGCGAGTGCGCGAGATGGAGCCCGCGCTGGCGCGAAGCGGGTTGCGCGGCGGAGCGCTCTACTACGATGCGTGGGGAGACGATGCGCGGCTGACGCTGGAGAATGCGCTGGACGCATCGCTGCACGACGCGGCGGTAGCTAATTACGTCGCGGTTGAGGGGCTGTCGAAGGCAAACGGGCGAATTGCGGCCGCTGCTTTGCGCGATCGAATTACGGATGACTCGATCGAGTTGCGCGCGCGCGTATTCGTGAATGCCGCGGGGCCGTGGGTCGATCAGATCCGGCGGATGGACGATCCGGGCGCCGGCGCCAGCGTGCGCCTGACCAAGGGCGTTCACCTGGTATTCTCGCGAGCCGTGTTGCCGGTCCACGACTGGCTGGTACTGACTTACGACGAAGGCCGAATCGTGTTCGTGATGCCGCACGAGCGCTACGTCGTCGTGGGTACGACCGACACCGACTACAACGGAGATGCCGCCGCGGTAACCACCGATGAGACGGATCTTCGGTATCTGCTCGCGGTGCTTGCGGAGAGCCTGCCCGGGATCAAGCTTGGCAAGAGCGACGTGCTATCCAGCTTCGTGGGTCTGCGCTCGCTGGTCCTGAACGGAGAAGGATCGCGGGCGCCATCTTCCGTGTCGCGCGAAGAAGTGATCCTCGAGAGTACCTCGGGATTGGTGACGGTCGCGGGCGGCAAGCTGACGACGCATCGAGAGATAGCGGAGAAGGTGGTGGACAAGCTCGCGAAGGAGTTGGGGCGTCCCGCGAGTCCCTGCTCGACGCAGCGTACGCCTCTGCCCGGAGCACGGCTGAGCGAGGCGTCGCGAGCCGATGCCGAGGTTTTGGCCAAGGTGGCGCGGACCGCACGAGAGATGCTCACATCGCGCTACGGCACACGCGCGATCTTGCCGGGCCGAGTGGCAGCGGAGGAACCGGCACTGGCGAGCCGGCTGGTCTCCAACCTTCCGATTCTCGGCGCCGAAGTTGTGCACGCGGTCAGAAATGAGATGGTCACGACGCTGGCGGATTTCATGGTGCGGCGGACCAGCGCCATCTGGCGGTGGCCATCGGAAGCCGAGGTGGCGGCGCCCGCGGTTGCGCGACTGATGGCCCGTGAACTTAAGTGGGATGCAGCGCGCATTGACCGCGAGATGGAGGAGTTTCGAAGCGACCTGGCGGGCAGGCGGCTCGCGTCGTATGGCGGAAACACCAGCACAACTACGTAAGCGCGCGGAGCGCATCGGAAAGGTTCTCGCCGGGCTTTACCCGAAGGCGCGCATCAGCCTGGACTTCAAGACCCCGTGGCAGTGCCTCGCGGCGACGATCCTGTCGGCGCAATGCACCGACGAACGCGTGAATCGCGTTACACCGATCCTGTTCAGGGAGATTCCCGACCCGGCCGCGATGGCCGCTGCTGACCCGACGCGGGTACAGGAGTTGATCGCCAGCACGGGATTTTTTCGGCAGAAGACGAAATCGCTGATGGGTGCGGCGAAGGCGATCGTCGAGCATCACAAGGGCAAGGTTCCGGACACGCTGGAGGAGTTGGTCAGGTTACCGGGAGTAGGGCGCAAGACGGCGAATGTGATCCTGGGGCACGTCTACGACAAGCCCGGGTTCGTGGTGGACACGCACGTGCGCAGGCTCAGTTACCGGCTGGGTCTCACGTCTTCGCAGGACCCGGAGGAGATCGAGCAGGAGGTAGGCGCGCTTTTGCCGCCGGCTGAATGGACGCCATTTTCGATGCGTCTGATCCTGCATGGACGCCAGGTGTGCTTCGCGCGCGGTCCCCGCTGTGAACTGTGCGCAATCGAGAAGGAATGTCCAAAGATCGGCGTTTCTTCGCCACGCGAGAAAAGTGCAGCAAAGGGGCGGCAGAGGCGTATTTGAACAGATCTTCCGACGTGTAATAATCTTGCCGTCGAGCACCTGGTTCCCCAGGGCAGTCCCGTGAAACTTCGGCTGGAGGACATAACCGCCGAGGCGAAGGAGGTATCCTTCGCCGAGCCGGAAATCGAAATTAATCGGATACTTGCGCAAGGTCCGGTCCGCGAATATCACGTGAAGGCCCCGATTGCAGTTACGCTTTCTCATTATCGAGCGGGCACCGATTTGTTCTTCTCGGGCCAGCTCAAGGCGCATACGGTTGCGACCTGTGCGCGCTGTGCGGAGGAGTTCGACGGCTCCAACGAGCGCGCGTTCCGGCTGGTGATGGCGCCGAAGTCCGTCGGGATGGAAACCGATCCGGGGCTGCGCGCCGACGACCTGGAGTTTTCGCTCTACGATGGCGACCAAATCGACCTGGGACCGTTGGTGCGCGAGCAGCTCCTGCTGGCGCTGCCGACGCGGCCGCTGTGCAAGGACGATTGCCGCGGGCTGTGCGCCCATTGTGGAATCAATCTCAACCGCGGTCAGTGCCAGTGCCGCGCGCCGGCACCCGATCCGCGCCTCGCAGTGTTGCGTTCGCTCAAGATCGTTCGCAACTGAAATCAATCCCAACAGGAAGAAACGTCCATGCAAGCACCCAAGCGCCGTACCTCTCACTCCAAGAAGAACAAGCGCCGCGCCCACGACGCGCTGCGGCCGGTGAATCCCGGCACCTGCTCGAATTGCGGTGAGCCGGTGATGCCCCATCGCGTGTGCCGCCATTGCGGCTCCTATCGCGGCCGCGAACTCGCGCCGGTCGAGGAATAAGTCTCCCCCAGGGAGTAAGCCGTGAGAGTCGCGCTTGACGCGATGGGCGGCGATCTCGCCCCGAAGGCCGCGGTAGAAGGCGGCGTCCTGGCGGCTCGCGATTTTGGCATCGAGGTCATCCTGGTAGGTGACCGCGACGTCATCGCGCGCGAGCTCGCCACCCAGGCGACTGGGGGCCTGAAAATCCGCATCGAACACGCCCCCGAAGTAGTGTTGATGGATGATTCGCCGCTCGAATCGATCATCAACAAACCGCACTCCTCCCTGCACGTCGGCTTCGAGCTGGTGAAGAATCACGACGCCGATGCCTTCGTGAGCGCCGGCAACTCCGGCGCGATGATGGCGGCGGCGATGGTTATCCTGGGAAACCTGGGTCCGATCGACCGTCCCGCGATCGCATCGCCGGTGCCGACCACGCAGGGGCTCGCATTGCTCATCGATGCGGGCGCGAATACGGAAGTCAAGCCCGTCAACCTGGTGCAGTTCGCCGTGATGGGCAGCGTCTATTGGCGGCGCGTGCGCAACATCTCGCGCCCGCGCGTGGGAATCCTGTCCAACGGCGAGGAGGCATCGAAGGGTACCGACCTGACCCGTGGCGCGGCCGCGACGCTGAGCCAGATGGGCTCGTACGTTAACTACGTCGGCTACGTTGAAGGCCGCGACATCAATCGCGACAAGGTTGACGTGATCGTAACCGACGGCTTTACGGGCAACGTTGCGCTCAAGACCATGGAAGGCTTCGCATCGTTCATGCTCGGCAACCTGCGCGAGCTGTTCGGCGGCAGCTGGCCGGGACGCCTGGCCTACCTGCTGGTGCGCAAGCGGATGGCCTCGATGCGTGAGCAGCTCGACCCGCACGAGACCGGTGGCGCGCCCCTGCTGGGGGTCAACGGCGTGGCGATTATTGCGCATGGTTCATCGAACGCGCGCGCGATTCGCAACGCGGTACGCGCGGCCGGCGACGAGGCGCTGGTGAATCACGTCAATGTCGAGATCGCGGAGATTCTGGCGCGATCGCAGCCTGCTACCGTGGCCGGCAAACCGGCGGGCAAGGGCATTCGCGCGCTGTTCAGCCGGATGCGCGAACGGCTGCATCGCCATCCCAGGGAATCAGAAGCTCCCAAGGTTCCCGAGGGGCATCTTGAGCCGCACGTCACGAACCACGTGGCGCCACTCCCGGCGGAGCGCGAGAGGATTGTAGAAGAACCACCTCATGCCGGGCAGGATAAAGCGCCCACCGGTGAGCTGAAGGCGCACACCGGAGACCTGAAGGTGGCGACGAACGGGGCCAAGCCGCACGACGCGGAGAAGCCACGCGAGGAAGAGCCTTCCGATGCGGCATCGAAACCGATCAAGCATGAACCGACCTGAGCAACTGGAGCATCGATGAAACTGGCATTTCTTTTCCCCGGACAGGGATCGCAAAAGGTCGAAATGGGATCCGAGTTGGCGAGAAATTTTCCGGTCGCACAGGCGACCTTCGCGGAAGCGAACGAAGCGCTGGGCTTCGATCTCACCAAGCTCTGTTTTGAGGGGCCGGAAGATCAGCTCAGGCTCACGATGAACACGCAGCCTGCAATCGTTGCGACGTCGATCGCGGCGTTGCGGGTCTATGAAAAGGAAGTGGGCAAGCCTCCGGAGCTGGCCGCAGGGCACAGCCTGGGCGAATACAGCGCCCTGGTGGCGGCAGGAGCGATCGAGTTCGGCGCAGCGCTGCGGGCATTGCGAGAGCGTGGACGCTTGATGCAGGAAGCTTGCCCGGCGGGAGAGGGCGCGATGGCCGCGCTAATCGGGCTGGACCTGGCGGCAGTGACCGAGATTTGTCGCGAGGTGAGCGTTGACGGCTCGATCGCGGTCCCGTCGAACCTGAATGCGCCGGGACAGATCGTGATCGCCGGTCATGCAGGCCCGGTGCGGCGGGCGCTCCAGATCGCCAAGGAGCGCGGCGCAGGCGCATCGCAGGAACTGAACGTCAGCGCGCCATTCCATTGCCCGTTGATGGAGCCCGCCCGCAAAGGGATGGAGCCCGTGTTGAATGCGCTCAAGGTGAGCCCGATGAAATTCGGCGTGGTTGCGAACGTGACCGCGGAGGTCAATCGCGACTCCGGCCGAGTAGCAGCGCTGCTGACCGAGCAGATCACCGCGCCGGTGAAATGGGAAGACTCGATGAAGACGATGATCGCGGCGGGGGTGACCGACGCGGTGGAATTCGGCGGGCGGGTGCTGATGGGCATGATGCGGCGGATCGACCGCAACGTGAAGGTGAAACCGCTCGAGGATATCGCATCGCTGAACGCCGTAAAGGAATCGATCGGCGGCCAAGGCTGACTTGCTTGAAGCCCCTTAAGACCTTATGCTGCGCTGTTACTTGTCCGAGGCGATGCGAAGGGGGTTGAGAGCGCATCGAGCCGCGGCGACGAATTGGTATTTGGAAAAGCGGCTGTGGTGTGCCGCGGTGCCCAGGAGGAACTAAAGCACGATGGCTTCAGACATCGAAACCAAGGTTCGCGAAAAGATCAGCGAGCAGCTCGGTGTGGCGGCGGACGAGGTCAAGCCCGACTCTTCGTTCATCGAGGATCTCGGGGCCGACTCGCTCGACATCGTCGAGCTGGTGATGGCGCTGGAAGAGGAATTCAACGTCGAGATTTCCGACGAAGATGCCGAGAAAATCCGCACCGTCAAGGACGTCGTCGCTTACATCGAGGCTCACAAGAGCTGAACTTCCGCTGGTCATTCCAGTTACATTTCCAGGCGCGCTCCCGATCGTATAGCGGGGCGCGCGCAGGGCGGGGTTGAGCGATGCGTTGTCCATTTTGCAAGCATCGCGACACCCGGGTTATCGATTCGCGCCTGTCGGGCGACGGCGATACTATCCGGCGTCGGCGCGCCTGCCCGGAATGCGACCGGCGCTTCACGACTTACGAACGCGTCGAGGATACCGTCCCGGTGGTGGTCAAGAAGGATGGACGCCGGGAACCGTTCGATCGCGCCAAGATTATCGGCGGCCTCAAGCGGGCCTGCGAGAAGCGGCCCGTATCGATGGAAACGATCGAGGCGATTGCGGATCGAATCGAGCGCCAGGCCGCCGAGAGCGGATCGAAAGAAATTCCCAGCTCGGATATCGGCACGGCGCTGATGAACGAGCTGCACTCGATTGACCAGGTCGCGTACGTGCGGTTTGCCTCCGTTTATCGTTCTTTCAAGGATATCGACGAGTTCATGCATGAGCTCGAAGACCTGATTCGCTTGCGCAAGGAAACCCCACCGGGCGAGCAACGACCTCGCGACAAGAAGGGTGAGTCCTCAGCTTCCTGATGCGCGCGTATCGGCGCGCGAAAAAAACGATCGCCGGTTCATGCGGCGCGCGCTGGTACTGGCTGGGCGACGCCTTGGGCAAACTACGCCGAACCCCAGCGTCGGCTGCGTCCTGGTGCGTGGCGGCAAGGTAGTCGGGGAGGGGGCGACGGGAGTTGGTGGACGCCCGCACGCGGAGGCGGTTGCGATCGGCAGGGCGGGACGGCGCGCTCGCGGCGCGACGGCATATGTGAGCCTGGAGCCGTGCGCGCATACCGGCAAAACCCCGCCGTGTGCAAAAACCCTGGTCGAGGCTGGAGTGGCGCGCGTTGTGGTGGGATGTCTCGATCCGTATCCACCCGTGCGCGGGCGCGGGGTCGCGATTCTGCGACGGGCTGGAATTACGGTTGAGACCGGAATGCTCGAAGCCGAGTGTCGGCGGATGAACGAGGGGTTTATCGCGCGGGTGACGCGTCGGCGTCCTTTCGGAATTCTCAAGCTTGCGATGTCCCTCGACGGGAAGATCGCCGCGGCTTCCGGCGATTCGCAGTGGATCAGCTCCGAGGAATCGCGCGTAATCGTCCATCGATGGCGCGGCGAGTGCGACGCGGTGGTTGTGGGGGCGGGCACTGCCCTCGCGGACAATCCGCGCCTGACCTGCCGGACTCCCGGAGGAAGGGATCCAGTGCGCGTCGTGGTGGATGCGGCGCTGCGCGTTTCGCCTCATGCGCTGATGTTCACCGAACGCTCGGATGCCGGTGCGATCCTGGTAACCACGGCGCGGAATCTCGCGCGAGCCCGCAAACGCTATGCGAATGAACAGGTCGAAGTCATTGCCTGCCGCGACTCCCGGGGTCGAATCGATCTCCGCGCCATGATGGCCGAGTTCGGCAGGCGTGGATGGTGCAAGGTGCTGTTCGAGGGCGGGGCGCATCTGGCTGCCTCCGCGCTGGAGTCGGGAATTATCGATCGGCTGGCATTGTTCGTCGCACCCAAAGTCGTGGGCGCCGGGATATCTGCTATCGAGGGAATGGACACGCGGCGGATTCGCGACTCGCTTCGGGTTGCGGACCTGTCGATACGACGGGTTGGACCCGACCTCTTGTTGGAGGGGCGTCCTTTGCGCTGACCGGCAGGTCCGCTGGTTACGCAAAATTGGCAATGGTAATATCCCGTTCACGGGCAGGGCGATGGCATCGTATCCGCTAGAGGAAGTCTTTCAGCAGATCCGCGACGGCCGGATGGTCGTGATGATCGCCGAGGAACGCGATGACGCGGAAGGCGACCTCGTGATGGCCGCGGAGAAGATCACGCCCGATGACGTGAACTTCATGGCTCGCGAAGGGCGCGGCATCGTGTCGGTCGCGCTGACCGACAAGCGGATGCGCGAGCTGGGTATCCCGCTTTCGCATTCCAGCGAGATTGGCGCCGAAGTCACAGAACAGGCCGGCGCGCTGATTGATGCACGCGAAGGGGCGACTACGGGAATCTCCGCAGCCGACCGTTCGCTGGTAATCCAGATAGTCGCATCTCCGGAATGCGGACCCCAGGACATCGTGATGCCGGGGCATATCCTGCCGCTGATGTCGCTGAGTGGCGGCGTCATGATGCGCATGGGGCGCGCGGAAGGCGCGGTGGACCTGGTCCGCAGCGCGGGACTCGATCCCGCGGCGGCGCTGTGCACGATTCTTCGCGACGATGGCGAAGCGGCGCGGCTTCCCGAACTGCGCAAATTTGCGGCCGATCACAACCTGCCGCTGTGCTTCATCAAGGATCTCGTGGCACATCGTCTGACCAACGAAATCCTGGTGCAGCGGGTATCGGAAGCGCCGTTCCGCCTGCTCAAGGGCGAGTTCAAGGCGGTGGTCTTCCATAACGTGGTCGATGGCCGTGAGCATCTGGCGCTGGTCAAAGGCAACGTCGGCGACGGACGTCCCGCGTTGGTGAGACTTCATTCCGAGTGCCTGACGGGAGACGTGTTCGCATCGAAGCGGTGCGATTGCGGCGAGCAGCTCGAACAATCGATCGATTTGATCCTGCAGGCTGACGCCGGCGTGATCATCTATTTGCACCAGGAAGGCCGTGGAATCGGGCTGGGTAACAAGATTCGCGCGTACGCCTTGCAAGACACGGGTCTCGACACGGTCGAAGCGAACCTGCAACTCGGGTTCGAGGAAGACCTGCGCGACTACGGCATCGGGGCGCAGATTTTGCGCGACCTGGGCGTGGGCGAGGTCAAGCTGCTCACCAACAACCCGCACAAGATCGAAAGCCTGAAACGGTACGGGGTAAACGTCACGCGCATCCCGCTCGAGGTGGCGCCGCACGTGGTCAATATCGGCTACCTGCGAACCAAGAAGGAAAAGCTCGGGCACTTGTTCTCCGAGCTGAAGCTGATTACCTGATTGGCGCGGCGGAGGGCGTGCCGCGCTTCTGCAACTGAGATTGGCTGTATGGGAATTCGTCACCAGGGGCGTGAACTCGC
>DATJWT010000298.1:0-4338 GCA_035500975.1 Binataceae bacterium (SeqCode)
AAACCATTTCAGATTGAGCGGCATCCGCCACAGGCGCGGGTAGGTCTGCTTGTAGCGCAACACCAGCACGGAAAGGGTCTTGAAGACGAAGCTCCAGATAACGCCGAAGGCGTAGGCCTCGCCGAGCGCATACATGTCGCCACGCGACAGCACGATGGTGGCGATCTGGAGAATCGCGACCAGGTTGACGATGCGATAGTTGGTGCCGTAGCGGCGATGCGGATGGCGGAACCAATCGAGCAGCACGCCATCTTCCGCGACGCGGGTGAGCACGCCGGTGGAGCCGACGATGGCGGTGTTCACCGCGCCGGCGAGAATCAGGAAGCCAACGAACACGACGAACGCACGCAAGGCGGTGCGCAGCCAGATCGGGCCGACCACGTACATCGCGAGTCCGCCGATGAGGTCATCGCTGTACTGCGCCATCCGGACGTTGTCCGGAATGATCATCACGGCGAAGAAGGAAATCAGCGAGGTAAGCAGGAGCGAGTAGATGAAGATGACGAGGCCGGTGCGGAGCAGGTTCTTGAGCTTGGGCGCTTCGATTTCGCGATTGACCTGCGCGAGCGACTCCTCGCCGGACATCGCGAGAATCGAATGGCCGAAGGCGATCATGATGCCGAATGCGCCGATCGCGCGCGCCGACGGCAGATGCACCAGCCATCCCAGCGAGCTGTCGGGGAGGTCGAGTTTCAGCGGCGGCATCTGGAAGCCGCGCTCGTAGAGCGTAATTCCGCACCACGCGATCATCAGCACGCCCATCACGGTCGTGATCTGCATGATGCGCATCGCCTTGCCGCTGGACTCCTCGATGCCGAGGATGTTCTGCCACCAGAAGTAGACGGTTACGGCGATTGCAAAGGCCGCGGCGGTGAAGTCGGGCGGCAGCACGACCGGGACGTGGGCCATTTTGAGCAGTTCGTTGATCAACCCGACAAGGTACTGGCCGGCTGACACGCCGCTGATGGGGCCGGTCAGGATGTAATCGAACATCAGGGCGGAGACGGAGAGCTTGGCGAGCGTCGAGCCCATCGCCTCTTTCACGACGCGGTAGACTCCCCCGCGCGTGAACATCGAGCACGATTCGACATACACGGCACGCACCGCGTACGCGAACAACATCACGGCCAGGATGAAATACGGGGCGGACTTGCCGACGGCAGCTTCGACGATGCCGCCGATGTAGTAGACCGTCGAAGCCATGTCGCAAAGCACGATTGCGGAGGCGCGCCAGAAGGAAATGAAGGCGAGCATCCCGGTGGTGATGACAATCGTGCGAGTATGCTTGGGACCGACGAGGCCGTTAGCGGCGGGTGCAATGCGGTCCGCATTCGCGACTTTTCCGATCGCAGCCAAGATAAACTCTCCTCCCCGAGGCTCGGGCGGATTCCTGCCCTGCCTTCTGCACTAAAGTGCAAGTTGCACTCCGATCAAATTCCGTAGGAATACTGGCACTTTCGTAGGAGGCTGATTGCATTCAGCAAAGAGCGCCTAAAACCGTGATGTTGCAATTTGCAATGATTAGCTAAAGGACGGCTTGATGACTCCCGAGGCGGGCGCAATAGAATACTCGATGACCGAAGATCGCCACTGCGGAGCATCCACCGCCATCGTTCCTTGCAAATCCTGCTGATAATCATCGTCGCACTCGCACTAGGAGCGCTGGCGGGCTACGCGTTGCGAGGTGTTTCGTTCCGCCAGCTTGCGGCGCTGCGCGACCGAATTCGGGAGCTGGCGGCCGGGGAAGAGCTTTCAGCCGCGGCGCTGGGACGGCGGATGTCGATGCTGGCGGCAGAGATAAACGCGGCTATCGGGCGCGTCGCTCAGCACTATGCGGGCAGACTTTCGGAGCTGGACCGCGAGCGATCGAAAATCGACGCGATCGTGGAGAGCGTCGAGGATGGATTGATCGTGCTCGACCAGGCGCGCGCCATCGTGCATATCAACGAGGTCGCGTGCGCGATCCTCGCGATGGAGTCACGCCCGGCGGCGGGCACGGTGCTCGAATCATTGGCGGCGCAGAATCCGCACGTCGCGCGACTGATCGCGGCGCGGCGCGACAGCGACGATAAGACGCCCGCGGAGTTCAAGATTTTCCTGCGCGGCCGCGACCATACCTATATAAGCCGGGAGCTGCCGTGGACCGGACCCGGCGATACTCCCCTCGGCACGATTTTGCTGCTGCAGGACGTGACCTTTATCCGTGACCAGGAACGCCAGCGCACCAACCTGATCGCGACGCTGTCGCATGAACTGAAGACTCCGCTGACCTCGCTCAACATGGGCGCCGAGCTGATGGAAGAGTCGATGCACGGAGACATGACGACGCAGCAGCGCGAGCTGCTGGAGACGATCCACGACGATATCGGTAGGATGACGGCGATCGCGGGGAACCTGCTCGATGCATCGCGCACCACGGTCGCGCGAATCGGAGTGGAGCGGCGCGCGATCCAGCTCGACCGGGTGGTGCGCGAGGCGTGCCGTCCTTTCGCGAGGCAGGCCGAGGAAGAGAACATTCAGCTCGAAGTGGTGGCAGACGGCAAGCAGCCGTTGGCGATTTGGGGCGATCCAATCAAGCTGCCGTGGGTGATCACCAACCTGGTGGGCAATGCGTTGCGCTATACGCCGGCAGGAGGGCGCATCAAGATTGAACTCCGGCGCGAAGGCAAAGTGGCGCGAACCGTGGTAAGCGATACCGGCAAGGGCATCGCGCCCGACATGATGCCGCGAATTTTCGAACCGTACGCGCAATCGCCGGAGCATCCGGGCGAGATGGGATCGGCCGGGCTGGGCTTGTATATCGCCAAGGAAATCGTCGAGGCGCACAACGGGCGCATCTTCGCGAGCAGCGCGCCGGGCGAAGGCACTACATTTACGATCGATATTCCGATTCGGGAGGAGCTGCTTGGCCAGGATCCTGGTCGTTGATGACGACCGCAATATCCGCCGGGTGCTGGCGGCCACGCTGGAAGGCTCGGGCCATCGCGTGGCGGAGGCCGACAGCGCGGAGCGCGCGCTGGAGCTGGCCATGCCTGGAGAGACCGACGTCGTGATCAGCGACATCCGGATGGCCGGAATGGACGGGTTCGGCCTGCTGAAGGCATTGAAGCAGAAGTCGCCGGCCGTCCAGGTCATCATGATGACCGCGTTCGGATCGATTCCCGATGCGGTCGAGGCGATGCGCTTCGGCGCGTATGACTACCTGCCGAAGCCGTTCAGCGCCGAGCATATCCGGCGCGTGGTGGCGCGGGCGATGGAAGTGAAGGAGCTGCGCGCGGAGAATCGCAGGCTCAAGGCCGAAGTGGAGTTGCTCTCGGAGCAGGATGTGTTCCTGACGGCGAGCGCCGCCAGCCGCAAGCTGGCCGAGACAGCGGAGCAGGTGGCGGGTAGCGACGCGACCGTGCTGCTGACGGGCGAGAGCGGCACCGGCAAGAGCATGCTCTCGGCGTACATTCACAGTAAGAGTCCCCGCAAGAACGGACCTTTCATCCAGGTGGCGTGCACGACGCTGAGCGAGCATCTGCTGGAGAGCGAGCTGTTCGGGCACGTGCGCGGCGCGTTCACGGGGGCGATAAAGGACAAGCCGGGAAGACTGGAAGCGGCGGCGGGCGGCAGCGTGTTGCTCGACGAGATCGGGGATTTGTCGCCCGCGGTCCAATCGAAGCTGCTGTACTTCCTGCAGGAAAAGACCTTTGAGCGGGTGGGCGGCGCGGCGACGATCCACGTCGACGTGCGCATCATCGCGGCGACCAATCAGAATCTCGAGCAGCTGGTGCAGCAGAAGCGGTTCCGCGAGGATCTATATTACCGCCTCAACGTCATCGAGATTCACGTGCCGGCGCTGCGCGAGCGGCCCGCGGAGATTCCGAAGCTGGCGGCGCATTTCGTGGAACGTTTCGCGCTGCGGCACAAGAAGACGGGGATGCAGTTAACGGCGGAAGCGCAGAAGGCGCTGACGTACTACGCGTGGCCGGGAAATATCCGCGAGCTGAAGAACGTGATCGAGCGGGCGGTGGTGCTAAGCCGCGGCGACAGCATTACCGTGACCGATTTGCCCGATCGGCTGCTGGCGGGAGCGCGCGGACCCGACCAGGGTCAGACGCTGGAGGATATCGAGCGGCGGCATATCGAGCTGGTGCTCGAGCAGGCGGTGACGCTGGAGGAAGCCGCGGATATGCTCGGAATCAATGTGGCGACGCTGTGGCGCAAGCGCCGCAAGTACGGGCTGGAATAGAAGCACAGGCGCGGATTAATCCGCGCCCGTGCTCATCTTGATCTTGGGTCGAGTTCGGCCTGCACGGCCGCACGAACCAGTTACTTCTTGCCGACCGCGGCCTC
>DATJWT010000299.1:0-6927 GCA_035500975.1 Binataceae bacterium (SeqCode)
GATCGTGCTGCGGCCGAGCTGGTTCATGGAGAATTTCTCGGAGGGACAGCACGTCACGACAATTCGGCAGGAGAACCGAATCTACTCGGCGACCGAGGACGGACGCGTACCGTTTGTGAGCGCTGACGACATTGCGGCGACTGCGATGACCGCGTTGACCTGCAAGACCCCGCTGAACCGCGACTTCATCCTGAGCGGGGGCGAGTTGCTCACCTATGACCAAGTCGCCAATCGAATCGGCGATGCGACCGGACGCGCCATCGTTCATCATCAGTTGAGCCCGGATCAGTTGGCGGTCCGGTATCGATCATTGGGGCTCGGTTCCGACCATGCGCAGATGCTTGCCGCGATGGATGTGGCAATCGCCGCAGGCGCGGAGGATCGGATTACCACCTGCATCGAGGACCTGACCGGCCAGGGTCCGACAAGCTTCGACACCTTCGTCCGCAGCAATCTGTCGAAGTGGTCAACCTAGCGCGGGTTGGCCCGAATTCGTGAAGTCTGGTTGGATTTCCGCTCCTCGCGAGACCGCGAGCTTCGACAATGCGGCGTCAAGGCGCTCGAGCAGTAAGGGTAGCCGGCGATAGGACTCGAGCTGTGCGGCGAGGTCGCCGTGGTCAAACAAAGCCGAGGTCAGGATGGTGAACTCATCCGCTGACCGGTACGGCGGCAAAACACCAAGCTCAGATGTTTGGATCGATCCCAGTATCTCGACTCTCGATTCGAGCGCATCGCAGTATTCTCTTTCCCGCGTTGAGCAGAACTGGACCACATCGCGCGGCAGCGCAGCCTGTGCGCCGGAAAGCCGCGCCCGCGCGATAAGCTGGAATCGATACGCGATTCGGATCACGGTGGCAGCCGCATCGAAGGCGCTCGCTGAAATTTCCCGGCCGGTTTGCCCTTCCAGTTTCGCCTGATCCGCGAGGTTCAGGACTTCGAGCAGGTTTGCGCTCAGGCGCTGCTCAATCGCAGCGATTCGTCCCTGCGTAATCGTTCCATCAGCGACTTCTCTTCCCAAGGCGAGCGCGGTTTTCATCAGCTTCGCGAGGCTGTCGATCAGTTTGTCGCGGGCGTATTCCGGCCACAAAAGCAGGAACACGAACCCCGTCGTGACGACCCCCAACACGATTCCCCAGAAGCGCCATAGGGGCCGATAGACGTCGCTCGTGGGTCCCATCCCGACATAGCAGATGAGAAAGGTGACACCGGCCTGGATGCCGACGTAGTTCAGCCATTCGTCGCTCTGCGCCACGTACGCCGCGAACAGCGACACCAGGAAAATCGCGGCCACGTATGGTGGCAGCGAGTCAAAATGTTGTGACACGAGAATCATCGCGCCGAGCGCCGCGATCCCGCCCACGATGCATCCGCCGAGCCGCAGGAAGGTTTTGCGCACCACGGCGCCGTACTGATTTGGTTGGCCCGCGACCGCGATGCTCCACAGGATGGTCTGAAGGTCGGCGCGTTGCGTGGTTAGTCCCACCAGCAGACCCAGCACTATGGTGGCTGCCAGTTTCATGCTGAACCGAAATCGATCCGGATCGATCGAATGGTGCGGCGCGCCGAAATCCTCGGCCGCGGGCTGGGTCGCCGTCATGGTACAAACCGGCGCCGGCTCAAGCATATTCTCGATTACACTGAGGGCATCCAGAAATCCGGCGAGGTTCGATGCTCCAGGAACAGGGTGCTCTCCCGCGTAGCGCAGGTCCGGACCCGGAGGTGCGGGCGCGGCCGGATCCGGGAGCCCGGCGAGCAGTTCCCCGCTACGTCTCGCCAGGGCCGCGTCGATGTCCTCCAGCGCGCTTTCGAGTCGTTTTCCTTGTCGTTCCCTGAGTTCGATCGGCAGCGGCTCATCCGCAAGCACCGCAAGGCGTTCGACCTCGAGGAAGACTCGTTCGGAAGTCGTCACGCCATTCAGCAAGAGCGCGAACCGTGGCGGCGTCGTGCGTCCCTCGATTGATTTGAGCAGCGCAAGATGCGGCGCCAGGCGCGACGCGATTTGAGTAGCCGGCAACGGCGATGCGGCAGGATCGAGATAGTGCCGCCCAACTACTGCAAGGCGTCTCCGGGAGCGTTCGAGATCGAGTGCAACTGACTCGAGCAATTTTGGCTCGGCGGGAGACGGCCAAATCCAGCTATCGATCGCCACCATCACCAGGGTCGCAGCCAGTATCCCATCGAAGGTGTAGGTCGATCCCCACCCAATCTGGCCCGGCTCGAAAATTCCAACGTACACGGTGGAGATCGTCCCAATGGCCACCAGCGCGAGGATGAGAAACAGCCTGGTGTTGGAGAGCAGGTAGGCAATCGCAGCGAAGACGATGAACAGGAAGGCCATGATGAGACCGGGGTAATCGAGCAACTTACCGGTTATCGGAACGACCGCCGCCTGCATCGCCGCCGCCGCGACGATAGTCAGGCCGCCTTCAAACAGGCCGAAAGAAATTCCGGGCTGACCGAGTCGAAAGGCGAAGAGCGGGCCGAACGGTCCCAATATCTGCAGGATGGCCCCAATTCCGGCCGTGAGGGTCGCCTTGAGGGCGGTTCGCGTAGCTTCGATGAAGCGTCTGTGAGTGGGAGCCAACTCCCTGGTCAGGAACCCGACCAGCGACACGGCGCTATTTGCCTCTTACGGTTACGACCGCGGTTTGGCCCATCCGATACGGATGATTGGTGTCAGAAGGCTTGAGAAGTATTCTGACCGGAAAGCGCTGATTGAGTCGCACCCAGTTCAGGGTCTCCTCGACATTTGGCAAACCAGCGATAGTTGCACTATTCGCTTGCAACACTCCCCATCCGATTCCCTGGACCTCTCCCTGGAAGTCCTGGCCCGGGTAGCTCAGCAACGAGACATCGGCGTGCATTCCCGGCCGGATACGATCGAGCAGGTCCTCCCGGAAATAGGCGAGCACGTACCAGTTGCGATCGTCGACGAGGATGAGGATGGGCTGCCCTATGTTTGCGTACTGCCCCTCGGAGATGTTCAGGTTGGTCACGAAGCCATCGAAGGGCGCCTTCACGAAGCAGTAGTTGTAGTTAAGCTGCGCTTCGTCGACCGCTTCCTGCGCGGCCCTGATTCGTTGATTGACATCGCCCGACACTCCCAACGCATCCTCTGCCTTCTGAAGGTCTGAGCTCGCCGCGGCAACGCCCGCCTGCGCCGCCTTGAGCTTGTTGCGCACCTCGACCACTTCGTTCTCGGTCACAAAATCGCGATCGCGCAACGGCACAATGCGGTCGAGATACTGGACAACGTTCGCCTCCTCGACCTTGCGTGCCGCGAGTTGTGCCGTCGCCGCGCGAATCGTGTCTTGCAGCGTTTTGATCTCGATTCGGGTCAGGTTCAGCCTGGTCTCCGCCGCGTCCAGTGCAAGCTGGTAAGGACGGGAATCGACCACGAACAGCAGTTCGCCTTTTTTCACAGCTTGATTGTCTGTGATCGGCAATCGCACGATCTGCCCGCTGACGTGGGCCGCGAGCGAAGCGGTGTTGGCATGGACGTATGCGTCGTCGGTGCGCGGATTCGCGTAGTAGATCCGGAAAATGAACCATCCAAGCACGATCGCGGCGAGGACGAGGATCCCGCTCAGGGCGCGTCCCAACGGACGCATCCAGGGCGGATTTTTCGATGCTGGTTTGCCGGGCTGCGCCATGCGAGGGGTTGGTCCGCGTTTATCTCCAGGCCATCAGCCAGAACAAGGAGGCAGCGACTCCTGCCAGGCACGAGTACACGATCACTTTAGGCGCGATCCATTCGTCGATTCCGATGCCGACGAACAGCTGATGGGCGATGAGGGCTACCGAGATTCCCGCGAGTAGGCACAAGAGCCACGCCGGGAAATTGGCGCTCGCGATGCTGACCACCGGGCTGCAGCCCGCTGCCATTGCCGGGATCGCAAGGACAGCCGATAGTTCAACTATGCGCGTCGAGTTCAATGGATTGGGGCACCCGGCTCGCGCGTAGTCCCGAGCGCATGGACCAGCGCCGACGATGAGATCATCAAGCCGGCCTTGTTTTGAATCAGCGTGTACCTCGCGCCCATCAGGTCGCGCTCCGCGTTGACCAAATCCGTGATGGTGGACAGCCCGTGACGATGGCTTTCGAGGTTGGCGTCGTACGCTTCCTGCGAGGCGCTCACGAGTACTTCCGAAGCTTCGTACTTCTTTTGCGCGGAATGAAAGTCGTAGTATGCCGTCCACACGGCCGTGACCGCATCGAGTTCCGTGGACTTCAGTTGTTCGCGCGCGGCATCGCGATCGGCGATCGCCTTTTGCACTCCGTAATATCGCTCGAATCCCGTGAAGAGATTCCATCGCAGCGTGAGAAAGGCACCATAGAACGGCTGGTTGAGGTTCTGCGTTGACCCTCCGTTGACGGTATAGCTCCAGATTACCTGCCCGTAATTCCCACCTATTTCAACCTCGGGATAATACTCCGCTCGCGCGCGAGCGATCGCCGCATCTCCTGCCCGCACCGCCGCGACTTCCGCGGCAATGTCAGGCCGCTGCTTGAGGGCGTCGCTCATGAGGATCTCGATATCCTGGCCGAGGCTCCCGGGAAGATGATCCAGTTCGTCCGCGCGGATGTTAACCGGCGCATTCGGCGCGAGTCCGATCGACCGGCGCATACCCGCTTCCGCGTCATGGACCATGGACCGCGCATTTTCGAGATCGTAGACGGCCTGGGCCTGGACCTGCTTAGCCAGGAGGATCTGCGGCTTGGTCGCGAGACCGACGTGATGGCGCTCCTCGATCGCGTCGAGGCTGGTCTGTGCCAGCTTGAGATTGGCTTCCGCCGCTCTGACGCTCGCATCCGCCGCCGCCAGCACGTAGTAACTCTTCTCAACCTCGAAGACGACGTCCTGGATTGCGCGATTGAACGCGAAGTTGGCCGCGATCAACTGTTCGCGCGCGCCGCGTTCCTTCGAGCGGCTGCGGCCAAAATCGAGCAGATCGTAGTTAACCCTGAGCTGGGGCAGGAACTCCTCGTTACGGATAACCAGCGTTTGTCCGGGAAACTGGAGCGGAAGCTTGAAGTATCCGGCCTCCGCTTCGCCGGCGACCTTGGGATAATTGTCAGATCGCGACTGGCCGTACTGCGCCGCCGCGGCATGCGCGCTGTACCAGGCTCGCTTCGTCTGCGGGTTGGAGCGCAATGCAACGTCGATCACGGCAGGGAGATCGTATTGGTCGCCCGGCGGCGCCGGCTCTGCGGTCCGCAAGCCCAGGGCTCTAAGTTCGTCGCGTCCGGAGGCGATCTCGTTGGAATTGGCAACCGATGCGGGCGGAGTCCACTCACGGTTCGTATCGCGAGAAGGAGCAACATCTTCGCCAGGATTGAGATGGATCTGGCTGCAGCGGGATCCGGCAACGATGATTCCAAGGCCAAGCGCAAAGACGGCAGTGGTTCGAGTCAGTCGTCGCATCTGACACAGTCTCATGGATTCCGCGCCATCCTGAACGGCGCGTATACGATGCGTCGCGTGGCGCAAAGACGCAAACGAAGGCGGAGACGCATCGATAGAGCAAAGTTCGCCGACCGACCAGCAGCGGGGCAGGAAAGCGGCGTTCTGAGGTTTGGCCATCCAGCGAATTGACAGTCGGTGCCATGAACAAATCCAAGGGTGGCTGAAACATCGTGGGTCGCCGGGATTCTTCGGCGTTGGATCAGAATGACGGAGTGGGCGGCTTGACAGAATACGACCGGTCGTGCTTTTTTGCTTGTCGTGAGCATCGCCGGAACCGCTACCCGCGAAAAGATCATGCGCCAGGGCCTGGCCCTGATGAGCCGGTCCGGCCTGAGCGGGGTCACGCTCGGCGTCCTGGCCGGGCAGGTCGGGATGTCCAAGAGCGGGCTGTTCGCCCACTTTCGTTCGAAGGAGGACGTGCAGGTCGAGCTCCTCGACCATATGGCCGATTTTGTCCAGGCTCGTGTCCTCACTCCCTCGATGAACACCGCCGAGGGTCTTCCGCGGCTGCGCGCGCTGCTCGCGAACTGGTTTGGATGGGCTCAGCGGGCAGGATTGCCGGGGGGATGCCCGGTCGCCGCAGGGCTCTTTGAATTCGACGATGTCGAGGGGCGCGTGCGCGACAAGATCCTCGCGATGGAAGGGCAATGGCGCCGGCTTCTCACCGAGATGGTTCAACGCGCGGTCGATCTCGGGCATCTACGCCGCGATCTCGACGTCGACCAGTTCGTGTGGGAACTGTGCGGCATCTACCTCGCCCATCATGCCGCGCATCGTTTCCTGCGCTCCGCGGATGCGGACCCGCGCGCGCAAACCGCGATCGAGGCTTTGATCGCCCGCGCGATGCCATCCAGCAGTTCGCCTCCATCTCACTCGAAGAAGAAATCGTTCCGGAGGAAGTCATGAAGCAAAACCAACAACCGCTCGAAATCGGAATGCTGCTCTACCCCGGCCTTACCCTGCTTGACCTGATTGGTCCGCAGACGGTTTTCTCCTGGTTCGCCAATATCCATCTCGTGTGGAAGAACAAGGACCTGGTCCGTTCCGATTCCGGAATCGGCATGCAGCCGACCGACACGTTCGACAGCTGTCCGCGCGATCTCGACATCTTGTTCGTCCCGGGCGGTTTCGGCCAGGACAAGCTCATGAACGACAAGGAAGTACTCGCGTTCCTGGCCGATCGCGGTTCGCGCGCGAAGTACGTCACGTCAGTGTGCAGCGGGTCGCTGCTGCTGGGCGCGGCAGGGTTGATGAAGGGATACCAGGCGACCTCGCACTGGGCGGCGCGCGACATGCTGACGGCATTCGGCGCTGAACCGGTCAATGCGCGCGTGGTGGTCGATCGCAACCGGATCAGCGGCGGCGGCGTGACGGCGGGAATCGACTTCGGGCTCGTCGTGCTGGCGAAGTTACGCGGCGACGACGCCGCGAAGCTCACTCAACTGGCGATGGAGTACGA
>DATJWT010000300.1:0-10071 GCA_035500975.1 Binataceae bacterium (SeqCode)
CCGTTCGCCACCGAGACGTAGACCGGTACAACGTCACCAACTGCCGGAGCTGCCTGCACGCTGGTGGTCAACTGTCCCGTGAGAGGGGTCGCTACGACCTGCGGCGTGTTCTTTATGGGCGGCGATGCGACCCCGCATCCCGCGAGGCCAACCGCGATCGCGAGCATGCCCCAATTGCTACGAAGACGCACGTTGCCTCCCGGCGCGCAGCCGTCCATCCATGGTCCTCAATTATATTACGCGCTTCTGGGTGCGATGGTTACGAACTTCGCGATGCCGTCAGGCGCGCATACCTGCCTGACGCATGAGTTCCTCGATTCCTTGCGCCAGCTTGACCTCCGGATGCCACCCCAGCACCTTTGCGGCTTCGCGATTGTCAGCCAGCGTATTGCGCGCATCGCCGCGGCGCGGAGGTCGATGCACCTGCGGACCGCCGATCATGCGCGCGATCTCGTTGATGCTCGCATTGTGGCCGGCGCCGATATTGATCGCGCGCCCGTCGGCGGTGTCACAGTCCATCGCGAGAATGTTCGCGCGCACCACGTCGCGAACGTGCGTGAAGTCGCGCGTCTGCTCTCCATCGCCTTCGATCGTGAGCGGCTCCCCGGCTTTGCGCTGGCGCAGGAAGATGCTGATCACCGTCAGGTAGGCGCCCTCGGCCGTCATCCGCGGTCCGTATACGTTGAAATACCGCAGCGTCAGGGTTTGCATGCCGTAGAGCTGATGGAACTGGCGCGTGTAGCACTCCGCGATAAATTTCTGCAACGCATAGGGATTGAGCGGATTCGCCGCCATGTCTTCGCGCAGCGGCAGCGTCGGCTGGTCGCCGTACACCGACGACGATCCCGAATTGATTACCCGCCGCACTTTCGCATCGCGCGCTGCCACCAGCACATTCAGCGTGCCCGTCGCGTTGGCGGCGTGAGTCTCGACCGGTTTTTCGATTGAGAGCGGCACCCGCGCCATCGCCGCCGTATGGAACACGCAATCGACCCCCGCGAACACGGGCCGGATCGCATCGAGGTCGCGAATATCGCCCTCGATCACTTCCGCCTGCGCATTCAGGTTTGCGCGTTTACCGGTTGCCAGGGAGTCGAGCACGCGGACCCGCTCGCCGCGCCGCACCAGTTCATCGACCAGGTGCGATCCGACAAATCCGGCGCCGCCGGTTACGAGCACGATTCGGGGCTGGGACGGCATAGGCAGACCAACACGATTCCTGCGCAATTGATGCAAGTCAATCGGGCTCTCCCCGCTCACTCCGCAAAGGGACTTTGCCGCAAATGGGCCCGAACTTCGTCCCGCATGGTTACGGACATCTCGCGCGCCGTCTTGCGCGCGGTCGGCCCGAGCTTCACAAGGCGCTGTAGTTTGCGCCGCAGGTTCGTGGCGCTGTGAATCGCTTCTGCTCCCATCGGGTCGAATTTGCACGCCGGCGGATCGTGCAGGCCTCCCAGGATTCCGCCGATCGCGCCGCACGACGCACGGTTGAACAGCCCGAAGTCTTCCTGTTCCGCCTCGTCCGGACCGCCCATCGCACGCATGATGTTGTCGAACTGGCGGATTCGCTTCAGTCCGCCCTCGAAGACTTTCTGATGCGCGGTGAATGAGAACAGCGGCGAATCGATCGCGCGCTTCAGGGTTTTGTTGAGAACATGGAAATCGACCTTGAGCAGCTTGACGAGTATCTCGCGGTAGCCGCGGTCCTGGAAGGTATCGAACCGCGCTTCCGTATATAGATGACTCGCGATGCCGCTTTCGAAGCGCCCGATGAACCGCGCGGGCAGGAAGTAGTTATGCGCGACCACGTCCGCGGCCAGGTGCGCCAGGTATCCATAGGCCAGCGCCTGCTGCTCGCGCCCCTGCGCGGACTTGAGCAAGCCCAGCCCCGTGTCCCAGTTGTGCGAATGACGCCGCAGTCGGCTCTGCAGGCGTCGCCCCTGCACGATATCGGGTGCCAGGCTGCCGTAGAGGAAGATCTCCGGCAGGTTGAGAAGCGTCGCTTGTAGTGGGTGGTCGGGGGTGATAACCGTCGCAAGTACTTGCACTCCCAAAGCGACGTGTGTGACCGGACCCCATGCAAACGCGGGCTCCGGTGCGAATACGATCAGCGCGATGACGCAGAAGGCGGAGGCGACTATCATTGCAGTTCGAGGATCGTGGCCGGGCTTACATCCTTCGCCCGCCCGATTCCAGTATCGTATCCGATTCGATGAGTGAGTCGCATCCACCCGCTGACCGCCAGACCCTGGCCGCATCGCTGCGCGACTACGTCGATCAGATTCGTGAAGAAGGGCTCGATGGGTTGCCTGTCGGCGAGACGAAGGACGTCCCTCCCGCCCCCGAACCTTCGCCTTCGATGGCTGTCGCCGCGCCGGCCTCACCGCCGCGTCCATCCGCGCCGCCGGCCATGGGCGAGATGTTCTCGAAGTATCCCGGGCTCGAGGCGTGCGGGTCGCTGGAGCATCTGCGTGAATTCATCGGCGATTGCCGTCGATGCAAGCTGTGGCCGATGCGCACCAACCTGGTGTTCGGCGTTGGTAATCCGAAGGCCGAGCTGATGTTCGTGGGCGAGGCGCCGGGCGCCGACGAAGACCTGCGCGGAGAGCCGTTCGTGGGTCGCGCGGGTCAGTTGCTCACCGACATTATCGAGCGCGGGATGGGGCTGCCGCGCACCGAGGTCTACATCTGCAACGTCATCAAGTGCCGCCCACCCGGAAATCGCAACCCCGAACCCGACGAGGTCAGCTCGTGCGAGCCGTTCCTCTTTCGCCAAATCGAAACCGTGCATCCGCGCGTGATTGTCGGGCTCGGCACTTTCGCGGTGCAGGCTCTTTTGAAAGTCAAAACTCCCATCAGCCGCCTGCGTGGCAACTGGCACGAGCTGCGCGGCATCAGGATGATGCCGACGTTCCATCCCGCGTATCTCCTGCGTAACCCCGCCGACAAACGGCTGGTGTGGCAGGACATCCAGCTCGTGATGAAGGAGCTTGGGATGTCGATCCCGAAGCGCGGCGGATGACGACTGGATTTCGATCGCCGCTGCTCGTAAGTGTCGCGGCTGCGGCCACGCTCGTACTCCTGTGCTCGTGGCTGCATGCCGAGAACGAACGCTGGGTCCAGTTGATCAAGATCGATGGCAGTGTCAACCCTGCCGTTGCCAGTTATGTAGATGATTCCCTCGCGAGCGCATCGCACGACGGCGCCGCCGCCCTCATCATCGAGCTGGACACTCCCGGCGGCCTGCTCAGTTCCGCCCAGCACATTGTGAAAAGCCTTCTCGGCGCTCCTCTCCCGGTTATCGTTTACGTCGCACCGGCGGGCGCCGGAGCAGCATCCGCGGGTACCTTCATTGCCGCTGCCGCAAACATCGCCGCGATGGCGCCCGGGACCACGATTGGCGCGGCTCATCCGGTGGAGGAGGGCGGCGGAGACATCCACGGCGCCTTGGGCCAGAAGGTGGAGAACTTCACCGCCAGCTTTGCCCGCAGCATCGCGGAGCAGCGCGGCCGCAATGAGGATTGGTACGAGCAGGCTGTCCGACACAGCGTCGCGATCGGCGAGCGCGAGGCGCTCCAGAAGCACGTCATCGATATCGTCGCGCAGGACCTGCCGAGCCTGCTCGCGCAGGCTTCGGGCCGCAAGGTCAGCGTGGAAGGACACGAGGTTACGCTGCAACTTGCCGATGCCGCCGTGCGCAATGCTCGCATGACTGCGGGCCAGTCGATTCTCAACATCCTGTCCGATCCCAACATCGTGTACCTGCTCCTGATGGGCGGGCTTATCGGCCTCTATTTCGAGTTTGCGCATCCGGGCGTCTACCTCCCGGGCGTGGCCGGTGCGATCTGCCTGTTGCTTGCGCTCACGTCGTTTGAAGTTCTGCCGATCAATCTGACCGGCTTCCTGCTGATCCTGCTCGGGGTCGCGATGCTTATCGCGGAAGCGTTCGTCACCAGCTACGGGGTGCTGGGACTCGGCGGAGTAATCGCCTTCGTGATCGGTTCCCTGCTCTTCATCGATACCTCGCGCACCAACCTCGCCGTGAGCCGCAGTATCATCTACGGCGCCGCCGCGGGGTCAGCGTTGATCATTTTGAGCGTCGGCTATGTCGTCGCGCGCGACCGCCGTCGTACCGCGAAAACCGGGGCCGAGGGCCTGGTCGGCGAAGTGGGCGAGGTCCGCGAGCCGATCGCCCCGGGAGCTCCCGGCAAGATGTTCGTTCACGGTGAAATCTGGCGCGCGGTGTGCAACGAGTCTCTTCCCACCGGCGCGCGGGCTCGCGTTACGGCGGTCAAAGGTCTCGAAGTCGTCGTCCAGCGTTCAAGCTGAAGGAGGATCCAGCGTGGCATCCGGACTCGGCATCATCATCGTAGTGGTAATTGTCTACATCCTGAGCGGCATCAAGATTCTCAACGAGTACGAGCGCGCGGTCGTCTTCCGGCTCGGGCGCCTCACTCCCTATCGCGGCCCCGGAGTCACGTTCATCCTGCCGGTCATCGAACGCATGGTCCGAATCGATCTGCGCACCGTCACCCTCGACATCCCGCCGCAGGACGTCATCACCCGTGACAACGTGACGGTCAAGGTCAGCGCGGTCCTCTACTTCCGCGTGGTCGACCCGTCGCGCGCCGTCACCGAGGTGGCCAACTACCTGTTCGCGACCATGCAGCTCGCGCAGACGACCTTGAGATCAGTGGGCGGCCAGTCCGAACTCGACGATCTCCTCTCGCAGCGCGAGAAACTCAACGCACGCATCCAGGAAATCGTCGATGCGCAAACCGAGCCGTGGGGTATCAAGGTTACCCTGGTCGAGATCAAGAACATCGATCTGCCCCAGGACATGCAGCGCGCCATCGCCGCGCAGGCCGAAGCCGAGCGCGAGCGTCGCGCCAAGGTGATCGCGGCCGAGGGCGAATTCCAGGCCGCTCAGCGCCTGGCGGAAGCGGCGGAGATCATGGGCAAGAGCCCCATCACGCTCCAGCTTCGCTATCTCCAGACCCTGGCTGAAATCGCGACCGAGAAGAACTCCACGACCGTGTTCCCGCTGCCCATCGATCTGATCGAGCCCTTCCGCGCGTTGGCCCAGATGCGCCTGGCAAACGCTGAAGGCGGCGAACCCAAGAAGTAGTTCGACGCGCTCGCGTCCCGCTCGCTCAGAACGGGATGCGGCCGCTCAGAACCACCGCGTGGTTGTAGCCCCGATCGTTGGTGACCGCGACCTGGTAGCCGGCGCCGAGCGTCACGCCCAGTCGGCCGTGAATGGGAAAACGCCCAAACAGGATTCCCGGGGTCAGGTAGAGTTGCTGTTGCCCTCTACGCTCGCCCTTCGCATACCAGGTGTAGTTGGTCTCGAACTCCGGCCAGAAATACTTGAACAGGTGGTATTGGAACGCGGTGTTCCAGGCCAACGGCCAGCCCAGGCGATCCAGTCCGCCGCTGGGGAATGTGACGCCCAGCGTCGATTGGACGTCGAAGTCCCCAAAGCCTTTACCGCCCGCGATAGTTGGAGTGAACAGCCCGTGCCCCGCGCTGTTCCCATCGTCGCCCGTCGGCGCGCTGAAGCCCATGAACGCGGTCACGATGTAATTGCCGTTGTCCTCGTTGGCGGAGAGCAGCCGGTACTTCAGGAGAAACGTCTCGTCTGCCCATCCGTCTGTCGTGACCGGATGACCCTTGCTCGGCAGGCTGATAGCGCCGCCGTGATTGATCCACGCCGGAACTCCGAGGATGACCTCGGTGTTTTGAAACGGGATCAGCTCGAGGCCCTTGCCCCCGCCGAAGTTGTTGACCGCGTGCCCGTTCTGCTGCGATTGGAAGAACTGGTCGTAGCGATACTCCTGTTCAAGGCGCGGGGTTACCGTCGTCAATGGAGTGACCCAGTGCGGCTGCTCGGACTGGATACGCGTGGCCCTGGCTTCCCAATCGTCCACGAACTGGGCGATCATGTCCCCAAGTCCGCCGCTCGAGCCGCTCTGCGCGCGGGCGCTGGCGGGAACCAGCACCAGGAAACAGGCCGCAAGCAGCAATGCCGCGTTGCAATTCGACCACCGAAGCTGAATTCTCATGGCGAGGGTGTTATGCCATTCCTATGGCATCATGACAAGTAAGATGTCCGAACTAGGAAACCGCATCCGGACCGCGCGAATCGCGCGCCAGGTCAGCCAGGCGGAGCTGGCGCGTCGCGCCGCGATCTCGCGCCAGGCCCTGGGCGCAATCGAAGCCGGCGTCTACCAGCCCAGCGTCAGCGTTGCGCTCAAACTCGCTCGCGAATTGGGCGATACGGTGGAAAGCCTGTTCGGCGAATTACCTTTCGAGCACGTCGATGCTGCCGTCGGAAGTTCCGCCGAAGCCTCCGGCGCGAAACCCGGAACCCGGGTCGCACTCGCGAGGATAGGCGGCCGGGTTGTGGCGGTGCCTTATTTCGCCGGGCATCGAACGCTCGCGCCCGCCGCGGGAACCATCGAGCGGATGAACGGCACTCGCGCGGCGGTGGAAAGTTTCAGATCGCCGGCGGAAATCAACTCGACCTTGATAGTCGCCGGATGCGACCCTGCGGTGTCGCTCCTCGCGGACTGGATCTCGCGCCATCATGCGCCCGTGAGCCTCGCCTCCCTGGGATGCGGCAGCAAGCAGGCGCTCGATGCTCTCGGCGAGGGGCACGTGCATGCCGCCGGCGCCCATCTGCGCCATCGCAAAACCGGAGAATACAACCTCGATGCGGCGCGCAGCGTGCTGGGGCGGCGGCGCACGGTGCTGGTCAGCTTCGCGCGATGGGAGCTTGGGCTTGCCACGGCATCCGGCAATCCCTATCGCATTCGCGGCTTCGACGATCTGAAGCGCCGCGGCCTGAAACTCGTGAATCGCGAGCGTGGTGCGGGCGCGCGCAATGCCCTCGATGAAGCGCTGCGCGAGCTCGGCTTCGATGCCAAAACCCTCGCGGGCTACGAGGTCGAAGTTCCGGGACATCTCGACGTGGCGGAGGCCATCGCCGCGGGCCGCGCCGACGTCGGTGTGACGATTCGGGTCGCTGCTGATGCGTACGGCCTGGGCTTCGTCCCCATCCGCCAAGAACGCTATGACCTGGCGATTCCCGAACGCGAGATGTCCTCGACGCCGGTGCGCGCGATGATGGAATCCCTCACCTCAGCCCGCTTCGCCCGTGAAGTAGCCGGCCTCTGTGGCTACGACACATCGTCAATGGGCAAAGTAGTCGCCCACCTGTCCTAAAAAAAATCGTAGTGGGGCGGGCCGCCGTGCCCGCCGACGAGCGGGCGTCCCCGTCGGCGAGCGATTGAAAGCCGCCGTGGACGGCTCTGACCTCCCAAGTGTGTAGAGCATTTCACGGGTGTCACTACCGGTGGCTAATCAAGATCCCGGCGCGAGTAGGTCCAACGAATCCGGTCTTTTCGCCTAGTTACGGCCATTTCCGCCTGGCCCAGCCAGAAGCAGGCTTGCCGCTCCCGCGGAAATAACGGAATGACTCCGGGCCGCCGTTTAGAATCAGCGGTAAATGGCCGAGTCATTTTGAAGCAATGAACCATCGAAGCTCTTCAATCCTATTCACAATGAAATATGCGTAGTCGTTTAGAGTGTCCATAACTATTCGAATACTGTTCAGGTTTTGATCTAAAGATTCGCGTAAGAGTAGTACAGACTCTTCTCAAATCCCATCGAGATAGATAAATTCGATGATCACTTCCTCAAGCGAGGCGATCCACATTCATTCGTCTGATCGAGTGTGTAGAAGATCTCACGGGAGTCGTTGCCGGTGGCTAATCAAGATCCCGGCGCGAGTAGGTCCAATGAATCCGGTCTTTTCGCCTAGTTACGGCCATTTCCGCCTGGCCCAGCCAGAAGCAGGCTTGCCGCTCCTGCGGAAATAACGGAATGACTCCGGGCCGCCGTTTAGAATCAGCGGTAAATGGCCGAGTCATTTTGAAGCAATGAACCATCGAAGACCTAAGAAACTACTCATAATAAGGTGAGCGTAGAGATGACGTGTGCATCAAAGAGCTCAGGAATTCAACCTAATACTCATGTTTAGAGCACTGTTGATAAGAGTGTGAATAGAGAGGATGACAGATCTGGACTGAAAACAGCGGATCGTTTAGCATGACACAAGTTGGAAGGTCATTGATTATGAGCATCACCAAAGTGCGGATGCGAGGAGCAGGAGATGAGTTTTTCGAGTCCAAATGAAGAGCTGGTTAGAGTGCTGAAAAGGAGCGAGGAGGTCGTCTCTGTGATCCGCGAGGATTCGATGAGAGCAGTTGCTTTCGCAGAAGTATTGCGACTTCTGCTGTCAAAGGACTTGGGCGGGACCGTGGCACCTCGGATTTCTGAGAAGCGAGTTACGTCTCATCAACCAAGAAGCGCTGCGGGTGCAGCTGGACGCATTCTCGCTCTGAGGGATGGGGGGTTTTTTAGCGCCCCGAAGACGATCGCGGAGACCCAGAACGAGCTACGAAGACTTGGGTATCCGTACGAAATGGAGAAGCTGAGCACGCCCTTGGTGCGTCTTGTCCGGAGACGGCAGCTAAGGCGGCTAGAGAGACGAGAAGGCGGCAAGACGGTTTATGAGTATTGCAACCCGTGAACCAGGAGCGAGAAGGATGGCAAAGGCGTCAATGGTGCTAACGTCCGGCGCGATCGTGACCGTAGAGGGTACTCCAGAGGAGGTTGCTCGAATCCTTGAACTCAACAACCGCTCACAGGCGGTGAGAGACGGAGAACAAGATCAAGGGACGGCCATCAGAGAAGGAGCCACAGCGCGCCCAGCCCTCGCTGAAATTGTAAACAAGGCAAAGTCTTGCGATGAAGCCGAGATCATTGAAGCAAGGGTCCTAGACAAGTCCAGCCAAGTCGATCGGGTGCTTCTGCCTCTCTACTTGATTCACGAGTATTTCCAAAACCAGTTCGGCCTGACCACCGGCGAGATAAGCGCCTTTACTACAGAGCTCGGCAGCCAAGTGTCAGGCCCCAACGTGTCTCACACCATACGTGGACCCGCCTCGAAGTACGTCCTAGTCGATGTTGCCGGGGCAAGGGAGGGAGCAACGAGATACAAGCTAAACCGAAGGGGCGTCGCCTACATGAAGACTGTACTCGGTGGTTCGCGATGACACGGAGCGCTTTCGCCAAATCTCTCGCCGCTGCCAACCTTGAACAGGTGGAAGTGGCCGTGGGGTTTCTCTGGTATTACGTGGACGCCAAGGAACATTCGGAAAAGACTCCGTCCGAACTAGCCCAGGACATGCACGATGAGGGCTTTGCGCGTCCCAACGTAACGCGACTGCGCAACTCGCTTGTTAAGAGCCCTGAAACAGCTCGAGGAAAGAAACCTGGCAGTTTTCAGCTGAATCTTTCGAAGATTTCAATCCTAGATCAACGGTACTCTCGCTTCGCTGGTCCACCCACGGTTGAGCCGGTTGGCGAAGTACTGCCGCCGCCACTTTTGATTCGAGTCACGCGAGCCTATCTGAAGAAGATGGTTCACCAAATCAACGCCTCCTATGAGTTCGCGCTATACGACGGAGCAGGTGTCCTGATGCGGCGTTTGATGGAAAGCCTGATCATAGAAGTCTACATTCACGGCAATCGCGCGGACGACATAAAAGTTGAGGGTAACTTCCTTGAGCTGGCGAAACTGATTGCGCATATCAAAGCGGACCCTCGGCTTCATCTGGCTCGGGGCGCCTGTAAGACGATGGATGGCATCAAGTTTTTAGGCGATACGGCCGCGCATCATCGAACATACATAACGCAGAAGCAGGATCTCGACGACCTAAAGTCTGAGTACAGAAAACTTATTGCGGAGCTAATGAACCTCGCAGATATCGGTTAGCCTAGCGCCCCACTAGGTCCTTGCTTGTCCAAAGGAGCAGATGCTGAAAAAGTGGAAGCGCAAGCGTTCGTAAGGCACCCAGACAGCTACAAAACGTTGACCGTGCCCGAGTGCCGATAGTTCGCCAACACCTTCCGCACTGACCTGCGCACCCTCTCGTCGGGATCGTGATAGCGGCCCTCCAGCAGCCTCACGATTTCCGCGCGATACCTGGCCGGGGATCCATC